>JBDIBF010000085.1:0-11671 GCA_039812765.1 Holophagaceae bacterium
AGGGCGGCGAAGAGCTGGGTCACGTGGGCGTCCACGATGGTCCAGAACACCCGGTCGAAGCCCGCCTGGATGGCCATGGGCACCGAGCGGCCGTTCGCCAGCTCCTCCCGGATGCGCTCGAAGATGAGGATGTTGGCGTCCACCGCCATGCCGATGGTGAGGGCGAAGCCCGCGATGCCCGGCAGGGTGATGGTGGCGTGGAAGGAACCGAGCAGGCCGAGCATCACGATGACGTTCACCGTGAGGGCGACGATGGCGTTCACCCCGGACCAGCGGTACCAGACCACCATGAACACGATGATCGTGATGAATCCGATGAGGCTGGCGATGACGCCCTTGCGGATGGAGTCGGCGCCCAGGGAGGCGCCCACCGCGGATTCCTCGAGGAACTTCATGGAGGCGCGCATGGCGCCGCTCTTCAGCTTCAGGGCGAAGTCGTCGGCGTAGGCCTCGTCGAAACCGCCGGGGCTGCTGATGCGCACCGCCGGGCTGTTGATCTTCTCCTTGGCACTGAGGACCGAGACGATCTTGCGGTCCAGGACGAAGGCGAACTGGCGGTTCTCGTTCGCCGCGATCTCGGTGACCGCGGCGTTGGCCTCGGTGCCTGCCCGGTCGAGGCTGAAGTTCACCTCGTTGAAGCCCGTGTTGGGGTCCACGCCGCGGTGGGCGTCGGTGATGCTGCGGCCGTCGAACTGCACCTTGCTCTCCAGCAGCACCCAGCGGCGGAACTTCTCCTCCTTGGGGGCCGCGTGGGGCTTCGGGGCCTTGGGGGCCTTCGGCGCGCCCGGGGCGTGCTTCTCCTCCTCCGGCTCGGGGATCAGCTCCGTGTCCGGCGGGAGCTGGCCCTTGTAGTAGTCCAGGGCCTGCTCCTTGGAGCTGAAGTAGACCACCGGGGCCTTGGCCAGGAGGCGCAGCTCCAGGCGGCCCGGGGTGGACAGGAGGCCCTTGATGCGTTCCCGCTCGGCCTCGCCGACGCCCGGGAGTTCGACCACGATGCGGTTGCCCTCCGGGCCGCTGGGGGTGATCTCGGGTTCGGCCACGCCGAACTGGTTGATGCGGTTCTCGATGATCTGCAGCGCCCGCTTGGAGGCGTCGTCCTTGAGGTAGGTCTTGTAGGTGTCCTTCTGCACCGCGGTCGCCGTGGCGCCCTGGACGTCGAAGCGGTAGTTCCCGAAGGTCTCCAGGGCCTTCTCCACGGCGGCCTTCTGGTCCGCGGGCAGGCCGGTGATCAGCACCCGGTCGCCCTCCACCACCGCCGCGGCCTCCCGGAAGCCCTTCTGGCGGAGCCGGTCCGAGATGCTTCCCGCGGCGTCCTTCAGGTCGGACTCTAGGGCCTCGTGCTGCTGCACCTCGAGTTCGAAGTGCACGCCTCCCCGGAGGTCCAGGCCCAGCCGGACCTTCGACAGGGGGATGAAGAAGTAGCCGCAGGCCCCGCAGATCAGCAGGGTCACGACCAGTCGCCAGAGGGTCCGCTTGCTCACGGGCGCTCCTTTCTTGGGCTTCGGGTTCTGGGCTCTGGGCTCTAGCCGGGCGTCTTGGCGTCTTGGCCAAAGCCCAGAGCCCAAAGTCCAAAGCCTCGGATCAGTTCTGGGTCTCGGGCTCGGCGGCGAGGGCCACGACGGCCTGCCGTTTGGCCTTCACCACATTGCTGCCGAGCTTCAGGTAGAGGACCTTGGGGTCCTTCTCGTCCACCCGCTCGATGGTGGCGTAGAGGCCGGAGGCCAGGACCACCTCGTCCCCGCTCTTCAGCTTGGAGAGGCGCGCCTCCATCTCCTTCCGCTGCTTGCCCTGGGGCCGGAGGATGAGGAAGTAGAAGAGGAGGCCCATGCCGACCAGCGGCATGAGGGTGACCCAGGCTGGCTGCTGGGCTTGGGCTTGCAGAAGGGCGACGGGCATTCAGGGCTCCTCGGTGTTCCAGAGTTCCCGCGTGCGGCGGGCGAAGTCCGGGAACCGCCCTTCCAGCAAGGCCTGGCGGCCCGCGCGGGTCAATTGGACAGTGTAGCTCAGGTTGTGGATGGAGTTGAGCGTGGATGCCAGCAGCTCCCCGGCCCGGAACAGGTGGTGCAGGTAGGCCCTCGAGAAGGTCCGGCAGGTATAGCAGCCGCAGTCCGGGTCCGCGGGCAGGTCCGCCTCCCGGTGCCGGGCGTTCTTGATGTTGAGCTTCCCCCGGGAGGTGAGGAGCCGGCCGTGGCGGGCCTCCCGGGTGGGGAGCACGCAGTCGAAGAGGTCCACGCCCTGCTCCATGCCGAAGAGCAGGTCCTCGGGGGTTCCCACGCCCATGAGGTAGCGTGGGCGGTCCGCGGGCAGCTCCCGGACGAGGGCGGCGAGGGTGGCGTTCATGGCCTCCTTGGGCTCGCCCACGCTGAGGCCCCCCACCGCGAACCCCTGGAAGGGGGACCGGGCGTCCAGCTCCAGGATCTCCGCGAGGTGCGACCGCCGCAGGTCGAGGTGCGTCCCGCCCTGGTTGATGGCAAAGAGCCCCTGGTGCTCCTGCAGGGGAACCGCCCTGCAGCGGGCCAGCCAGCGGGTGGTGCGGGCCATGGAGGCCTCCAGCTTCGTCCGGTCCATGCGGCCCGGGGGGCATTCGTCCAGGGCCATGACGATGTCCGAACCCAGGTTCCGCTGGATTTCCATGCTGCGCTCGGGGCTCAGGAATTGGGGCGAACCGTCGATGTGGCTCGCGAAGGTCACGCCTTCCTCATGGATCCTGCGGAGCGATGACAAAGAGAACACCTGGAATCCGCCGCTGTCCGTGAGGATGGGCCCCTCCCAGGCCATGAACCGGTGGAGGCCGCCAAGCTTCGCCACCAGCGCGTCCCCGGGGCGCAGGCCGAGGTGGTAGGTGTTGCCCAGCACCACCTCCGGCCCGATGTCCGCGAGCTGGGCGGGGGTCACGCCCTTCACCGTGCCCTGGGTGCCCACGGGCATGAAGGCGGGCGTGCGCACCGTCCCGTGGGCGGTGCGGAAGCCGCCCGCCCGGGCCGGGGAGGGGCCGGGAGGCGATTCCAGGAGAAAAATGAAGTCGGCGGGTCGTGACGCTGTGATGACAAACCTCCAAATTTTCGCTCCGCCGGTCACCCTTCCCTCACGGCTTCCGGGGGGGATGTCATATCGGTGGAAATTCTTGCAAAGCGAGCAGGAATCAGGGGTTCCAGTGACTTTCGTTCCTTGACGGCACCGGGCCCGCTTGTCATCTTAGCCGTCGGGCTTGCCCCAGATCTTTATCCTTTCCCGGAGCCGGTACGGCATCGCGCCGTTTCGGCTCCAGTTCTTTTCACCCGGATCTTCCATGGGAGTCCCATGAGTACACCAGATCCCAAGAAGGCCGCGCCGGCCAAGCAGGAGACCCTCGAGGACCTGGTCTACCAGCCCTCGATCTCCGCGGGCCACCGCGAGCTCGCGCGGGGCAATCCGCTGGTCACGATTCCGCTGACCCTCGCCCTCTACGGCACCTTCGGGTACACCACCTACTACTTCGCGAAGAACACCGAAGTGGGCAAGAAGGTGCTGAAGACCGTGGGCGTGGACCTCACGGAGACCATGGACGCGCCGCCGCCGCCGCCTCCGCCCCCGCCGCCTCCGCCGCCGCCCCCGCCGGCCGCCTCCTCCCGGGCCGAGGCCCCGAAGGAGGAGAAGGTCGAACCCGGCAAGGAGGTCATCCCCGAGACCCCGAAGGAGCTGCCCAAGGAGGACCGCTCCTCCCAGTCCGCCGGCGGCCAGGCCGGCGGCGTCCCCGGCGGCGTGGTCGGCGGGGTGGTGGGCGGCGTTAAGGGCGGCGTGGTCGGCGGCGTGGTCGGCGGCACCGGCAAGGTGGTGGACTTCGACTTCGCCAACGTGAAGATCAAGTACCAGCCCCCGCCGCCGCCCTATCCCCCCCTCGCCAAGATCGCGAAGATCCAGGGGACCGTGATCGTCGAGATCACCATCGGCCCCGACGGCGTGCCCACCCAGGCGGTCGCGAAGGAAGGCCCGCCGCAGCTGCGGCCGTCCGCCGCGTCCTACGCCATGCAGTGGCGCTTCGAGCCGGCCCTGCTCAACGGCGTTCCGCAGTACGCCCGGTTCAAGCTCACGATGCCCTTCCGCCTCCGCTGAGGACGCCCGACCCGGCGCCCCGGATTCACCCAACCCGCGGATCCCCTCAACCCGATTCCCACTCCCACACAAGGACCCCCCATGAACCCCTTCGCCGTCCTGAACCTCGGCCTCCTCGAGGGCGACGCCTTCTCGATCATGAACATCTGGAAGGAAGCCTCGATCTTCAACAAGGGCATCATCCTCATCCTGCTCGTGCTCCTGGTGCTGCAGATCTACACCGCAGTCGAGCGCTTCGTGATGTACGCCGGCTCCAACTCCGCCTCCGAGAAGTTCCTCAAGCTCTTCATGGACACCCTGCGCCGCGGCGATTTCGAGGCCGCCAAGCGCGCCGCCACGACCCACAACAAGTCCCACGTGGCCCTCGTGCTCAAGCACGGCCTGGACATCTTCCAGTACGAGAAGCAGCTCAAGTCCATGAACCCCAACCATGACGTGATCCAGCCCGTGGAGCGCGCCATCTCCCGCGGCACCGCCGAGGTCACCGAGCTGCTGAAGAAGGGCATGGGCTCCCTCGCCACCATCGGCGCGCTGTCCCCCTTCGTGGGCCTGCTGGGCACCGTGGCCGGCATCATCAAGGTCTTCGCCGACCTGAAGACCAAGGGCGCGGGCGACATCAACGCGCTGGCCGGCTCCATCGGCGAAGCGCTGGGCACCACCGCCCTCGGCCTCATCGTCGCCATCCCGGCCGTGTGGTTCTACAACCTGCTCACCAACAAGCAGGACCAGGTGATCACCAACATCAACAACGCCGCCTCCCAGATGATCGACGAGTTCATCCGCCGCGAGAGCCAGGCCTGATCCATCCACCCCGTTCCGGGGGCCGCTCGACCCGTTGAACGGCTCCCGGTTCCTTTCCCAAGGAGGTCGCCATGGATGCAGGCGGCAAGCAGGGCGGAGTGAAATCCGACATCAACGTCACCCCCCTGGTGGACATCGTGCTGGTGCTGTTGATCATCTTCATCGTGATCACGCCCGCCGTGAACGACAGCGTGAAGCTGCCGCTGGCGAAGCACAGCCCGAAGGTCGAGAAGACCCCCGGCGCCAAGTACATCACCCTGTACTTCAACGCCAGGCACAACGACAAGGGCGAGTACCTCGAGCCTGGCGTCATCTCCTGCGACGATTCCGACGCGAAGGGCCAGACCTTCAAGATCGACACGCCCGACGCCAAGCAGAAGCTCGTCGACTTCGTGAACCGCAGCGTGTCCTCCCTCGACGACAAGCGCGTCTTCGTGAAGGCCGACGCGGACCTGCCCTTCAAGTACATCAACGCGCTCTTCCAGGTCTGCCGCGAGGGCGGGGCTGACGAGGCCTCCATCGTGACCAGCGAGGAGAAGAAGAAAGAAGAGGGGGCCAAGTAATGGACGCCGGTGGAGCAAAAGGCAAGGCCAAGTCGGACATCAACGTCACCCCGCTCATCGACATCGTGCTGGTGCTGCTGATCGTCTTCATCGTCATGGTGCCCGGCCTCACCAAGGCCGCGAGCGTGATCGTCCCCCAGGTGATCACCACCACCACGCCGCCGAAGATCGACGAGTCGAACCCGCCCGTCGTCATCTCGGTCACCCAGGACGGGAAGTTCATGCTCCAGTCCAAGGAGATCGAAGTGGCCACCCTCGCCGACGAGCTGGTGCCCGTGATCAAGCTGATGCCCCTGGACGGCCGGAAGGTCTTCCTGAAGGTGGACGAGGACATGCGCTTCCAGCTCGCGGTGGACGTCCTCGACCAGGTGCGCATCGCCAGCGAGCGCGTGAAGAAGGACACGGCGGCGAACCCCGCCTTCAACGGGTTCATGGGGAGCGACACCAAGGTGGCCATCTCCATCAAGCGGCGCTGAGACAGGCCGAGGCTGCACGAAAGGCGCCCGACTGGGCGCCTTTTCGCGTCTCCGGGCGGATCGTGACGCAGCCGCGACGCCGGGCCCTTCCGTCACGGGAGAATTCACGGAGCCGTGATGGCGCGTGACACGGCGCGGCGCCACATTCCGGGCATACCCAGCCCCGGAGGACGGCATGAGCACCCAGGCCCGCGGCCCGCGGCGCGACATCAACATCACGCCGCTCATCGACATCGTGCTCGTGCTGCTCATCGTGTTCATCGTCATGGTGCCGGTGCTCGCCCGGAAGCACGACGCGGCCCTTGCCTCCGAGGGGAAGGGCGCCCCTGGAACGCCCCTGGTCCTCACGGTCCTTAAGGCCGGCGGCTTCCAGCTCCAGCAGGAACCCCTCGAGGCGCAGGCGCTGGTGGTCCGCCTCGGCGAGGCCTTCGGCCGCCTGCCCGCTGACAGACGGAAGGTCTTCGTGAAGGTGGACCCCGACCAGCCCTTCCAGCGCACCGTGGACGCCCTGGACCTCGTGCGCCAGGCCTCGGACCGGGTGAAGCGCGAGGGCGAGCCCGACGCGATGGCGGCGGTGGCGGTGCTGAAGCCGTCCTGAGCCTGGTCGGGCCGTGCGGGTCCCCCCGCGCGCAGGCATCACCTGTCGGGCCCTAGGGGTTGTACGCCCCCTGTGGCAGGTTCAGCCCGCTGGTGTGGAACACCTTCGCCAGGTCCTTCCCCCGGAATCCCGCCGCGCGCTCGGCGGCCTCGAGGTGGTCCAGGAGCTGGGAGAAGTTCTCGCCGCCGGGGACGACGGGCACGCCGAGGTCGGCGGCCAGCTGGTCGAGGGTCATGTCGTCCAGGAAGGTTCCTTCGGCCCGGGCGACCTGCCCGTGCAGGGTGTACTGGTCCGTGGGGCCCGTGTGGGTGCGCAGGCTGGCGCTCGGCACCACCACCGCGTCCACGGGCCCGTGGAGATCGCGGTCCGCGTGGGCGGCGTACTTCAGGTCCGACCCGCAGAGGAGGCCCGCCACGGTGACCATGTCCCCGAAGCTGAAGTTCTGGACCGAGGCGACCCGCAGCCGCGCGCCGGTGGCGCGGTTCAGCCTCGCCGCCTCCCGCGCCAGGATGGGCGCGAAGCTGGCGCCCGTGAGCAGCAGCACGTTGCGGCCCTTGAACCGCGCCGCCTTCGACGAGCGCAGGAAGCGCTTCGTCTGCTCCAGGAAGCGCCGCACCATGCCCACGCCGTTCTCCAGCTGGGCCCAGCTCTGGGAATAGAAGGCCCGGCCCGGCACCTCCACCCCGGCGCGGGTGAACCACTCGTCCGCCAGGAGGAGCCACGGCTCGTCCTCGTTCAGCGCCGCGCGGCGCCGCACCTCCGGCGTCCACGCCTCCACCCAGGCCTTCGCGAAGGCCGGGTCCACGTCCGGAATGTCGGGCAGCCCCTCGCGGTGGGACGTGAGGCCCACCGGCACGCAGGAGAGGGACAGCACGCCGCCCTTGCCGGCCCAGGGGCCCTCGGCCTGGAAGGCGCGGCGCGCCCACAGCTCGTCGAGCGTCTTCTGCCAGACCCAGCCGTCGTTGAGGCCGGGCACCAGCACCACCTGGGTGTGGACGTCGATGCCGCCCTCCAGGAGGCGGTCGATCTTGCGCAGGACGTCGCCCTCCCGCGGGTTGCCCACCAGCCTCACCCGCACTTCGGGATCGGTGGCGTGCACCGAGACGTGGATGGGCGAGAGGCGCTCGCGCACGATGCGGTCCAGCTCCACGTCGTCGCTGCTGGAGAGCGTGCTGAAGTGGCCGTAGAGGAAGGAGAGGCGGATGTCCTCGTCCTTGAGGTAGAGGCTCTTGCGGAAGCCCTTGGGCATCTGGTGGACGAAGCAGAAGACGCAGTTCTGCCGGCAGACCTTCACCTCGTCGGCGGCCAGGTCGAGGCCCAGGCCGTCGCCGCCGTTCGCCACGTCGACCTCGAAGGCGCCGCCATCCGGGCGCCGCACCTTCAGGGTCGAGACGTCCTGGAGGCTGAGGAGGAACTGGTAGTTGAGCTGGTCCAGCACCTTCTCGCCGTTGATCTCCAGCAGGGTGTCGCCGGGCCGGATGCCCGCGCCTTCGGCCAGCCCCCCGGGCTCCACCGAGATCACCTGCACGCCTTGCTGGGCCATCGCGCTCCGCCGGACCTTCCAGTGTGGGGGGCGCCGCAGGGCAGGGCAAGCGGCGGGGTCCGGGCTCAGCCCCCGCCGGGCAGGGCGGCCAGGGCCTGGCGGGCGCGCTCCCAGGCCACGGCGAGCTCGTCCATGCGCCCGGCCAGGGCCCCGAAGTCCCCGGACTCCGCGCGCAGCTCCAGCTCGGCGCAGAGCTCCGAGAGCTGCCGGGCCCCGAGGGTGGCGCTGTTGGACTTCAGGTTGTGCAGGTGCCGGGCGGCCAGGACGCCATCCCGGCGCTCGAGGGCCTCCTGCACGCCCTCGAGGCGGCGGGGGCCGTCCTCGAGGTAGTCCCGCACGAGGTCCTGGACCCACCCGTCGGCCCCCGTCGGGTCGAGGGCCCGCAGCCCGGCCAGCGTCTGCTCGTCCAGGGTCCGGACCTCGCCCGGGGTGCCCTCCTCCTCCGGGGGCGGCAGCTCGCGGTCCCCCAGCCAATGGTCGAGGACGCCCTTCAGGATCTCGGGCCGCAGCGGCTTCGAGAGGTACCCGTCCATGCCCATGGCCAGGCACTTCTCCCGGGTCCCGCCGAGGGCGCTGGCGGTGAGGGCGATGATGGGCGTGTGGCGGCCCTCCCCCTCCTTGGCGCGGATCTCCCGCGTCACCGCGAAGCCGTCCAGGCCGGGCATGTTGCAGTCGAGGAAGACCAGGTCGAAGCTGGTGCGGTCCATGGCCGCGAGGGCTTCGAAGCCGCCCCCCGCGAGGTCCGCGGCGAAGCCGAAGGAGGCCAGCATGGACTTCGCGACCCGGAGGTTCATGGGATTGTCGTCGGCCACCAGGATCCGGCAGTCGGAGCGCCGGGGGGCGAGGTTCGCCACCGGGCCGGTCCTGAGCACCACGGGCGCCTCCCCGGGGGCCGCCGCCAGGAGGCGGCGCAGGGCCTCCCGCAGCCGCCCCCGGCGCACGGGCTTCAGGGTGATGAGGGTGCGCGGCAGGGCCAGCTCCTGCTCGGCCGAGTTCAGCCTCGGGGTCGGGGCCAGTAGCAGCAGGGGCAGCTCGGGATCCTCGGCCGCCCCCCGCAGGGCCAGGAGGAAGGGGCGCTCCTGGGCCTCGGGCAGGTCGAGGTCGAGGATGACGAGGTCGTAGGGCGCGCGGCGGGTCTTCGCCTCCGCCAGCCGCCGGGTCATCTCATAGGCGCTGGAAGCGGTGTCGGGCGCGATGCCCCATCGGTGCAGGAGGTAGCCGAGCCCCTCGAGGGTGGCGGGGAAGGGGCTGCCGGCGAGGATCCGGAGGGCGGGCGGCAGGTCCCCCGGGAGCCCGGCCGGCGCCGCCTCGGCGGGCTCGAAGGGGATCTCCACGGTGAAGGTGCTGCCCACCCAGGGCGTGCTGGCCACGTGGATCTCCCCGCCCATGAGGTCCGTCAGCCGCTTGCAGATGGCGAGGCCGAGCCCGGTGCCCCCGAAGCGCCGGGAGGTGGAGCTGTCGGCCTGGGTGAAGGCGTCGAAGACGAGGGGCAGGGTGTCCTCGCTCATGCCGATCCCCGTGTCCGCCACCTCGAAACGGATGCGCCGGCGCTCCCCGTCGCCCTCCCGGGGCTCGGCCCGGGAGACGCGCAGGGTGACCGTGCCCCGCTGGGTGAACTTGATGGCGTTGCCCAGGAGGTTGTTCAGGATCTGGCGGAGGCGCCCGGGGTCGCCCCGGTGGTCCTCGGGCACGTCCGGGGGCAGCACGCAGGCGAGCTCGAGGCCCTTGCGCTGGGCGTTCTCGGAAAGAAGGGCCAGGCTGTCCTCGATCTCCACGCCCAGGCGGAAGGGGATCCGCTCGAGTTCGACCCGGCCGGCCTCGATCTTGGAGAAGTCCAGGACGTCGTTGAGGAGGGTGAGCAGGCTCTCGGCGCTGCTCAGCACGGTCCCCGCGTACTCCCGCTGGGTCTCGTCCAGGGGCGTGCGCAGCAGCAGCCCCGACATGCCGATGACGCCGTTGAGGGGCGTGCGGATCTCGTGGGAGATGGTGGCCAGGAACTCCGACTTCATCCGCGTGGCGGTGAGGGCCTCGTCCCGGGCCTCCGCGAGCTCGCGGGTGCGCTCGGCGACCTTGGCCTCGAGCTCCTGGTTGGCTTCCCGCAGGTGGCGCAGGCGCCGCCGCAGGAACCAGAGCACGAGGGCCCCCGCGAGGGCCGCGTAGAGGATCCGGGCCCACCATGTGTTCCACCACGCGGGCCGGACGGTGAACCCCAGGCTGCGGGGCCCGGACTCGTTGCCGAAGGCGTCGCGCGCCCAGACCTTGAAGGTGTAGGTCCCGGCGTGGAGCGTGGGGTACTCCACCTTCCCGTCGGGCATCCAGGCGCCCGGCTCCGCGTCGAGGCCCACGAGCTGGACCCGGTAGCGATTGTCCCGCTCCCGCTCGTAGCTCAGGAGGGCGAACTCGAAGCGGAGGTGGTCCTTCCCGTGGGGCACCTCCGCGCCGTCCCCGAGCGGTTGCTGGCCGTTGTGGATCGAACGGGCGGTGAGGTACAGCGGCTTGGGCTCGAGGTCCTGGAACTCCAGGGCGGGGTCCAGCACCGCGGCGCCCGCCACCGTGCCCGTCCAGATGCGCCGGCGGGCGTCCACGAAGGTGGAGCCCTGGGTGCACCCATTGCTGGGCAGGCCGTCGCCGGTGGTGAAGGTGTGGGAGGTGTAGTCCTTCGGGTAGGGCTGCCCCGTGGGCGACAGGCGCGTCACGCCCTTCAGGGTGAAGACGTAGATCCGTCGCTGGTCGTCCTCCTCCACCCGGTATCCCGTGTCGCTCGGCACGAGGCCGCTGCCGGCGGAACCGTAGTGGCTCCACCCGCGCTCGGGGCGGTCCAGGTCCAGGCGGCTGGTGCCTCCGCCCTGGCTCGTGACCCAGAGGCTGCGGGTGCCGGCGGGGCTCGCCAGCTCCTTCACGTCGGAGATGCGCAGGCCCGGGACCTCCGAGGGCGGATAGCGGTGCCAGACCCCGGTGCCGAGATCCAGCCGGGAGAGGCCGCCGCCGCGGGAGCCCACGAACAGGACCGGCCGGCCCGCCCGGTCGAGGCTCTCGTGCACGCAGGTGACGAAGTTGCCCCCCAGGCCGTCCCGCTCGGTGTAGACCCGCACGGTTCCGCCGGATTCCCGCACGAGGCCCTGCCGGGTGCCGATCCAGAGGACGCGCCTGCCCGCCTCCCGGGTGGTGGCGAGGGCGTAGATCCAGGTGTCGGGCAGGGCGCGGTTGTGGGGCCAGGCCGTCCAGCGCCCGCCCTTCAGCAGGTAGAGGCCGCGGTCCCGGAAGCCCGCCCAGAGCACCTCCTGGCCCTCCTCCTCCGAGCGGTGCAGGGCCATGACCGCCTTGGCGGGAGCCCCTTCGAGGGTGTCCACCACGTTCCACTTCCCGTCCCGGAGGCTGGCGAGCCCGCCTCCGAGGGTCCCGAACCAGAGGGTGCCATCCCGGGTCTCCTGGATCGCGAAGACCACGTTTTCGGGAAGGCCCGAGAGGGTGGTGAAACTGAGCCACTTGCCCAGGGTGAGGCGCGCCAGGCCCGCGAAGGTCCCCACCCAGAGGGACTGCACCTGGCCCGTGTGCTTCACCGCCAGGCTCCGCACCACGTTGCTGGGCAGCGCGTTCC
>JBDIBF010000086.1:0-11597 GCA_039812765.1 Holophagaceae bacterium
CCTTGACCCTCCCCCCAGTCTCTTCTAGGATCAAAGGTTCACGGCGCGTGGCGCAGCCTGGTAGCGCACTACCTTGGGGTGGTAGGGGTCGGAGGTTCGAATCCTCTCGCGCCGACCAAAAACCGGTCGGGTTCCCGGCCGGTTTTTTTCGTATCCCGAACACGAGAGGATTCGGACCTCCGATCGAGGATGGCGCGCAGGTAGGTATAGGGAGGACACGCGCGAGCGTGGCCGACCGGTCCGCGCAGCGGAATCCCGGGCGCAGCCAGACTCGCGGCCGGAACGCGAAGCGCGGAGGGAGGTTCGAATCCTCTCGCGCCGACCAAAACACCCGACGAGGCAGGTCCATCGCGGCCTGCCTTTTTTGTGGTCGCGTCTTCGATCCCGGATTCGAACCTCCGCCCCTTCGGGTCTCCGGTTCTTCCCGCCCATCGAACGCCCCGCGTTCACCCGCTCCGCTCCTCGGTCCGGGGTTCCCGGAGATTGGCGTCCTCGTCGATGATCGACTCCGCACCAACACCGGGATGTGTCGAAGGTCTCGGACCCGCGCGGACCTCCCTCCCTACAATCCAATCGGTAAGGGAGCGCTCATGAAACGTCACCCCACCCTCGCGGGCTTCGTCGCGGCCTCCGCGCTTTCTCCCCTTCTGGCCCAGATCAACCCGGGCCAGATGGCCGCCCAGCAGGCTAATCAATTCATGCAGATGGATCTGGCGAGGCTGCAGTCGCAGATCATGCGGAAGACCCGCGAAGCCCAACAGCGAGAGGCCAGGCTCCGGAAGACGATCGACGCGCTCAATCAGCATGGCGGGACGAACGGGCTGGAGCGTGCCCCCGAGAAGGAGGCCTGGAGGCTCAAGGTGGAGCCGGGAGACGGCAACTTCGGCCTCCCCGATGGAGACCAGCTCCCTTTCATGCGGAGGACGGTGACGCGCCCCTACCCCAGAGCCCTGGACGTGATTTCCTACCGCTACGAGATGCTGGATCTTTCGACAGGAAAGGTCGCCTGGACGTACGACTGCCAGGACCAGGAGATCCCCATGCCGCTCCTGCTCGAGGATGTGGCGGTCTTCCGGACGGACAAGTACGAGGTCGTGGCGATCGAACGGTCCACTGGCAAGGAACGGTTCAAGGCCCAGCTCGATCCCCTCAAGAAGTTCGTGTTCGGCAGCAAAGCCCCGGCCGTCCAGGATCCCGTCCTGGATGGGAGGGTCCTCTACACGGGCACGTTCGGAAAGAACGCCCAGGGCGAAGCCGCCGGACGTGTCTATGCCCTGGATGTCCAGACCGGGCGCCAGATCTGGTCCCAGGAAGTCCTGGGCGGAGTCAATCAGACTCCGCTGATCTTCGAGGACCTCGTCATCGCGGGCGGCGGTTCCTGGACCTTCGGCCTCTCGGCGAAGGACGGGAAGGAAGTGTGGAGAAGCTACGACCCCGACCACCTCGCGATCGGAGAGAGCTTCATCCTGGGGAACCAGCTCGTGGCGGATTGCGGAAGCTCCGTCACCGCCCTGGACGCGAGGACCGGCAAGCGGCTGTGGAACGCCCCCATCGGAGGCGCGGAAGGTCGAAGCTTCCTGGTCGGCGAAGGGGACCGGATCCTCCTCGTGGAGCACCGGGTCTTCGGGCGATCCTTCGCCCGCGCCCTCGATGCCAGGACCGGGCAACAGGTCTGGGAGCTGAAGCTCGGCTCGAGGATGAGCACCTGCTGGTCCCAGGACGGGACGGCCCTCCTGCAGCGCGGAAACGAATTCCTCGCCCTGGCCATGACGGATGGCAAGGAGCTCTGGCATTCCACGCCTGAGCCGCTGGCTGCCGCCTACCCGATCCCCACCGCAGCCGGAATCCTCTTGGCCCGCCCTCTCAAGAAGGAGTCCCGGGTCCAGTTGCTCGACTTCCAGACCGGCACCGCTCGCTGGACCTTTCCGATCCAGGAGGTGGTGGGCGACGGTCCCGTGCTCGCGGGCCGAGGATGCCTCCTTTTCCAGACCAAGCAGGGAACCTTGATCTGTTTCCGCTGAGGATCCAGGGCAGCCGGGCCTCCACCAGGGGATTGCCCGGCCACCCCTCTCACGGAATCGACCCCGCCCGCGTCTGGAGGCCGACACATCCCCCAGTTAGCCGGAGGCGCACCTCACGCTCGCAAGGGCTTCCATCAAGCCCTTGGGCACCTCCGTCCCCGCCTCCCGCGCCTCTTTCAGCAAACTGTCCACCGTCGCGCCGTCCGCGCCCTTCACGTCCGGCGAGACGCCGTGCGCGAGCAGCCACGCCGCGATGTCCCACTGCTGGTACACCACGGCGTTCATGAGCAGGCTGTAGCCCTTCCGGTCGCTGCGGCCGTCGCGGGCGTGGAGGTCGGCGCCATGCTTGGCGAAGACCTCGAACTTCGCCACGGTCATCCAGGGTTCGAAGAGGAGGCTGTGGTCGTCGTACTGGGACTTGGTGTCCGGATCGGCGCCGGCCTCGAGGAGGAGGTCCAGCAGCGCCAGGCCGCGCGGGCTGCTGTCGCCGGCCACGGTGTTGAGCAGCGAATACCAGGACGCGTAGCTTCCATCGTTGGGGCGCAGGGCGTCCTCCGCGGGGGGCGCGCCGGCCTTCAGCAGAAGCCGCACTGTCTCTGCGTGGGCGTCCTTCCCTTCCGTGTAGTCCAGGGCCCGCGTCACCGCGTGCCCGAGAATCGTGCGGTCGAAGGCGTCACGCGCCTTCCAGTCCGGGGCCGGGCCCTGGAGCAGCGCCTTCACCTTTTCCAGGTCGCCGCGATCGATGGCGCGGGCCAGCTCCGTGAGCCGCCCGTCGGCGAAGCGGCCTTGCTTCGCCAGGGTGAGGTGGCGGGACAGTTTGCCGACCATCCCCTTCGCGCCCAGCACGAGGCCGAGGGTCAGCGGCAGCGTCGTGAGGGCGGCGCCCACGACCACCGGCCCTTTCCGGCCGCTGGCCTGCCCCCAGATCAGCAACCCTGCGGCGATCGCCATGGGCACGCCCATCAGCACTGCGTAGAAGGCTCCCAGCCCCTTCGAGGCCGCGTCACCCCCGCGGTCCGTCAGCATCAGGACCAGGGCGACCAGTTCGACCCCGAAGCAGGCCCACGCGAGGACGAGCACCGGCTTCACGGTTCCGCCCCGCGCCCTACTGCGCCACCCTCGCGAAGAAGTGCCGGTACGCCATCTCTCCACCCAGTTCCTCGGGCGTCGCCCACAGGAACTCCATCGGGGCGGGCAGGCCCTCGGCCTCCAGCGCCTCCTTCACGGCCTGCTCCACGTCCCAGGCGTCCAGGCGCCAGGAGCCTTCGCCGTAGCCTTCCATGACGATGCCCACCAGGACGCGCAGGGTGGCGCCCGCGGCGGAGGGGATGTGGTAGGTCACGCTCTTCACCGCCGGATGGGACTGGCGGAGGCGCGTGCGGGCATGGGTGAAGGCGCGCTCGAAGCGCGTGTGGAGGCTCATGGCCTCCACCCTAGGACAGGGACCCGGGGCCCGTCCAGCACCCTTCACCCCTCCAGCTCCAGCACCACCAGCCCGTCCTGGCGCGTGGCCCGGCCCTGCACCGGAAGCACCTCCCCCACGCG
Source organism: Holophagaceae bacterium (assembly GCA_039812765.1). GTDB lineage: Bacteria > Acidobacteriota > Holophagae > Holophagales > Holophagaceae > JADJVL01. The sequence goes on from JBDIBF010000086.1 coordinate 3,567, forward strand.
GTAGGGGCGGCGGCGCTTCCGGAACGTGTCGGGGAAGGCCACGGCCTCCACGAGGCCCGTCTCGTCCTCCAGGGTCACGAACTGCATGGGCTCGCCCCCTTCCGTCAGCACGGTCTTCTCCGCCACCACCAGGGCCCAGAAGCGCAGCTTCCGTCCCGCCTTCACCGCCGCCTCCGCGCGGTCGGGACCGCCGCCCTTGCGCACGCGGTAGAGGGCCGCCGGGTGCAGTTCGAGGGTGAGGGACATGAGCTCCAGTTCCAGGTCCGCGCGGTCGAAGAGGTCCGTGGGGCGCGGGCGCACGCCGGGAGGCACGCCGCCCAGGCGCGCCCAGGCCAGGCGCGCGCGGTTGCCGTCCGGGGCCCACAGGTCGAAGGCGCCGGCGCTGGCCAGGGCCTCCACCGTGGGGATGGAGAGGTCCACCCTTTGCAGGAGGTCCTCCAGGCTTGCGAAGGGTCCGCCGGCGTCCCGCTCGGCGATCAGCGCCTCGACGTCCGCCCGCCGCGCCCCCTTCACCTGCATGAGGCCCACCCGCAGGCCCTGCTCGCCCTCGGCGCGGAATGCCCAGCGGGAGCGGTTGGCGTCGGGGCCGAGCACCGTGAGGCGGTGGCGCCGCGCGTCGCCGAGATAGGCCACCGCCGGGTAGAAGCCGCCCTGGTTGGTGATCACCGAGGCGAAGAACACCGCCGGGTGGTGGGCCTTCACCCAGGCGCTCTCGAAGCTCACCTGGGCGTAGCTCGCCGAGTGGGGCTTGCAGAAGGAGTAGCCCCGGAAGGTGCGGATCATGTCCCAGGCCTCGTCGACGACCGCGGTCGGCACGCCCTGGGCCGCGCAGCCCTCCCGGAAGCGCGCCTCGAACTTCGGCAGCTTGCGGGCGCAGTCGGGCTTGCCCAGGAGCTTGCGCAGCTGGTCCGCCTCGAAGTGGCTCCAGCCGGCGAGCTCCACGCCCACCTTGATGACGTCCTCCTGGTAGATGAGCACGCCGAAGCTCTCGGACAGGAGGTTGGCGAAGACGGGGTGCGAGGGTTCATAGGCCTCCTCCCCACGCACCCGCTTCACGTAGCGGTCCACCCAGTGGTAGGCCGCCGGGCGGATGAGGCTGGAGTGGATCACCAGGGTCTCGAAGTCGCCCTTCTTGACGCGCTGCTGGAGCTGGCGCGTCGCGGGGCTCTCCACGTAGAAGACGCCGATGCTGTCCCCCTTGGCCAGCAGGGCCTGGGTCTCGGGGTCGTTGCGGGAATGGGTGCCGGGATCCCGCGGCACCGCATCGCCCAGCACCGCATAGGCGTCCCGGATCACCGCGAGGCTGCGGTTGCCCAGGAGGTCGATCTTGACGAGGCCGTAGGCCTCCACGCCGTCCTTGTCCCAGGCCGTGACGGAGACGCCCTCCTTGGCGGGCGCCGGCTGGAAGGGCGCGTGCTCCCAGAGGGGCCCCGGCGTCACCACGGTGCCGCCGGGATGCACGGATAGCTGGTGGAAGTGGCCCACCAGGCGCGTGGCCTGTGCCTGGATGCGCTGCCAGACCTCGGTCTCCGCGGCGCTGCTTTTCCTGTCCGAGGTCCGCTTCATGAGGGCCGGCAGATCCTTGCGCTCCGCGTCCGCCCAGCCCCAGCCCTCGATGCGCTTGGCCATGGACTTCAGTTCCGCGTCCGGACGCCCGTGGGCCATGGCCACGGCGCGCAAGGCCGAGCGGGGCTTGAAGAAGACGTGGTTGGCCACCATGGCCACGCGCGCCCGGCCGTAGCGGTCGAAGACCGCCTGGATGACCCGGTCCCGCTCGTCCCAGGCGAAGTCGATGTCCATGTCCGGGGGGTCCACCCGCTCCTTGGTGAGGAAGCGCTCGAACATGAGGTTCGTGGCCACGGGGTCCACGTTGCTGAGGCGCAGGGCGTAGCTCACCAGGGAGGCCGCCCCGCTGCCCCGCCCGCAGATGCGCGTGGGCAGGCCCTCGTGGCGCAGGGCCTTCACCAGGTCCTCCACCAGCAGGAAGTAGGCGGCGAAGCCCTTGGCGCGGATGAGGTCCAGCTCGTGGGCGAGGCGGGATTCCAGCGCGCCGTTGAAGGCGCCGAAGCGCTCGACCACACCCGCGCGCACGCGCTGGGAGAGCACCGCGTCGAACTCGCCGGGATCGATGCCCAGGGGCCCTGCGCTCACCCAGGAGCCCCACGCGAGGTCCCAGCCGCAGATCCGCTCCCGCAGCGCCTCCGTGGCCCGGGCCACCGCGGGCTCGGCGGCGGGGAAGCGGGACTCCCATTCGCGTTTCGGCACCGCGGCGTCCCGGGGATCCCACATCGGCTCCGTCCGCGTCACCGTGCCCTGCGTGTGGATGGCGCGCTTCAGGCGATGGAGGTCCAGGCCCTCCGGCGTGCGGAAGCGCAGCACCTGGGGCGCCACCACGGGCAGGCGCGCCGCCAGGGCCTTGGCGCAGGCGGCGGCGTTGCGCGCCGAGCCCAGCAGCAGGCCGTAGACGCCCTCCTTCAGCAGCAGCTCAAGGCCCGCCAGGTCCTCGGCGAGGATGGCGCAGTCGCTGGGCAGCGAGCCGTCCCCCACGCGGAAGGCCACGTCCCCGTTGTCGTGGGCCCGGTCCGTGAGCAGGCGGCAGAGGGAGGCATAGCCGTCGCGGGAGCAGGGCAGCGCGCCGAACGAACGGCCCTTCCACGGGAAGCGCGCGCCGAGGAGGAGGCGCAGGGGCGGGGATTCCGGCGTGAAAGGCTCCAGGGCCGACGGAGGGCCGGCGCTCGCCGCCGCCCGCGCCACGGCCTCCGCCCGGTTCTCCATTCGCCAGGCCAGCTCCTCCCGCAGCTTCGGGAAGCCGTGCAGGCCCGTGTCCCAGGCCGCGAGGTGGTCGTAGCCCAGGCGCTCGGCGAGGGCGAGGAGGAGCTCCGCCGGATAGATGCCTTCCCCCGCGGAGAAGTCGGAAACGCCCAACGCGAAGCTCATGGCCGCGCTCCCGCCTCAGGACGCGTAGGCCGCGTCCAGGGCCTCCGCCGCCTTCATCCAGCCGGTCTCCACCGGGTGCTCGGGATAGCGCTTGCGCAGCCGGGCGAGGCTGGTCTCCAGGCGGCCCACCTTGAGGCTCTGGGCTTCCTGGAAGAGGGGCGCCGCCTGGCCCAGGCCCCAGGCCAGGCGCAGCTCCACCTGGCGCACCAGGGCACGGCGCACGCTGCGTTCATGGAAGGCCGCCTCCACGCGGCGCGCGAGGAGCAGGGGCGGCTCGCAGAGGTCCTCGTCGCCGGCGCGCCAGTGGTGGGGCTCGCCGTCCACGTCCCACCAGCGCAGGGCCAGCCGCCGCGGGCTTCGGGGATCCCTCCAGAGCCGCTGCAGGCACCAGCCCGCGAGGCCGATCTCCTCGGGCAGGCGCGGGGGCTCCAGGCGCCAGGGATGGCGCGAGCTGCCGGGCTTCTCCGCCAGCAGGGGCAGGCGCAGCCGGTCCTCGCCGCGCACCTGGGCCAGGAGCTTCGGCGCCGCGCGCTCGTTCACCAGCTGCGCGAGCACCGCGACGGGCACGGGCTGCAGGTCCTGGAAGCGCCGCATCCCCAGGCGCTGGAAGCGGGCGTGGACGCGGGGCGCCAGGTCCGGCAGGCGGCCCAGGGGCTGGGGGGCGAGGAAGGCCCGCTCCGAGCCGTCCTGCACCCGCTCCACCGCGTGCTCGAGGCGCGCCGCCAGGGTGGCCGCCGTGGCGCTGGCCGAGAGCCCGCCGTGGCCCCGCCAGCCCTGGTCCCGGCGCAGCTCCTTCAGGATGCGCGCGGCGGCGTCCTGGGCGGGGCCATGGAGGCCCTCGGTGCCCTTCAGCTCCGCCAGGGCCTCCCCCAGGCGGCCCAGCTGCCCCTGGGGCGTCCAGCGCTGCAGGAAGTCCCCCAGGAAGGCGTGGGCCTGCCACCAGGTCTGGGGCGTGGGGTCCAGCACCCGCAGGCCCGGCACGGCCCGCAGGGCCAGGTCCAGGGGGTCGCCGGGGGCCGCGCCCTCGGCCTTCGCCCGGCGGTTCACGAACCAGAGGCTGGGGCTGCGGGGCGTCTCCGGGTTCAGGAAGGCCAGGGGCCGGGCATCCAGGCCCGGCTCCCGGGCCGAGGCCAGCTGGAAGGGCAGTTCGGGCACCCACAGGGCGAGCATGGCCACCTCCGTCGCAGGACCAGGCAGGGCTCCGCCGGGGCCTCGTCCGCGGGAAGCCCGGGTGGCCGGGGAAGCTCGCCCGTCCGCGCCCCGCGGCGCGTCGGACGGCGTGTTCCCGGGGTATTCATGATGGCGAATAAAAATCGAAAGTCAAGAAGGGGCCCAAGGAAATCGCCAAGCCTCGTGGGTCTATCATTTCCCCATGCCCGACCGCCTCATCCTGGTGACCAACGACGACGGCCTCTGGGCCCCGGGGCTCGAGTCCCTGGCGAGGGTGGCGTCGCGCTTCGGGCGCGTGGTGGCGGTGGCGCCGGACCGCAACCGTTCCGCCATCTCGTCGGCGTTGTCGCTCCACGACATCCTGCGCATCCATCCCCTGGGGGGGGACCGCTACACCTGCGACGGCACGCCGGTGGACTGCGTGCTCATCGGCACGCGCGAGGTGCTGGAGCGCAAGCCCGACTGGGTGCTCAGCGGCGTGAACCACGGCTTCAACCTGGGCGAGGACGTCTTCTACTCCGGCACGGTGGCGGCCGCCTTCGAGGGCTCCCTGCAGGGCGCGCGGGCCGCGGCGTTCTCGCTGCACCCCAAGGGCGACCTCGCCGTCGCCGAGGCCTGGATCGACCGCTTCCTCGCCGCCTGGGAGGGCCTCGAGCTGGGCCGCCAGCGCATCTGGAACCTCAACCTGCCCAAGCGCGAGCCCAAGGGCTTCAAGCTCACCACCCAGGACACGCGCACCTACCACGACGTGGTGGAGAAGCGCATCGATCCCCGGGGCACGCCCTACTACTGGATCGGCGGCGACGTGGGGCCCATCTACGCCAAGAGCCCCGGCAGCGACGCCGAGGCGGCCCTGGACGACTTCGTGAGCGTCACCCCCCTGCACCTGGATCTCACGGCGGCGGACCTGCTGGCCCGCCGGGAGGCCTTCGACGCGACCTTCAATCCGGAAGGGCCGTGATCGTCCGCTTCCGCGCATCGGGCCGCGTGCAGGGCGTGGGCTACCGCGCCTTCGCCCAGGGCCAGGCCCAGGCCCTGGACCTGGCGGGCTGGGTGCGCAACGACCCCGACGGCGCCGTGAGCGGCGAGGCGGAGGGCAGCCCCGAGCAGCTCGCCATCTACCGCGGCATCCTGCGGAGCGGCCCGCCCTGGGGCCGCGTGGAGGGCCTGCAGTGGTCCGAACTGGACGGACCCGCCGCCGGTGCCTCACAATCCTTGCCCCGCCCCTTCCAGATCCGCCGCTGAGGCCGGTCGCCGCCCGGGCGGACCCGAGGCCTGCGCATGGACCTGAAGCCCTACATCCGCGACGTCCCCGACTTCCCGAAGGCGGGCATCGTCTTCAAGGACATCACGCCCCTGCTGGCGGACCCCGACGCCTTCGCCCACGCCATCGACGAGATGGCCCGGCCGGTCTCGGCCCTGGAGGCCACCCACGTGCTGGGCCTCGAGAGCCGCGGCTTCATCTTCGGCGCGGCCCTGGCCCAGAAGCTCTCCCTGGGCTTCGTGCCTGCCCGCAAGCCCGGCAAGCTGCCCCGCGAGGCCTTCCGCGAATCCTACGGGCTGGAATATGGGCAGGACGCCCTGGAGGTGCACCGGGACGCTTTCCGCCCCGGCGACCGCGTGCTCATCGTGGACGACGTGCTGGCCACCGGCGGCACCGCCCACGCCGCCCGGCGGCTCGTGGAGCAGACCGGGGCCAGCCCCATTGCGCTGACCCTCTTCATCGAGCTGACCTTCCTCTCGGGCCGGGAGAAGCTGTCCGGCCTGCCTGTCTTCAGCGTGCTGCGGTACTGAAGGGCCGGGCCGGGGGATCCCGGCCCGGCCCTCGGAGGCCTCAGGGCACGACGACGTAGTTCAGCCCGCTCACGCCCGTGCCCGTGGGTGAGGTCACGACGACCCTGCCGGTGGTGGCGCCGGCCGGGACCGTGGCGGAGATCATGTTCGAGCCCACCGCCACGAAGGTGGCGGGCACGCCGTTGAAGGTCACGGAACTCGCCCCCGCGAAGCCGGTGCCGGTGATGAGCACCGAGGTCCCGACCTTGCCCGACGACGGTCCCAGCAGCGTGATCGCGGTGACGGTGGTGGAGGTCACCGTCAGCCCCGTCTGGGTGCCCAGGATCGCGCCGTTGTTCACGTCCTGGACCTGGATGCTCCAGGTGCCCACGGTGTTGAGCTTCACGGGGAAGGTGTGGACGCCGCCTTCCCACGCGGAGAAGGTGTAGTCCGCCGGAAGGGTCGCGGCGGGATCGGTGCTGGTGAAGTGCACGCGGCCGGTGTAGGCCGGGCTGAGGTTCCCGCACAGGTCGCGCACGCTGACGGTGACGTAGCCCTGCACGCCCTGCCGCAGCGGGCTGGCGAAGCCCTCCACGCGGAGGCCGTTCGCGGCGCCGGGGACGTTGGTCAGGGCGAAGGCGGCGCTGGGGCCGCCGCCGGGGATCGTCGCGGCCACCGCATAGGCGCCGGGAGTGCAGTTGGCGATGAAGGACGGGGCCGTGGCGACGCCGTTGGCGTCGGTGAACACCGGATCGGCGGAGGCGAAGGTGCCGCCGGCACCCGCGGCCGGCGCGGTGAAGACCACCGGGACCCCGGCCAGGGGAACGGACGCGCCGTAGGTCACCCGGGCCTTCAGGGGCGCGGCATTCGCGCCGACGACGAGGGTCTGGGGGCTGCCGGACCAGGCGGAGATCGCCGGCGTAACGGTCGTGACCACGAGGTTCGCCGTGGTGGAGCCTCCCGTGTTCGAGCCGGTGACCACGTAGGTGGTCGCGGGCGTCGCGGCGGTCGGCGTGCCGGTGATGACCCCGGTGGCCGCGTTCAGGACCAGCCCCGCGGGCAGCGCGGGGGACACCGAGTAGCTCGTGATCACGCCTCCGGAATTGCTGGGCGTGTTCGGCGCGATGGCGACGCCCGTGAGGTAGAGGACCGGGTTCAGGCTGTAGGCGAGCGCGGTCGGCGCTGCGTCGTTGACCGTGAGGACCAGGCCCACGCTCGTGCTGCCGCCGCTGTTGGTGCCCGTGACGGTGTAGGTGGCCGTCGGCGTGATCGCCGAGGGCGTGCCGGTGATGGCGCCGGTGGTCGGGTTCAGGCTCAGCCCCGCCGGGAGGGCGGGCGAGACGCTGTAGCTCACGATGGCGCCGCCGGCGTTGCTCGGCGAGTTCGTCGCGATGGCCGCGCCCTTGGTGTAGACCGCCGGGTTCGTCCCGTAGGCCAGCGCGCTCGGGGCAACGTCATTGACGGTGAGCACGAGGCCCACGGTGGTGCTGCCGCCGGTGTTGGTGCCCGTGACGGTGTAGGTGGCCGTCGGCGTGACCGCCGAGGGCGTGCCGGTGATGGCTCCGGTGGTCGGGTTCAGGCTCAGCCCCGCCGGGAGGGCGGGCGAGACGCTGTAGCTCACGATGGCGCCGCCGGCGTTGCTCGGCGAGTTCGTCGCGATGGCCGTGCTCTTGGTGTAGACCGCCGGGTTGGTTCCGTAGGCCAACGCGCTGGGCGCGACGTCATTGACCGTGAGGACGAAGGTGTCCGTCGCCACCTGGTTGCCGCCGTCCCGGATCATGACCGTGACGGTGGCGGTGCCGAGCTGGTTGGGCGCGGGGGCCAGGTTGAGCGTCCTGCTGCCCCCCGAGCCCGAGACGGTGATGCCGGCGTTGGGCAGCAGGGTGGCGTTGCTCGACGCGAGGGTGAAGACGAGGTTGTCGGGGTTGGTCTCCGCGTCTGACACCGTGAAGGGGATCCCGGGGATGGCGGTGTTCACGGTGGCGGTGACGTCCGCCAGGTCGGAGATGGCCGGTGGCGCGCCGAACATATGGATGCCGATGTGCTCGGACAGCGTGTCGCCGGCGGCGGCGTCCACCTGCGCGTTGGTGCGCTGGATCCATTCGGCCGCCAGGTTGAAGGTCGGATTGCCGGCCAGCACGGTGGGCTTCC
>JBDIBF010000087.1:0-11348 GCA_039812765.1 Holophagaceae bacterium
AGGCCGGGCATGGGGATCTCGGTCTCCAGCAGCCCGCCCATGCCGCCGCGCTCCGCGCTGTCGCGGATGGTGCGGGCGTAGGCGGCCTCGGAGGTGGCGTGGGCGATGCGGATGGGCGTGGCCTCCCGGGCGCAGACGCCGATGACGCCCTGGCCCACGGGGATCTCGGAGCCGACCCCCGAGGCCTCGTAGCCGCGGCTCCCCACGGTGTAGAGCACGTCGCGGGCCGCGTCCCGCACCAGCAGCATGGTGTGGTCGAGGTCCAGGCGGTCCCGCAGGCCGTCGAGGAGGGCGTTGACCATGGCGTCCAGGTCCTGGCAGGCGTCCAGTCCGGCGGTCAGGGCGCGCAGGGCCGCCAGGGGATGGGGCCGCGGCGGCGGCGTCGAGGTGGCGCCGGGGAGCTGCTCGATGTCGAGGATGCGGTAGATGTCCGAGCCCAGAAGCCGGAAGACCCCGGACATCCCCGCGTGGGAGGCGATCCCCGCGAGCTTGGCCTTCATGGCCTGGAAGAGAGGCCCGTCGGTCTCGGTGCGCAGGTACGCCAGGCTGAGCCGGTACTGGGCGGCGGTGAAGGGCTGGATGAGCAGGAGCTGCACCCGCGGGTTGGCCAGCACGTTGCGCCGGGTCTTGTTGAAGAACTGGTAGGAGAGGGCCACGTGGCCCTCGTCCACGTACTGCACCTGGGAGAGGGGAGTGATGTTCGGGGTGCCGTCCGGGGCGCAGGTGGCCACGTAGCCGGGCACGGCGCCGTCGAAGCAGTCCCGGATGGCGTCGGCCCGCACGGGGCCGGGGTGGGCCTGGAAGCTCACGCGCCCTCCGGCACGGGATCGCCGGCGCTGAGGCCAGGGGTCTGGACGTAGGCCTCCACGGGGGTGAAGGTGATGGCGGCCAGGTCGTCGTCGGGGCAGGCCATGAAGGTGCGGATGAGGGGCTCGGGATAGCCCAGGGGCACCACCTCCGCCAGGAAGCCCTCGCGATGGATGGCCACGCGCTGCAGCTCGGAGGGCCCGGCCTGCTCCTCCACCACGCCGTCCCGGCCCTTCACCTGGAGGGCCCGGTGGGTGCTGGGCTCGGTGCAGACCAGGGCCACGTGGCCGTTGGCCTTCACGTTGCCCAGCAGGCGGCGGGCCTGGCTGCGGGAGAGCACCACCACGAGGCGCTGCTGGTCGGCGGTGAAGTGGACGCCCAGGGCCCGGCTGGCCTCGGGCAGGTTGTCCGCGTCCCGGCTGGCGACGGTGAGGGCGAGGCCGGCGTGCAGGAAGCCGGCCAGGGTGTCGGCGATGGTCGCGGCGGGGCGGGGCGTCATGGGCTTTCCATGGTAGCGGAGGCCGCCCCGGCCTCCAGCCCGCCCTTCATCGCCTCCGCGCCTTGGGCCACAATGGCCCATGGCCCACAAGCAGACCTACGCCGTGATGCTCTTCAAGGAGGCCGTGGAGGCCCTCGGGGAGGCCATCAAGCCCTTCCAGCGCACCGGCCAGTTCGGGGACTTCATCCCCTGCCTCTCGGTGGACACCAACGGGCCCCTCTGCACCCTGGTGGTGGACAACCGCAGCGAGGGCGCCAACGAGCTGACCGTGGAGCTGCAGATCCCCTACCCCATGATCAAGCTCATCGTGGGCTCGGAGGTGGAGGGCCACGCGGGCTTCCATACGTCCTGACGCGGCCATGCGCCTTCTCATGCCCCCGCTCCTGGCCGTCGTCGCGACGGCCTCCGCCGGGGGCCTGTTCCGGTCCCGCACCCCCTACCACGGCGCCTCCGACGCGGTGGTGCGGCCCGGGGAGGCGGTGCTGCTGACGGCCTTCTTCCGCCACAGCGCGGCGGTGCAGAAGGACCTGGAGCACGCCACCGTCCGTGCGGAATGGGAACGGGACGGGACCTGGCAGCCCCTGGGCGAGGCGCGCACCGACGAGGCCGGCAAGGCCGTGCTGGCGGCCAAGGCGCCGGACGCGCCCGGCCCCGTGAAGGTGCGCTGGTGGTTCAGGGACCAGCGCGCGGAAGCGACCCTCTGGGTGGTGAAGGAGGGCCAGGCCGTCACGGTCTTCGACATCGACGGCACGCTGACGCCGTCCGACGGCGAGAACGTAAAGGACTACGCCCGCCGCCTGCTCCACCGCGCCAAGGCCGAGGGCCCGAAGCTGCGGCCGAACGCCGTCCTCGCGGCGATGAAGGCCTCCAGGGACAGCCTGCCGGTCTTCCTCACCGGCCGCCCGCCCTTCCTCGCCCGTCCCACCCGCGAGTGGCTCGCCGCCCATGGATTCCCGGCGGGCATGGTGTTCCTCATGCCCGAAAGCCGCGACGCGTGGCCCAGCGAAGGGCACGTCGGGCAGGCCAAGCTCGCGCGGCTGAAGGAACTCCAGGCCAAGGGACTGAGGATCATGCGGGCCTACGGGAACGCCACGACGGACATCTCGGCCTACGAAGGGGCCGGCGTGGACAAGGCCCAGACCTTCATCCTCGGCAAGCACGGCGGCGAGCGCGGGACGGTGAAGGCGGGGGAAGGTTACCCCGGGGAGTGATCCCCCCAGCCGGCGTGCAAACAGGCTCGGACGCGGACGAGCCAATGACGCCCCCGGGCCCTCGGTCGCGGGAAGAGCACCCTTTCATGCTTCGGTTCGCGTTCTTTGCGAATCGAAGCAGGGAAGGGTGCCGCCAAGCGAAGCGCGGCAGGTCGGGGCGGTCGGCTTCGGGGCGACGACGGGATGGGAGAGGACGGAAGGTCGGGGTTGACGTCGTCCCACCCTTGGCACGCGCTCGGAACGGGACACGGTTCATGGTCCTGCCGCGCTGTCGCTTGGCCGCATGCGTGTCCGCCGCGGCGAAAGGGCCGCCGCGGTGGACGCGCATGCCTTTGGAAGGTCAAAGGCAAGGTCAACTTCGAAGGTCAACACCGAAGGTCAACGTCCAACCCGAGGGCGGGCTGGAATCCGCCACCGGCCTAATCCGCCCGCCAGAAGAACAGCCCCGTGAGCCGCTTCTCCCGGTGCTCCTTCCCGAAGTACCCGGTCGCGCTGTGCACCAGATCCGCGCGGTACACGATGAGCCGGTTGAAGGCGTTGGCGATGACGAGGTCCTCGTGCCAGGCGTTGAGGGGCATCTTCGATTGGCCCAGGGCCTCGGTGAGGTTGTAGCAGTTCGAGGGGCAGAAGTTGCCGGACAGCGCGCCATTGGGCATGCGCAGGCGGTAGAAGCTGGTGCCGCTCCGGGGCAGGGGCCGGGGCGTGAGGTAGAGGACGCCGGCGAACTGGGCGAGGCGGCGGGAATCGGTGTGGGGCCGCGGGCCGCTGTCGGCGGCCCCCACGAGCTGGGCGTTGTTGTGGCTGAGGTCGGCATTGCTCGGGTCCGGCGAGGGAGGCTGCCAGAGCCGCTTGGCCTTCGTCACCTTCAGCACCCAGGCCTCGATCGGCGCCAGCTCCTCGGGGGTCAGCGCGTTCGGCGAGCGCATGCCCGGCCACATCTCCGCGCGCTTGGGCAGGCCCCAGGTCCAGGCCTCCTCCGGCCGCGCATAGAGGCGCTCGCTCACCTCCTTCGCGTTGGGCAGCGCGTCCTCCAGGATCCAGTAGTCCCGGCCCTCCTCCAGCTTGCGGTAGGGGAGGGTCGGAGCCTTGGGGGCGGGCGGGCCGGGGCGGCGGGGCGGGAGGGCCATCCCTCGACCGTAGCCCCCCGCTACACTGGCGGCAATCCGGTTGCCCGTGCGCCTCGTCTTCCGCTTCCTCTTCTCCGCCCTCGGCCTCCTCGTGGCGGCCACGCTGGTGCCCGGCATCACCCACGGCGCCTTCCTGGACGTGTTCCTCGTGGCCATCCTCCTCGGGGCCCTGAACGCCACCCTGGGGATGCTCCTGAAGTGGGTCACCCTGCTGCCCAACGCCTGCTCCTTCGGCTGCCTCAGCCTCTTCATCAACGGCCTCGTCTTCTGGGCCGCCGGCGCCCTGGCTTCGCGCCTGGGCCTGGGCTTCCACGTCTCCGGGTTCTGGGCGGGCTTCTTCGGGGCCCTCGTCTCCAGCTTCGTCGCCTGGATCCTGGACCGGGTCTTCTTCGGGGACCCGCGGAACCCGGCGCCGCCCCGGGGCGGCCGCGGCGGCGGGGACGTGATCGAAGGAGAGCTCGCCTAGGCTCTTGCTAGCATGGGCGATGCCCCTCGCCAGCCGGATGGCCCAGGCCCAGCGCCTGCTGGTGCTCTTCACGAGCATCAACATGCTGAACTACCTGGACCGCTACGTGGTGGCGGCGGTGCTGGAGCCCATGGGGAAGGAGCTGGCCCTCACCGACGCGCAATTGGGCCGCCTGCCCTTCGTGTTCGTCGTCGTCTACATGGTGGCGGCGCCGGTCTTCGGCTGGCTGGCGGACCGCCATCCCCGGCCGCGGCTGGTGGCCTTCGGCGTCGGCCTCTGGAGCCTGGCCACCGTGGGCGCGGCCTTCGTGCATTCCTACCCGGCCCTCCTGGCCACCCGCTCCCTCGTGGGGGTGGGCGAGGCGGCCTACGCGACCCTCGGCCCCGCCATCCTCAGCGACGTGATCCCCGAGGACGAGCGGGCCGCGAAATTCACCTGGTTCTACCTGGCCATCCCCGTGGGCAGCGCTTTCGGCTACGGGCTGGGAGGGCTCGTGGCCCAGCAGTGGGGCTGGCGCGCGGCTTTCCTCGTCGCGGGCCTGCCGGGCCTCCTCTTCGCCGCGCGCATGCTGCGCCTCGCCGACCCGCCCCGGGGGCGGATGGACAAGGTGCACGACCTGGAGGCCGGCGCGCCCCTCGCGGACCGACTCAAGGCCATCGTCGCCAACCGCGTGTGGCTGGCCTGCACCGCCAGCTACGTGGCCTACACCTTTGCCATGGGGGCCCTGTCCCACTGGGGACCGACCCTCCTGCAGCGCCGCTTCGCCGTCAGCACCGGCACCGCCGGCACCGTCTTCGGCGGCATCGCGGTGGTGACGGGCATCCTGGGCACCTTTGCCGGGGGCACCCTCACCGGCAGGCTGCAGGCCCGCTGGCCCGACGCCGGCGTGTGGCTCAGCGCCCTGACCCTGCTGGCCGCGGCGCCCGTCACGGCCTGGGCCCTCCACGCCGGGAGCCTCGGCCTCGCCTACGGCCTCTTCTTCGCGTCCATGCTCCTGCTTTTCGTGAACACGAGCCCCGTGAACGCCCTCACCGTCAGCAGCCTGCCGGCCTCGGTGCGGGCCACCGGCGTGGCCCTGAACGTCTTCCTCATCCACTTCCTGGGGGACGCCATCAGCCCCGAGCTGGCGGGCCGGCGCAGCGAAGCGGCGCTGGCCTCGGGTTCGTCCCACGGCGACGCCCTGGCGGCGGGCATGTCCGTGGCGATCCCGGCCATCCTGCTCGCGGGCCTGGCGCTGCTGGCGGCCCGCCGGAGCCGGGCCGCGTGAGCCGCCCCCTCATCCTGTTCAGCCGGGCCGTGGCCCGCCTCTGGTTCCGCCAGCTCCGCCTGGAGGGCGGTCCCCTGCCGGAGGGTCCGGTGCTCCTGGCCCTGAACCATCCCAACGGGCTCCTCGATCCCCTGGTGCCCTGTGCCCTCCTGGACCGGCCGCCCCGCTTCATGGCGAAGGCGACGCTGTGGTCCATCCTGCCCCTGCGGCCTCTGCTGGCCTTCTTCGACGCCATCCCGGTCCGGAGGGCCAAGGATGAAGGGGCGGGGGCCGACGCCGCCCGCAACCAGGAGGCCTTCGACGCGGTCTTCGAGGCCTTCGCGAAGGGCGCCACCGTGGGCCTCTTCCCCGAAGGCATCAGCCACAGCGGCGCGCTGCTGGCCCCGCTGAAGACCGGCGCCGCGCGCCTGGCCCTGGGCGCGCCGGTGCCGGTCGCCCTGGTGCCCGCGGGCCTGGTCTACGGCGACAAGGAGGTGTGGCGGCACAGCGTGCTTTTGCGCCTGGGCGACCCCGTCCCCTTCGACGACCTGCGCCCCCGCGGCGCGGACCCCGAGGCCGTGCGGGAACTCACCGCGCGGTTGCGGGCAGCCCTGCTGCCCCTGACCCTCCACGGCGAGGCCGAAGGCCAGGGCGAGCTGGCCCAGCGCCTGGCCTGGCTGCTGGCCGAAGGCCCCGCCGAGCGCGCCGACCTGGAGCGCCTGCGGACACGGGTGCGCAGCCTCGTGGACCACCTCGCGGCCCTGCCTCCGGGCGAGGTGGACCGCATCCGCGAGGCGGTGGCCGACGCCGAGGCGTGGCTGCGGGAGAAGGGCCTGCGCCCCGACCAGGTGGGCCACGACTACGCCCGGGACGAAGTGCGGGAATGGCTGCCCCGGGCCCTCGGCCATGGCCTCGCGGGGCTGGCGCTGAGCCCCTTCGCCCTGCTCTTCTGGCCGCCCTACCGGGCCCTCGGCTGGCTGGTGGACCGCCTCAACGACGACGCGGACCAGACGGCCACCTACAAAGTGCTGGGCGCGGCGCTCTTCTATCCAGGGTGGATCCTGCTCCTGGCCGCGGGCTTCTGGAAGTTCCTCGGCGCCGGGGGCCTCGCCCTGGGCACGGCCGCGGCCCTGGTGGCCGCCCTGGCCCTGCCCCTGCGGGAGCGGCTCGCCGAAGACCTCCAGGCCATCCGCGGCTGGCGGCGGCGCCATGATCCCGAGGCCCCGGCCCTGCTGGAGGCCAAGGCGCGGCTGCTGGCGCGCATCCCGGACCTGGGCTGAACGGGACAGGCGCCCGGAGGCGCCTGTCCGCGGGAGGTTCCGGCCTGTCGCTACCTCAGCTGGTCCAGGAAGGGGACGGCCAGGGGGGCCATCACCGGCGGCGCGGGGTCGCCGACGATGGGCCAGGTGCTGTCCGCCGGATCCATGAGGCGGCCCGTGGCAAGCCACGAGGCGAGCTGTTTCTGGGCCGCGGCGGTGGCGGCCGGGTTGGCGAAGTCCAGCAGCACGGTGTGGCTCGCGGGAGCGGCCGTGGTCCCGAACTGGAAGTAGCCCTCCGTGGGGCCGCTGACGGGCGGGAAGGGGGCCGGGGCCACCGAGGCCTTCAGGCCGCCGGGGCCGAACATGAAGGGCACCGTGGCGGCGCTTGCCCCGGCATTGCGCACCTGGGCATAGCCCGGGGCGATGTCGTAGCTGGTGCTGCCGAGGATGCCCCAGCCACCCAGCGCGTTCCCGAAGTAGCGGCCGTAGGTGTTCGGGATCGTGGTGTCGCCGATGGCCTCGTGGCTCACGAGCCGGCCGGAGAGCCGGGACGGGGCGGGCAGGCCGGAGGGCAGGGTCTGGATCGGGGACAGGGACCAGGCGGGATCAACGTTGTCCACCAGGGTCTGGACCAGGAGGAGGAACTGGTCGTAGTTGTTGGTGCCCGGCGCGGCGCCGCTGGCCCGCAGGGTGGCATTGGCCTGGTAGGCGAAGCCGGCCTGGCTGTCCCGGATGATGTAGGCCGCCTTGGCGCCCGGCGAGGCGAAGTATCCGGTGATGTTGCTCGCGCCGGGGAGACCGTACTGGTTCGAGTTCCCCGCCATGAAGTAGGAACCGATGAGGGTGCCGAGGCTCATGCCCAGGAACTTGCTGGCCCCGGAGGCGGCGATGGGCTTCCCCACGCCGGCCACGGCGGCCTGCAGGCTGCCGGCCCCGGAGGTCTTGGCCACCTTCTCCAGGCGCCACAGGTTGAAGGCGCCCTGCTGGAAGTTCGTCCGGGTGTTGAGGATGTCGAGGAGGCTCATGAAGTTCGCGCCCCACTCCGCCGAGGCCCGGCCGTTGGCCAGCTCGCCGTGCAGGGGCGCGTCGATGGCCAGGATCGCGTAGCCCGCGCTGCAGATGGCGTGGGCGGCGGTGAGGATGGACTCCTTCTGGGAGGTGATGCCGTGCTGGTAGATCACCACCGGGTAACTGCCCCCGGCTGGCGGGGCGGCCGGGGCGATGAACCAGAAGGGCACGCTGCGGTCCACGTGGAGGAAACCCGTGAGGGTGTTGCCATCGGGCCGCACCCCCTGCAGCACGCCGGTGCCGGGCACCGGGTTCGCGCCGGTGGGGTAGTAGCCCGGATTGTAGGCGTTCGGGGTGCCGGTGATGTTGCCCGTGGGCGGCTTGGCGGCGAGGGCGTTGGCGATGGCGGGATCGATGTTGAGGTCGCCGCTCTCGAAGGTGCCCTTGGCGATGAGGCCCACGGCGGCGTTCGGCACCGCCGAGGGGATGCCCGCCTGGGCGTAGACGAAGGCGATGGAGCCCGGACCCGTCCCGGGGACGGTGCTGCTGCCCAGGACGGAGAAGCCCGAGACGCCGTTGTTCCACTGCCGCGCGGGCGCGCCGGCGAAGGGGGTCCCCGGCGCGTTGTTGGCCCAGGCCCACAGGGCGCCCTCCACCGGGATCTGGGTCGACGCGGTGTTGGCGAGGAGGCGGGTGGCGACGGCGCCGGTGGTGATGAAGCGGCCCATGAGCATGATCTTGTTTCGGCTGGTGATGCCCGTGGCGCCGGCGCCGGCCTTGCCGGAGACGTCGGAGGCGGCGTTGGAGACCAGGTCGTCCATGGTCTTGCCGTAGCCCGAGAGCAGGATGCTGCCGCCGGGGCCCGGGACGTTGCCGCGGATGGACTCGAGGCTGTTGGCGCTGGCCTGGCCCAGGAGGCGCGCGGGATTGTTCGGATCCGTCAGGTCGGCGAGGCTCGTGGTGGCGGAGGTGCCGCCAGGCTTGACGTAGCGCAGGAACCCGAAGGTGAGGCTGTTGCCCACCGACCCGCCGGTGGCGAGGTCCTTCACGCCGTCGGTGACGACGTAGACGTAGCGGCTGCCGGGTGTCAGGGGGATGCGGGGCACGAGCTGGACCGCGGCGCCGGCGACCCCCGAGGGGTTGGCGAGGGGCGTCGTGGTGGGCTTCAGGGAGCCATCGGAATTCCGGTCGTACCAGGTGAAGGACCACTCGGGCGCGAAGAGGGCGGACACGTCCCGGAAGCCGCAGGTGCCGGTCTCCGTGCCGTTGGCGTCGGGCAGCACCTGGAACACCTTCACCGTGGAGGCGTTCACCGTGGACTGGTTCACCGGGGCCAGGAAGGAGATCTTGATCGGGCTCGTGAGGCCCGACACCGCGTTCTGGTTGGCCAGTTCCGTGATGTTCATGTAGGCCAGGGCGTCCTTCGGCGAGGGCGTCTGGGCGACGCCGTTCACGTAGGACAGGGGCGGCACCCCCGGCAGCACGTAGACCGTGGAAGACTGCAGCGGGTCCGAGGCCGCCGGCGGCGCGTAGGCCACGCGGGTCACCGTGGCGGTGGCGAGCAGGTTGGGCAGTGGGATCACGCCCGCGCTGGGATCGAAGAGCGCGTAGTTCGTGCTGGTGGTCGAGGCCGGGTCCCCCGCCTGGTTCCCCGGCTCCTTGAGGTTGATGTTCGAACTGCAGGCCATGGCGAGGGCCAGGGTCCCGAGGGCCAGGGGGAGCAGGGCGCGACGCCGGCGGGTGGAGACGGGTCGTGGGGAGGTCATCGGATCACCTCGCAGGGGTGTGGGAGCTGGAAAGTGGCCCCACGATAGGACCACTCCCCGGGGCTGGCAAAGGGAAAGATGCTGAAAAAATTTTCGGTTACTCGCTGACGGCGAAGACGACCTTCTCGTTCCGGAAGCGCTCCGGGACCAGGAAGGTGAGGGTGGCCGTCGCCTTGTCCTCGCTGATGGCGAGCTTGTAGTGCTCGTCCTTGGTCAGGGAGCCTGGAACCACGCTCACCTTGCCGATTTTCTTCAACCCGAGCTCAGCCGCGGTGATGGTCAGGCTCTTGTTCGAGCGGAGGTCCAGGTCCTTGGCCTCCTTCTCGAAGACCTCGTCCGACCACTTCGCGCCCGCCCGGTCCTTAGCGAAGACCGGCACGATGATGATCCCGCGGTCCTGGAGGGCCTTGCTCACCCCCAGGATGTAATGGAGGGAATTGAGCTTCGCCTTCTGCTTCTCGTTGGTCTCCGAGAGGCCGAGGATCTTGGTCTCGAGGTCGGTCTTCTCCTTGCGCAGCCCCGAGACGTCGGACTCGAGCTGCTTCTTCAGCGTGGCCAGGTCGTTCACGTCCTCCTGCAGCTTCTCGTTCTGGGCCAGGGCCGTGTCACGCTCTCCCTCGACCTTCTCCCGCTCCTGCCGCTGCAGGTCGTTGGGCGTGATCTTGGCCTTGCCCTGGGCCACCCATGAGCCGTACACGCCATTCGCGTAGAAGTGGTAGACCTCGAAGCCGGGCGCCATCTTCTCCATCAGGTTGACCCGGGACACGAGCCGCTTCGCCTCGTCCTCGCTGACCCCGCGCTTCTTGAGGAAGCGCAGCGCCATGCCGTAGTGGCTGTCGTTGGGGCCGGCCAGGTCGGGCTTGGGCAGGATGGCCTTCAGCTTGTTGACCTTGTCGTTCAGCTCCTTGATCTGCTTGTCCTTGTCCAGGACTTCCTGGAGCAGGGCCTGGTAGGTGGTGTTCTTCTCGTTCTTGATGCGCTCTTCCAGGGCCTTCTTCTGCTCGTCGGTGAGCTGCATGGTGGCGGGGTTCATGGCGATGTCCCCGGCGCCGGCCTGGGCCAGCTTCTGCTGCTGGGCGGCCCCGGCCTTCTGCTGCTCCTGGGTGGCCTTGTCCAGCTCGGCGGCCTTCTGGGTCAGCTCCTTGATCTCCTTGCTCTCCTCCGATCCGCCCTTCTTGAGGTACTTGCACCCGGGGGCGAGCACCATCACGGTGGCGGCCACGGCGAAAGGCAGGGCTGGGTTGAGGCGCGAGCGGATCATGGGGATCTCCTTGGCGTTCGTGTCCAGATGGGGTGCTCCCACCATAGCACCGCTGGGCCCCGGGCGCCCGGGGGTGCCGGTCCCGGGGATGCTATGCTGGAAGCCCCTCCGGGGCCTCGGCCGCCCCGGATTTTTCGTTCCGGCCCACCACCGACGATCCTCCGCCCGGATCCGCCCCCCCGGAGACCCCATGGCCAAGCCCGGCAAGCACCTCTTCACCTCCGAAAGCGTCACCGAGGGCCACCCCGACAAGATCGCCGACCAGATCTCGGACGCCGTCCTGGACGCGGCCCTCACCGACGACCCCAGGAGCCGGGTCGCATGCGAGACCCTGACCACCACGGGCCTGGTCGTGGTGGCCGGCGAGATCACCACGGAGACCTACATCCCCGTGGCCAAGCTGGTGCGGGAGGTGGTCCGCGGGATCGGCTACGACCACAGCACCAAGGGCTTCGACTGCGACACCTGCGGCGTCATCGTCACCCTCGACCAGCAGAGCCCCGACATCGCCATGGGCGTGGACACCGGCGGCGCCGGCGACCAGGGCCTCATGTTCGGCTACGCCTGCCGGGAGACCCCGGAGCTGATGCCCGCCCCCATCCAGTACGCCCACAGCCTGACCCGGCGGCTTTCCGAGGTCCGCAAGAGCGGGGAGCTGCCCTGGCTGCGCCCGGACGGGAAGAGCCAGGTGACCGTGG
>JBDIBF010000088.1:0-11279 GCA_039812765.1 Holophagaceae bacterium
CCTCGTAGACCTGGTCGAGCTGGTCCGTCTCGTCCATCTGGGTGATGGAACAGGGCCAGGTGCAGGCCCGGGCGCTCTTGGAGTAGTAGCCCTCGCAGGCCCGGAAGGCGAGGTCGTTGAGCCGGATCAGCTTCCCCTCGGCGCCCAGGGTCCGGGCATGGGCCAAGGCGGTCTCCAGCAGCGCGTCGGAGGTGGAGAAGCGCGGGTTGGCCCGATCCATGACGGTGGTGGAGATCCCCGCCACCCGGAGCGGCCCCGCTTCGCGCAAAACCGGCCGCGCCAGGGGATGGGGCGCATGGGGCTTTTTCGTGCGGGGGCTGCCGTTCCCCAGGTCCACCCACACGCGGCCCTCCTCCACCTTCACCGGGTAGGCGGGCACGGCGTCCTCCTCGAAACCGGGCTCCCCCAGGCCGGTCCGCGCGTGGAACTTCCAGTGGTGCCAGGGGCAGACCACGTAGTCGCCGTCGAGCCGCCCGTCGCCGAGGGGTCCACCGGCGTGGTTGCAGACGCCGGAGATCGCGCCGAAGACGCCGCCGGTGCAGGTCAGGGCCAGGGCGGTCCGACCGGCGCGGACGGTCTGGAGGGGCTTCCCGGCCAGGTCCGCCACCGGGCCGAGGTCCTGCCATTGGGGCTCGGCCATGGTTTCTCCTTCCGCGAGGTCACGAGGGTGGGATCATCGGGCGTCCCAGGCTGTGACGCAACCCTGCCGCCCCGGAGGCGCCCATGCACGCCGATCCCTGGCTTTCCCTGAAGGACCTGCCCGGGACCGCCCTCCGTCCCGCCCGGGTGGAACTGCACCGCGCGGTGCAGCTGGCCGCCTGCGCGGGCCAGTCCCTGCTGCCGCAGCGGCCGGACGACAGCCAGATGGCCCTGGCCTGGAAGGCGGGGGTGCTCCTGGGGGAGGCTCTGCCCGGGGGGAGCCGCGTGGGCCTGGCCATGGCGGACCTCGCCCTGGAGGTGCGGGATGGACGCGGAGGCCTGGCGGGGCGCCTGCCCCTCAATGGGCGCACCCCGGAGGAGGCCCTGAAGTGGGTGCGGGTGCGTCTGGGAGGCTCGGGGGTGGACACCCGGGCGCTGAAGGAGGAGATGCCCTACGAAATGCCCGGGCGTCTGCTGGGCCGGGAGGCCCCCTTTTCCACGGAGTCCACCGCGCCCTTCGAGGCCCTGGCCGCGTGGTACCAGGCGGCGGCGGAGGCCCTGGCGGAGCTCACCGCCGCCCGATCGGACGCGGGTCCGCTGCGCTGCTGGCCCCACCACTTCGACCTCGCGGTGCTCCTCAGCCTGGACCGGGTGGTGGTGCCCGGGGCCATGGCGGACGGGACCACCGGCGAGGAGGTGGTGGAGATCGTGGACGGCGAGGGCCATGTCCTCGACCCCGGTCCGCCCGAGGCGGCGCCCCCCGAAGCCGAGGCAGAGTCCGAGTCCGGACGCACCATCGGCGTCGGCCTCAGCCCCGGCGACAACAGCTACGACGAGCCCTACTTCTACGTCACGCCTTGGCCCTACCCGAAGGGGAAGGACTTCCCCCCCCTGCCCGCCGGCCACTGGCACATGGAATTCTGGACCGGGGCGGTGCTGACCGCGTCGGAGCTGGCGGGGGCGGAGGATCCGAAGGCGCGGGTCCTGGATTTCCTTGTTGGGGCGGTGGCGGGCTGCCAGGAATTGCTGGGCTAGGCTCCGAGGAGGTCCTGGACGAAGGACACGCCTTTCCGGCCGTTGGAGGGTTGGGACACCCGCTGCCGCGAATGCTCTTCGGCATAAAGCCCTGCTGGCCGCCCGGGCGCGGGGGGGGGGCGGTGTCGGTTCGGGTAATCTGGTCGGATGAGGCTGAAGCCCGGCCGGACCAGCGCCTCCGGCTGTTGGGACCGGAACGCGGTTCCGCATTACCCCTCGAGTCATCCCACAGGTACCGTCATGACTTTGCTCCAAGCCCGCGCCGTCCTGCCACCCGTCCTTCTGTTCCTTGCGGCCGGTTGCGGCGGAGGTGGGGGCGGCAAGCAGGCCGTCACCCCGGCGCCCAAGGCCCCCACGGCCTTCACGGCCAAGGTGGATGAACAGGGTGGTTTCATCGATCTCGCCTGGACTCCACCCATCGACCCCTATGATGGCCTCTTCCTGGAAGGCCGGACCAACGGAGCCACGTTTCAAAGCCTCCACGATTCCAAGCTGCCCGCTGGGACCATCGGCGGACGGCTCACCTTCTCTCAGAATCCCCCTGAGCTGACAGCCTTTGATTTCCGCTTGAAGGCGGTGAACGGCACCTCGGCCTCCCCTTGGGTGGAGACCAGCGCGCTCTGGCCAGTGAGGACGCCCCAGGGGTTCAAGGCCTCTTCCTCCATCGTGAGCTATAAGCCTGTATCCCTCAGCTGGTCCCACAACAGCGCCATCGCGTCGAAAACACTGGTGGAACGCCGGGCTTCCGAGGCTGGCGTATGGTCCAGCCTCGTCGAGCTGCCCCCGGAGGCCCGGGAGTACACCGACGTCCCAGCCGTGGACGGGACCTACTACGATTACCGGGTCTCGCTGGTCACCGCCGATGGTCATCGATCATCGAGCTATGTCGGTGCCGTTGGGGTGGGCCTCAAACGCGCGACCGGACTGGTCGCCACCCAGACCGGCCCGGCGCTGGACCTCTCCTGGGCCCCGGAAAGCCTGGCCGCGGTGTCACAACAGATCGTGGCCCAGGCACCCCGCAGCCAGGCGGGCATCATCGCCACCCTGCCTCCGGGTACCCGTAGCCTGCGCCTCGGTTCCCCGCCTGCGCTGCAGACCGAATACCGCGTCATTTCCGTCAGCGGCCCAGCCTCGATCTTCAACGTGGACTCGGACCCCTACCTCCACATGCCGCCAGTGGTCCCAACCTTGCTCCCCATGGATCAGGCGCGTGTGACCACGGGAAAGGTGCTGGGCTTGGACCGCGCGCCCGACGGATCCCTTTGGTGGATCCAGGTCCACGAGGACTACACGAAGACCCTTCATCACCAGGACGTCTCCGGCCATGCGATCCACGCCCTCCCCGTCTTCAAGAACGACAAGCTGACGCTTCGGGTGGACCCATCGGGCACTCCGCACGTGTTCGGCGCCCTGCGGGACACGCCCCACGTCCTCATCCATGCGCGCGTGGAGAACGGCACGGTTGTCACGCAAGCCATCAACAACTTCGACGCGTTCGATTCCGTGGTCTGCACGGGCCCGAGCAAATTCGTCGGCATCGTCCGCCTCGGCGATGCTCTGGATCCCGGAGCCTTCCAATTCCTCGTGACGCTGGAAGGGACGACCGTCACCTTCTCTGACCTGCCCTGGTCCGATGGGAACAGGCTCACAGAGGCTTCCCTGACCGTGGATCAGGCCGGTGCCCTACACCTCCTGGGATGGTCCGCCGGTTACGGCGGACCTGTCCATGCCTCTCGGCCTCCGGTCGGGGGATGGACCCCGGAACATCTTCCCAAGGACGTGTATTTCCAGACCCTCTACTTCAAGGGCAGCGAAATCCATTCGGTCAGTTTTAAGTTCAACGATACGACTCCCCCTGGCTGGTCGGTGGTCTACAACCACCGCATCTCCGGGACCTGGCAGCCCGAACAGGTCCTCTACTCTCCTGCGACGCCGGGGCTGGCCTACTACCGGTCCTTCTTCGACCCGACGAAAAACCGGATCCTCCTGATCGCCTACCCGTTCCAGCCGACGCCTAGCAGGCTCATCCTCGGCAGCGGCACCCAGTGGCAGGAGCAGGACCTGCCCATCTACCCAGTGGATGGCTGGGGCGGGACTACGTCCTCCGGCGCATTCTGGCTGGCTCTGCAACCGGAGCCCGTCAGTCAGGCCACATCCTCGCTGCCCGTGACCCTGCTCACGGAGCAGTAGATGCTGAACCGAAACGCCAGCCTCACCGCTTCCGCTGGCTCGCCAGGATGATCATCTCCCGCAGGGTCTTGGCCATGGTGATGGCCGAGACTCCGGTCGGATCGTAGTGGGGGGCCAGCTCGAGGCAGTCCATGCCCACGAGGCGCCGGCCCTTGAGCTGCTTGAGGCCGCCGATGAAGGTGGCGTAGTCGATGCCGCCGGGCTCGGGAGTGCCCGTTCCCGGGTAGATGCTCGGGTCGAGCACATCCATGTCGCAGGTGAGGTAGACCGGGCGGTCGCCGAGGCTGTCCAGCACTTTAGCGATCTCCTCCTTGGTGAAGGGGTGAAGGGTCCCGTGCTTCCGGGCGATCTCCCACTCCTCCTTCGAGCCCGAGCGGATGCCGAACTGGAAGAGATTCTCGAAGCCGATCTTGTCGCCGACGCGGCCGAGGATCGTGGCGTGGGTCCACTCGTCGCCCCAGAGGTCGGGCCGCAGGTCCGCGTGGGCGTCGAAGTGGATGACGGCGAGGTCGGGATGGTCGTGGTGGGCCGCCATGATGAGCGGGTAGGCCAGCAGGTGCTCGCCCCCGAAGGCGATGGGGAACTGCCCCTTCCCGCGGACCTCGCGCACGGCGCTGGCGATGTCCTCCAGCACCCGCCCCTTCTGCCCCGGCGGCAGGAAGAGGTCGCCGTAGTCCGTGTACTTGATGTCCAGCAGCGTCGCCTGCTGGTAGAAGCTGAACTCCTCCATCCCGAAGGAGGCCTCCCGCACCGCGAAGCCCGCGAAGCGGCTGCCGGCCTTGAAGGAGGATGTGCCGTCCCAGCAGACCCCGAAGAGGGCGATGTCGGCCTCGGCGGGGTCGCAGGAGCCCAGGAAGAAGGGCTCGACGAATTCGTGGGTGGCGGTGGTGGGGGGGAGATCGTGCATGAGGCGAGTCTATGGCGTCGGTTGAAGTTCCATCTTAGGGGATCATGTCGAACCCCGCTGACGGATATCCGACGCCGTCAGGCCCTCAATTCCGCGGGAAACCCTTGTGCTCCGATCGATGCCTTTTCCTGGGTTCGGATGAAAACCAACTCGCATCCAGGTGGGGAAGACTGGGACGGTCTATTTCAAGTTTTTTGAATCTTAAATAGACATAATTACCATCTGTTAACCATCGTGGGCCATCTGTCCAGTCCTCAGACCTGGCCTCATTGACCCCTTCAAAGGTTTCGCCGTGCTGCATTATCTTCCATGACTTGCCGTTCAAGATTTTAGATGATTCCTTGAGATACTTGGTAATCGTTCCCTCAATTTTCGAGAATGCAGTTTTCGAGTCCATAGCGGGCTTGGCGGCTAATGATTGCTTTTCTTGCTCTATTACGATCGAAACGCTTTCGGAAGTGACGATGGCCTGAATCACTTCCTGACCAACCTTGTACCGGAGATAGATTGCATCGTAAGCGATCATCACGGATCCGGACTTCCCAGGTCGGAGCAAATGCAGCTTGTTCTCCAAGCCTGATGGGATCCATTCTGGTTTAAGTAGTTTATGAATCCAATGCACAGTTGAATTGATCGGCTGAACCGCCCCGGGACCCTGCTTGATCTCACGGAGGCGCATTTCCTCCAGCGATGGCCATGCAAGCCCATCGGTAAAGGCCGGGGATAGGCCCTGAATTTTGTATGGGTCGGCTACAGCTTTCTCTGGAACAGCCCTCCCAGTGCTTTTTACTTGTTCGTGTAGAAGATCGAATGGCATTAATAAGAATATACATGCCGTTAATCTAATGCGTTTGTATGTTTCTCTCATGATAACCCTTCCCCCACGCAATCAAGGTGAGGAGAACCTACCCACAGGCAGCGCCGTAGCCAAGGAATTTCACTCCAGGCCAGGGAACCCCATCGGACGTGATTCCCTTCCTTCGAGGCCCCGACTCGAGGTCTGACCTCCGGGTCGCCCCGGCCAGTCCGGCTACTGAGCTCTGGCACCTCGATCCACGAGCGCCGGAGGGCGCGGCGCTCGTGGATCGAGGTGCTATTAGAAGGTCAACTTCAAGTTCAGGAGCTTTCTGTTCCTTGACCCTTCGATCGGAACGGCCTCACTTCTTCTTGGCCACCGCCACGCCCATCATGTCCTTCAGCGCGATCTGCCCCTGCCGGCCGTAGTCGATCGCTTCGCCGAGGATCCTCGCGGCTTCCTGCGGGGCGTGGAAGCCCATGGAGTTCTCCGCATTCACGAAGTCGACGCGCCACTGGGCCTTCCGCTGGAGCTCGAAGATGGCGGTGAGCTTGTCTTCCGCCACGCCGGCCTTCTTGGCGGCGTCGAGGTCTCGGATGAGGGCGACGACGGCGTCCTCGGCGCGGCCCATGAGGGCGTGGGTGCGGTCCTGGATGGCGGCCACGCGGGCCTTCATCTCCTCTTCGGGGAAGCGGTGGCAGGTCTGGCAGGCCCGGCTGATGTTGAGCAGCGGGCTGCGGACGTGGTGGTCGCTGATCTTGATGGCGCCCTCGCGCTGGTAGGGCATGTGGCAGTCGGCGCAGGAGACGCCCGACCGCGCGTGGATGCCCTGGCTCCACATCTCGAACTCGGGGTGCTGGGCCTTCAGGACCTCGGCGCCGGTCTTCCCGTGCTTCCAGTCGAAGAAGCGGTGGCCGTCGGGGAACTTGTATTCGTCGTAGGTCGCCTCGATCTGCTCCACCTTCAGGCCCTTGTTCCAGGGGAAGAAGAGCGTCGTCTTGGGGCCGCAGTAGTACTCCACGTGGCACTGGCCGCAGACCATGGAGCGCAATTCCTGGCGGGAGGCGTCGCGGTTCGCGTCGTAGGGCGTGGCCTTGTCGCCCTTGCGCCACTTCTCGATGGAGGGCAGGTGCGGTACGGGCTCCGCGCTGTCGGCCAGGGCCGTGATGCCGCGGATGAAGCCGGGCTTGGTGACCCGCAGGGCCATGGACTTGGGGTCGTGGCAGTCGATGCAGGCCACAGGGTGCTGCACGAGCTTCGTGGCCTCGTTGTAGGGCAGCTTGCAGACCTCCTCGAAGCCCTTCATGAGCTGGGCCTGGGCGTTGGGGCTGGTGAAGGCCTCGTCGAGGGTGCCCGGCGCGCCGTTCTTGATCCCGAATTCGCGGAAGGCCACCGTGTTGGACGCGTGGCAGTGGAGGCAGGAGCCCGGCTGCTTGCGCTCGGTGACGCGCTTGGTTTGGCGCTGGTCGTCCAGCATGTAGGCGTGGCCCTGGCGCTGGTTGAAGTCGATGGCGAAGGCGTAGCCGTCGAAGATCTCCACCAGGCGGGGGTCCTCCGTGATGCGGCTCTTCGGCAGCCCCTCGCTGCCCGCGCCGCCGTACTTGGTGGAGTACTTCTCGGCGGTGCGCAGGTAGCCGTCGTACTGGCGCGGGAAGTTCTTGCCCCACTCGGCGGGGTCCACGGTCTTCTCGGTGAGGTCCACGATGCGCAGCACCGTCTGGCGGGCCTCCGCCTTCCGCTTGGAGACGCTCTGCCACAGCGCCATCACGAGGATGGTGCCGATGGCCGCGACGCCGGCGACGAGGCCCATGCGCACGCCGGGGCGGGAGAGGAAGGGCGCGGGGGTTTCGGTCATGGTGGCCTCCGTTCGGAAGGTCGGGGATCGTCAGGAATCCGTCAGCGGACGGGGCCGTGGCCCACGTCCTGGTGGCATTTCACGCAGCCGTAGAGGTCGGCTTTCTGGGTCGGGTCCGTGGGCACGCCCAGGGTGCCGTGGGCGGTGATCTCGTCGGTGATCTCGGCGTGGCAGCGCCGGCAGTTGGCCTCGAGCACCTTCGCGTTGCCCGGCTTGATGCGGATGGGCTCCTTGAAGTCCATGAAGGTGAAGGCCTTCGAATGGTGGTAGCCGTTGCTCGCTTTCACGAAGAGCTTGTGCACCACGTTGTCGTGAGGCAGGTGGCAGTCGTTGCAGACGGCCACCGCGTGGTGCGGGCTCTTCTGCCAGCCGTCGTACTGCTCGCGCATGACGTGGCAGTTCACGCAGACGTCGGGGTCGTTGGAGAGGTAGCTGGTCCCCTGGGCCGAGACGAAGGTGAAGAGGCCCGAACCGAGGAAGATCCCCACGAGCACGCTGGTGGCGAGGCCGGTGAGGAGCAGCGGTCGGCGTGCGCTCATGAAGGTTCCTGGTCCGTGGGGGGCGCCGGGCCGGCGCCGCAGGATGCCTCTACGATAGTTTCGGATGAAGACGTCTGGATACGATCTTCATCACACTTGCTGGTTTCCGACAAGCCCCCTCTTGAATCCGAGGGGTGCGAAGATGGACCGATGCAGGAGATCACCGGCAAGCCCACCATGGACTACCCGGCCCGCGTGCCCCTCAAGGTCATCGGACGGATGGAGGAGTTGCGGGCCGAGATGGTGATGGCCCTCATCGTCGAGCACCTCGGCCCCCAGGAAGGCGAGGACGCCCGCCACCAGGCCAACTGCAAGGGCGCCTTCATCAGCTACACCTTCTGGGTCACCCTGCCCCACGAGCACGCCGAGCTGCCGCTGAGGGAGGCGATCGCGAAGCTCCCGGGGCATGTGATGCAGCTCTAAGACTCTGGGCTTTCGGCTCTGGGCTCTGGGCTCTGGCCAACCAGCGATCCTCGCGTCTTGCGCCAAAGCCAAGAGCCCAGAGCCCCCTCAGGGCCTAAGCGTGCCCATCATCCGCGGGAAGGGGATGGTCTCCCTCACGTGCGGCGAGGGTGCTGGCGGGTCGCGGAACGCGCGCCGCGCGTGAAGCGGGGCCCCGCCCGCCCGAGGCGAGCCGGACCCAGGCGCCGCCATTCGGCGCACGGGCCGGCGAGGCTGCCGCCCGAGATCGCAAGCCCGCAGGGCGCCGCGGGAGCGGCTCGACGGAGAGGCCTCAGGGCCTGAGGGTGCCCATCATCCGCGGGAAGGGGATGGTCTCCCTCACGTGCGGCAGCTTGCAGATCCAGGCCACGGCGCGTTCCAGCCCCATGCCGAAGCCGGCGTGCTGGACGCCGCCGAAGCGGCGCACGTCCAGGTACCACTCGTAGTCTTTCTGGTCGAGGCCGTGGTGCTTGATCTGGTCCAGGAGGTACTGCAGGTCGATGGCGCGCTCGCCGCCGCCGATGATCTCCCCGTAGCCCTCGGGGGCCAGCAGGTCCGCGCCCATGGCGAGATCGGGGTTCTCCCGGTCGTACTCCATGTAGAAGGCCTTGAAGCTCTTGGGGAAGCGGTGCACCCACAGGGGCCGGTCCAGGGCGTTCATCAGGATGGTCTCGTCGTCGTTGCCGAAATCCTCGCCCCAGTTGATGTCGCTGCCCAGCTCCTTGAGCTTCGCCACGCTCTCGGTGTAGCTCATGCGGGCGAAGCCCAGGCGCAGGGCGGCCTCCAGCGGCGCCGTGTCGCGCTCGAGGATCTTCAGCTCCTCCTGCCGGCCGTCCAGCACCCGCTCCAGGATGAACTTCACCATGCGCTCGCCGAGCTGCATGACGTCCTCCAGCCCGGCGAAGGCCATCTCGGGCTCCACCATCCAGAACTCCGTGAGGTGGCGGCGGGTCTTGCTCTTCTCGGCCCGGAAGGTGGGCCCGAAGCAGTAGACCTTGCCGAAGGCCGGCACGCCGGGTTCCTGGTAGAGCTGGCCGCTCTGGCTGAGGAAGGCGGTGCCCTCGTGGAAGTAGTCCGTGGCGAACAGCGTGCTCGTGCCCTCGCAGGCCGAGGGCGTGAGGATGGGCGCGTCCAGGAGTGTGAAGCCGTCCCCGTCGAAGAAGTCGCGGATGGCCTTCGAGATGGTGTGGCGGATGCGGATGATGGCCCACTGTCGCTTGCTGCGCAGCCAGAGCGTGCGGTGGTCCATCAGGAACTCGATGCCGTGCTCCTTGGGCGTGATGGGATAGTCCACGCTCGGCGCCAGCAGCTGCAGGGACTTCACCAGGATCTCGGGCTCGCCGGTCTTGGGATGGGTCTGCACCGTGCCCGTCAGGGAGATCGCGGACTCCTGGGTCAGCTTCCCGGCCGTCTCGTAGCTCTCGGGGTCCGCCTCGGCGGCGCCGACCACGCACTGCACGAAGCCCGAGCCATCCCGCAGGTCGATGAAGCGGGTCTTGGAGGTGCGGACATTGCGCACCCAGCCCCGGAGGGAGACCTCCTCCCCGACGTGGGACTTGAGGTGGCGGACTTCGGTGAAGGCGGTGGACACGACGGGCTCCTGGGGCTTTCGGCTCTGGGCTTTGGGCTCTTGCCAAGACGCGCGCCTGCGGCGCCTCGGGGATACCCCCTCAGACCGCGTGGGTCGAAGCCAGCCAGAGCCTAAAGCCTAAAGCCAAAAGCCTCAGAACGGAATGTCGTCGTCGAAGCCGCCACCCGCCGCCGGGGCCGGAGGCATGTCCTCGTAGTCGTGGTGGGCCGGGGCACGGTCCGAGGTGCGCTCCGCCGGGCGGGAACCGTAGTCGCCACCCCGGTCCGAGCGGGGCCCGCCGCCGTCCTCCATGCGGCCGAGCATCACGAAGTTGTCGCAGCGGATGTCGCAGGCGGTCTTCTTCACCCCCGCCTGGTCCGTGTACTCGCGGTACTGGATGCGGCCCTCCACGAGGATCTGCTTGCCCTTGCGGAGGTACTTCTCGGCGATCTCGGCCTGCTTGCCCCAGACCACCACGTTGTGCCACTCGGTCTTGCTCTGCTTCTCGCCCGCCGCGTTGCGCCAGGTCTCGGTGGTGGCAAGGCTGAAGCGGCACACGGGCTGGCCGGAGGTGGTCATTTTCAGCTCGGGATCCTTCCCCAGGTTCCCGATGAGCATCACCTTGTTCAGCGATCCGGACATGTCCTCTCCTCCGGCGGGCTCCCGCCGCTCAATACCCGATTCTCAGACCATCTGAGGGGGTGTAGGGTTTCCATGATCCCTTCGGAGCCCCCCATGTCAACCACCCACGGCATCCGGCTGCTCATCAGCTGCAGGAACAAGACCTTGGCCACGAGGCACTGCGTCCCCGCGATCCATGTCGCGGGCTGGCACGGTCCCATCCAGCTGGTGCACCCCGGGGATCCGGAGATCGACTGGGAGGGCGTGGCGGGCCTCCTGCTCACCGGCGGGCAGGACATCCACCCGCAGAACTGGGACCCCAATGAGCCGGTGCACCCCAAGGCCCACGTGGAGCCCGACCGGGACGGCTTCGAATCGGCCCTCATCCACGAGGCCTGGCGCCGCAACCTTCCGATCCTCGGCATCTGCCGCGGCAGCCAGATGCTCAACGTGGCCCTGGGCGGCTCCCTCATCCAGGACATCGCCGACTACTTCGGCTGCGACCCCTCCCTCCACATGCACGGCAACGAGGACCTCCCCGAGACACGGCATTCCGTCTCCGTGACCCACAACTCCCACCTCTTCCACATGCTGGGCGGCGCCTCCATCCCGGTGAACAGCCGCCACCACCAGGCCATCAAGGCGGTGGCCCCCGACATGCGCGCCGTGGCCTTCCACCCCGAGAC
>JBDIBF010000089.1:0-11232 GCA_039812765.1 Holophagaceae bacterium
CTGAGCCACTTGCCCAGGGTGAGGCGCGCCAGGCCCGCGAAGGTCCCCACCCAGAGGGACTGCACCTGGCCCGTGTGCTTCACCGCCAGGCTCCGCACCACGTTGCTGGGCAGCGCGTTCCGGGTGTCGAAGACGGTCCACTGCCCGCCCTCGAAGCGGGCGAGGCCGCCCTCGGTGCCAGCCCACACCACGGTCTCGCCCCGGACGTTGCGGGTCCGGGCGAGGCGGAAGGCGTAGGGGTTCACCAGCCCGTTCCGCTCGTCCCAGCGCTCCCAGGTCCCGGTGGCGGAGCGGCGGGCGACACCCCGCTCCGTTCCGATCCATAGGGCCCGCGAGGGCCCCTCTCCGGTCTCGAGGAAGGCGAAGACGTTGTCCGTCGGCAGGCCGTAGTCCGAGCGGTCGAGGACGGTCCAGCGGCCCCGCGCCAGGGCCAGCGCCCCGCGATCGGTCCCGACCCACAGCCTGGCGGTCCCGTCCTCCGCGGTGGCGGGGTGGAGGGCGTGGACCCGGGAGAAGGGCCGGCCGGGGGGCGGGGGCTGAGGAAGGATCCGGTCATCGCGGATCATCACGAGGCCATGCTCCTGGGTGCCCGCCCACACCACCGGCCGGCCGGCCTCGTCCACCCCCTCGGCGATGGCGATGCACTGGGCGTCGGGGAAGCCCTCCGGGGGCCCGAAGGAGGTCCAGGTCCCGTCCTTGTAGTGCTGCAGGCCGTCGCCGCGGGTGCCGAACCAGTGGCTGCCATCCGCGGCCACCAGGTGGGCCACCACCCAGGAGGAACGGGTGGGGCGCGGCATGGGCAGCACCTCGAAGGCCTTGCCGTCCCAGCGCACCGCGCCGTCCTGGGTGCCCGCCCAGAGGTAGCCCTCGCGATCGAAGGTGATGGTCTCGATGGAGTTCTGGGGAAGCCCGTCCCGGTCGTTGTAGACGCGGATGGGGAGGCGCCCGTAGCGCAGGGGATCCGTGGCGGGCGCGGCGGCGAGGGCCGTGGACAGGCCCGCGGCCAAGCACAACGCCGCCAGGACGGCCTGGAGGAGCCGCCCGGCGGGGCCTGGGAGCGGGATCGCCACGATTGGACTCGGAAGTGGTGAAAACACTACGCCCCCGCGGGGCGGGTCCGCAACGGTTCGCTGCCGATCAACCCTGGACGATGCGCGGGATGCGGTCGTGGATGTCCGTGGCGAAGTCCCCGGTGGCCGCCTCGGTGACCACGTAGAGGGGCGTGCCCGGCGCCTTGTCCAGGCGCAGGCAGAGGATGCCCGTGCCGGGCTCCATGTCGAACCACCAGCTCTTCCGCCTGGGGTCTTTCTCCATCCAGCGGGAGGGATGGATCACCACCGCCACGGGGTCCCAGCGCGTCCAGTAGGCCTTGCCGAGGCTCTCCGAGCGCGCCCAGCCGCCCTCGGGCCAATCCCCCGGCTCCTCCTTGCGCCGCCCCCAGGGCAGCCAGAGGTCGGCGTCGGGATCGGCGAGCAGCGCCGCCTTCGGCGACGGGAAGAAGACCCGCACCGCGTCCACCCCCGCGCCGGCCCCGCGCACCCCCTCGATGAGTTCAGGCTGCGTCAGCCGCGCCGCCCGCTTCTGGAATTCAAGGCCCCCGCACATGGGGACAGTGTGGCGCGAAAGACGAAGCCCCCGGAAGGTCCGGGGGCGTCAAGGGCGGGTCCGGCTCAGTGCACGCCGGCGGACATGCGCTTGATGACGGGGCTCAGGGCCAGGAGGATGAGGGCCATCACCGTGGTGATGCCGAAGAGGCCGCCGAAGAGCACAGCGGGCTTGAGGTGGTCGCTGAAGCCGCCGGCGAGGCCCGCCAGGAGGTTGCCGGCGCCGATGGCGAAGAAGAAGACGCCCATCATCAGGCCGGAGAAGCGCGCCGGAGCCAGCTTCGACACCGTGCTGAGGCCCACGGGGCTGAGGCAGAGCTCGCCGATGGTGTGCAGCAGGTAGACGCCGATGAGCCAGTTGGGGGAGACCTTCAGGGCGGGGTCGGCGGTGTAGGCGAGGCTGGGCGGCACGAGGAGCAGCATGCCCGCGCCCACGAAGAAGAGGCCCAGGGTGAACTTCAGCGGGCTGCTGGGCTGCTTCGCGCCCATGGCCACCCAGAGGAAGCTGAAGGCCGGGGCGAGGATCATCAGCCAGGCGCTGTTCACGCTCTGGAACCAGCTGGAGGGGAAGCTCCAGGCGCCGAAGGCGCAGCGGGTGTGCTCGTCGGCGAAGAGGTTGAGGGTGGTGCCGGCCTGCTCGAAGACGAAGAAGAAGCCCATGATGAAGAAGACGAGGATGGCCACCACCCACATGCGGCCGCGCTCCTCGGACGTGAGGGGCGGCAGCGCCTCCCTGGTCTCGCCGGAGGCGCCCAGCTTCGAGCCGGGCACGATGCCGATCTCCCCCAGGGCCTTCTGGCGGAGGAGGAACTGGGCGATGCCGCACAGCATCGCGACGCCGGCCATGGCGAAGGCGAGGCGCCAGCCGTTGAAGGTGCCCAGGCCCACGTTGCCCAGCATGGTCACGAACTTCGGATCCTGGGCGAAGTAGCCCAGCACCAGCGGCGCGACGAGGGCGCCGATGTTGATGCCCATGTAGTAGATCGTGTAGCCCGCGTCCTGCTTGGGGTCGTTCTTCTCGTAGAGCATGCCCACGAGGCTGGTGCAGTTGGTCTTGAGGAGGCCGGTGCCGAAGGCGATGGCGGTGAGGCCCGCGAAGAAGAGGGGCCGCGGCCCCGCGGCGAGGCCGAACTCGCCGGCGGCGATCAGGATGCCGCCCACCCAGACCGCCTTGCGGTAGCCCAGGAAGCGGTCGGCCATCCAGCCGCCGGGCACGCTCAGGGCGTACACGAAGAAGGTGTAGAGGGCGTAGACCACCCCCGCCGACTCGAGGGAGAGGCCCAGGCCACCGGAGGACTGGGGCAGCCGCATGTAGAGCAGCAGCAGGGCGCGCATGCCGTAATAGCTGAAGCGCTCCCACATCTCGGTGAAGAAGAGCGGGTTCAGCCCCTTCGGGTGCGTCCGCAGGCCGAAGAGCCCGTAGCCCACCAGCACGGCCCAGAGCGCGAGCACCACCAGGAGGGGCTTGAGGGCGGCGAAAGTGCCTCCGGGGGCCTGCTGCAGCAGCAGGGGCAGGGAAGGGACGGACTGGATCAGTTCGAGCATCCGGACTCCTGGGGGGCCAATCCGCCATTATGGCGCGGAAAGTCCCGGAAACACGAGGTTTTCCGGGCCTTCAGGGGCGTCGATCCGCCCCCGTGTTTATCCCACCCGCCCCATGGGGCCGGAACGGGATCAGAGGTTGCGCTTCAGGAACTCCCACACCGCGTTCATCCGCGACCACACGTGCTGGGGGGCGCGGGGCCCGTGGTCGGAGCCGGGGTAGAGCTGCAGCTCGTAGGGCTTGCCGGCCTTCTGGAGGGCGTCGATGAACTGGATGGTGTTCTGGGGATGCACGTTGTCGTCCAGGGTGCCGTGCATGATGAGGATCTTCCCGCTCAGGTCCTTGGCGGCCCTGAGCACGGAGGCGTCGTCGTAGCCCTTGGCGTTGTCCTTGGGCAGCCCCATGTAGCGCTCGGTGTAGATGCTGTCGTAGAGCCGGAAGTCCGTGACCGGGGCGCCGACCAAGCCGACCTTCCAGGCCTTGCTGTGGGTCATGCCGAAGGCGGTGAAGTAGCCGCCGAAGCTCCAGCCGTCGAGGGCCACGCGGTCCATGTCCGCCCAGCCCTGGGCCTTCAGCCAGGCCAGGCCGTCCAGCTGGTCCTGCAGCTCCTGGGCGCCCATGTTGCGCCAGATGCCGTGGGCCGAGGCGATGCCCTTCGCCGACGCGCTGCGGTTGTCGCACACCCACACCACGTAGCCCTGCTGGGCCAGGAACTGGTACCAGAGGGAGTCCCGGCTGAAGGCGTCCCGCACCTGCGGCGCCGCGGGGCCGCCGTAGATGTGCTGGAACACCGGGTACCTCTTCGCCGGGTCGAAGTCCGGGGGCAGCACCAGCATGGTCTCCATGGGGAAGCCGTCCCGGGTCTTCACCTGCTGGTACTTCACGGCGCCGAGCTTCAGCGCCTTGTAGGCGTCCGTCACCTTGGCGTCCACCGCGCGCGTCAGCTTTCCGGCGCCGTCGAAGAGGTCCTGTCGGGGCAGCACGCTGCGGCTGCTCCAGGTGTCGAGGAAGGCCGTGAAGCCCGGATTGAAGCGGACGTTGTGGGAGCCGGGTTCCGCGGTGAGCCGCGTCAGGCCCGCGTTCGGCGCCTTGCCCTTGAGGTCCACCCGGTAGGCGTCCTGGCCGATGGGACTCCGCTCCGTCCCGCTGAAGTAGACCTTGCCGGCCTTCTCGTCCACGCCGTGGAAGGCCTTCACCTCCCACGCGCCGGCGGTCAGCGCGCCCACCAGCTTGTAGTCGGCGTCGTAGCGGTAGAGGTGCTGCCAGCCCGTGCGGCTGGACTCCCAGAGGAAGCCGCCGTCCTTGAGGAAGACCGGCAGGGGCAGGCGCTCCTGCCAGGCCTTGCCCGTCTCCTTGATCACCGACGTCGCGGTGTCGCCCTCGACCATCACGAGGTCGAGCCACGTCTGCACGCGGTCCTGGATCGAGGCCAGGAGGCGGCCCTTCGGATCCCAGCCCACCTGCACGATCAGCGTCTCCTGGCCCGCGTAGGGGTCCTTCATCCACGTGGTCTTCCCATCGAGGTCCACCACGCCCAGGGTGGCCACCGGGTTCGGGTCGCCCACCTTGGGGTAGCGCGCCTGCAGCAGCTTCTGGGGCTGGGTGCGGTCGTCCACCAGCGTGAACGTGGGCACCTTGGTCTCGTCGAGGCTCAGGTAGGCCAGGCGCCTGGAGTCCGGCGCCCACCAGTAGCCCTTGAAGTTGCCCCGGCCGTAGACCTCCTCCTGGTAGACCCAGTCCAGGCGGCCGTTGAAGCGGTTCTCGCTTCCGCCGGTGGTGAGGCGGGTCTCCTTGGCGTCGGCGGTGGTGACGACGTAGAGGTCGTTGCCCCGCAGAAAGGCCACGCGGCTGCCGTCGGGGCTGAAGGAGGCCTCGTCCTCGCTGCCGGGGGCGTCGGTGAGGCGCCGCGCGGCGAGGCTCTTCAGGTCCACCATGTAGAGGTCGTCGGCCACGTCGGCGAGGAAGGCGGAACGGTCCTCGTTCCAGGTGAAGGCCGCGCGCCCGAGGGCCTGCTTGGCCGCCTTCTCCTCGGCCCCGGCGGCCTGCAGGGCGGCCAGCACCTTCTCGGCGTCCATGAGGGGCTTCGCCTCGAAGGTCCTCGGATCCACCCGCAGGAGGCTCACGCTGCCCTTGGCGCGATCGAGCCGCGTCTCCAGCAGGTCGCCGTCGGGGAGCCACTGGAGCCGCGTGGCGGGGGCCTCGACGTAGGCCACCTTCTTCGTGGGGTGGTAGAGGGACTCGAGGCTCAGCGCCTCGGGCAGGGGCCGGGCCGCCTCCTGGGCCGACAGGCCGGCGCAAAGGAGGAGCAGGGCGGCGGGGTGGCGCATGGGAAGGCTCCCTTCAGAGGTTCGGCCTACTATATCGCAAGACGAGGAAAGCCCGGATGGCGCCCTTCCCGGGCTACTCGGGAAGGGCCTCGCGGGTGAGGTTGCGGTGGCCGTCAGCGGTCACCAGGACGTTGACCTCGATGCAACGGGGCCCCATCCGCGATCGAGCGGAGCGAGGAGCGGGAGGACAGGACTCGATGTCCTGTCCGATCTGGGGGTGGTCGGCGGAGCCGCGCCCGGACGCGTGGGTCATTCCGGAAGTGCCTCGCGGGTGAGGTTGCGGTGGCCGTCGGCGGTCACCAGGACGTTGTCCTCGATTCGGATCCCGCCCATGGGCGCCAACGCGTCGATGAGCGTCCAGTCGAACTTCGCCGCGTGCTCACCCTCCCGGAAGGGCCGCAGCAGCATGCCGATGAAGTAGAGGCCGGGCTCCACGGTGAAGACGTGGCCTGCCTCGATCATGCGGGTGGTGCGCAGGAAGGGGTGCTCCGGGGGCTGGGGGGCCGGGGTGCCGTCGGCATTGAGCTGCTTGCCCGCCACGTCGTGGACCTGGATGCCCAGGTGGTGACCCAGGCCGTGGGGGAAGAAGGCCTTCACGAGGCGCTGGTGCACGGCCTCGTCGAGGCTCACGTTGCGCAGGATGCCGTGGTCGAGGAGGATCTGCCCGATGCGGACGTGGGCCTCCTGGTGGAAGTCGCCGTAGTGCAGCCCCGGCTTCACCATCCCGCAGAGGTCCTGCTGGGTCTTCGCCATGGCGGCGGCGAGGGCCTGGAAGCGCGGGTCGCAGCCCGGGGCGCACCAGGTGCGGGTGATGTCGGAGGCGTAGCCCTGGAAGCGGGCGCCGGCGTCGAGGAGCAGCACCCGGCCGTTCCGCACCTGGGGCCGCTTGCCGTGGTAGTGCAGGATGGCGCCCATCTCGTCGAGGGCCACGATGGTGGTGTAGGGCAGGTCCTCGTCCACGCAGCCCACGGCCTGGACGTAGGCCCAGTGGATCTCCAGCTCCGAGGCGCCCTCGAGGAAGGCGGCCTTGGCGGCGCGGTGGCCCCGGGCGCCCATGACCTGGGCCTCGGCGATGCAGGCCAGCTCGTAGCCGGACTTGAAGCTGCGGCACCAGTCCAGGTGCTTGGTGAGGTTCTCCGGGTTGAGGGCCAGGCCCGCGGCTTCGGCCTTGGCGGTCTCCTCGCCGAGGTAGGCGCCCTTGCCGGAGTCCCCCAGGGCCTTCCAGACCTCCTCCTCGGTTCCGCATTCGATCAGGTCGAAGCCGTCCAGCCAGTAGGGCGTTCCGAGCGGCGCCTGGAGGTACCAGAAGTCCTCGGGGGCGTAGCGGATCAGCAGGGGCTTCTTCCCGGGCTGGATCTTCAGCACGTGGTGGGGGCCCTCCAGGGGGCACCAGTGGAGGAAGTGGGGCACCGCGTAGAAGGATGCCTCCCGGTCGTCGGCGAAGTAGACGAATTGCTGGCCCGAGCTGATCACCAGGGTGTCGAAGCCCGTGCGGGCGAGGGCGGCCTCGGCGTCCTTCCGGCGCTGGGTGAGGTGGTCCCGGAACAGGGCGGCGAGGTCGGTCTGGAGGGCTTCCACGGGGGGCTCCTGGTGATATATCAATCGTGACCGCATCCGCAGCCCCCTGTGAAGCGGGGATCGCGGGCGGCGCGGATGCCGAGAATGCCCTCCCGGCCGATGAGGAGGGCGAGGAGGATGGCGGCGGCGCCGTCCACCCACCCGAGCCGGGGGCTGGCCAGGAAGAGGAGGCTGCCCCCGAAGAGGACGGATGACAGCTGGATGCAGGCGAGGGAGCAGGCGGCGTCGCTCCTCAGGGCGGCGCTGTCCAGGGCCTCGGCGGCGCGGCGCTTGGCCCGCCAGAGGAAGGCCATGAAGGCCAGGGAGAGGGCGGAGATGGCGAGCCCGGGGAGCGTGGTGGCGGGATGGCGGCCGGAGGCGAGCTGCAGGATGGCCCCCAGCTTGACGACCAGCGCCAGGAGCACGAAGAGGCCGCCGATGCCCAGGGTGGCGCGGCGTTCGGCCTCGGTGGCCGGGGCGGCGAAGCCGTGGCGGAGCCGGGCCATCACCAGGACCGCGGAGGCCACCTCGATGAGGCTGTCGGCGCCGAAGCCCCACAGGGCCACGGAATCGTCGGCGGCGCCGAAGGCGAGGGAGACGCCGCCCTCCAGGAGGTTGTAGAGCACGGTGGCCCAGGCGAGGGCCCAGGCCCGGCGCGCCCAGGCGTCCAGGGGCGCGGCCGGCGCCGGGACGGCGCTCACAGGAACCGCAGGGGCAGGTGCTCGGGGGCGAAGCCGTGCTTCACGGCCTTCTCGAAGAAGAGGCTGAGGCTGCGGATCTCGGCTTCGCCGAGCTGGTAGCGGATGGCCTCGGTGAGGTACTCGGTGAGCTCGAGCTTGGTCCAGGGGATGTGGCGGCGGGCCTCCTCCACGATCTCGGGGATGTGGGCGAGGCCGGCCTCGAGGCTCTTGTGGAAGAAGGGGGCGACGCCGCCGGGGACCTGGAGTTCCGGCGCGCCCTCCTGCACGGTCCAGAGGGCGAAGACGAAGGGCAGGCCGGTCCAGGCGTGCCACTCCTCGGCGAGGTCCAGCACCAGCAGCCCGTCCTTGGCGGCCCGCATGCTCTGGTCGCCGATCATCAGCGCCGCGTCGTGGGAGGCCAGCATGGCCTCGGCGTCGGGGCCCATGTCGGTGACCGCCGGGTGGACGCCGTAGCGCTCCCGGAGCAGGAGCTGGGCGAGCACCACGGAGGTGCGGGAGCTGGTGTCCAGGGCCAGGGTCCTGATCTCCTCGGGGGGCACCTTGGAGAGCACGACGACGCTGCGCACGCGCTTGGGGGAGGCGATGCAGAGGCCGGGAACGATGCGCAGGCCGGGGATGCGCAGGTACTCGATGGAGCTGATGAGGCCGGCGTCCACCTCGCCGGCCCGGAGCTGGTCGGCGCAGGCGGAGGGCACCTGGAACTTGAGGTGGAAGTGCTCGTAGCCCAGGCCGTGCTTGAACCCGTAGTTCAGGGGGGCGGCGTTGAGGTAGTCGATGATGGAGAGGCGGAACGGGCGGGACGCGGCCATGATGGAAGTCTAAACCCCGAGGCCCCCGCGATGCCTCCCGCCGCGACCTGGACCCATTTCGTGGACACGCCCGTGGGCGTGCTGGAGGCGGTCTTCGACGCCAAGGGCCGGTTGAAGGCGCTGCGCTTCGACCCGGCCCTGGACAAGGCCGCGGAGCCCGTGCCCGAGCCGCCGGCGGTGACCCGCGCCTTCGGCTTCCTGGGCCAGCAGCTCGACGCCTACTTCCACGGGCGGCTCCGCACCTTCAACGTGCCCATGGACCCCGACGGCACGCCCTTCCAGCAGCGGGTCTGGGGCATGCTCCTGCAGGTCCCCTACGGCAAGACCACCACCTACGCCGACCTCGCGAGGCACCTCGGCGACCCCAAGCTCACCCGCGCCGTCGGCGGCGCCAACGGCCACAACCCGATTCCGATCCTCATCCCCTGCCACCGCGTCGTCGGCGCGGATGGGTCGCTGACGGGGTATGGCGGCGGGCTCGACCGGAAGGAGTTCCTGCTGCGGCTGGAGGGCGTGCTCCAGGCCGGGACGCCGAGGCTGTTCGGGGAGGAGGGGTGACGTTATGCGGGGGACGTCCATCGCCGCCGACACGCCTACGGTTCACCCCAGCGAAGCTGCGAGTTCCGGGTCGCATTATGTTTGTGTACTGAACGACGTGCTCTGCAACCCAAGCCGATTCAATCCCGCCACTGTCGCCGTAACAACATTACGGCGACAATTATCCAAACCTGCTTGTCGCAGAATATCTAGTTAACTGCCCACCCCGCGATGCGGGGCCCCTTCGTACGAAATGAGTGCCTGCCCGCCTGGAACCGCTGCTTTCCACTCTGCTTCTAACTCGAGCTATTCCAACCCCAATTTTCTTATTTCGTCTTAGGCGTCCGACTCCTCATGTCTCC
This sequence comes from Holophagaceae bacterium, assembly GCA_039812765.1. Taxonomy (GTDB): domain Bacteria; phylum Acidobacteriota; class Holophagae; order Holophagales; family Holophagaceae; genus JADJVL01. The sequence continues at coordinate 9,441 of JBDIBF010000089.1, forward strand.
CTTCCAATTGGTTCAAAGTATCGTCCTGCTGGCCATGTTCTCTGGCCAATGTGGAATTGCCCAAACCACCTCCGATATTGGCTCGGGTAATTTCGGACTTTGGCTGGGACTCGCAAACCCCGGAGCCCCAAACAATGTTTTTCGGATCTCCCAGTTGAACCGATTCTCAGAGACGGGAACGTTCCTAGCCGGAAATGAACAGGTTGTGTTCGAAGGGGAGGGCGTAGGTGTCAAGGACCCGAGGTATGCCTTCTATGGTGGAGAGGTCTACCCCTTTGCTCCAAATACTGTATTCAGGGACCGCAATGTGTTTGAGGTTTCCGGCGGTAAATTGGTTGGTCACAGGGGTCAATTGGCCAAGCTTGCGCATGAACGGTATGGATTGAATGATGGCGAGATCTTTCTCGGGCGCGTAGGCAGTCGGGTCTATTTCTGGTTACAGGCAGAATCCAAGCAAAAGATCGAACCATGGATTTACTTCTTCCCAATTGACCGACCGACTGATCGACGACGAATCCTCATTCCTGATGAAGCACTCAAGGCCCTCCGATGCCACTGCATGACCGAGCCATTGGGTGTGACTCGCGGAGTTGCTAACAATGCACTCGCAATTCATGCCGTTCTGCTTCCCAAGGGGTTTTCCCCATCACCCCGAGTCATCTACTGGGTTCAGCTCCCCACCATTGTTGAAGCGGGCGAAAAGGGGAAGGCCAGAAAGATCCCAAGTATCCGCCTATGGTGAGCTCATGCTGTGCCTAACCTTCCGTTCAACCCGGACCCGGCTACGCCGGGCCGGTTAACTTCATCCGTTAGGCAGGGTCATACCCTTTGTTTCGCCCGCCTCCTGGCGCATCCAGGACCGAACACGCCTGACCTCAGGTCCCCCAATGACAGGATTCGCCCACGTCGCCCGCCTCTGCGTATTCATCCTCTCGACGGGGTTCGTCCTGCCTGCCCAGTGGGATGTGAAATCAACAAAGGTGACCGCGCAATCCCGGGACAGGCATGTTTCCCTGAGCCTGGACATCCCCGTCCTGGCCGGGGGGCCATCGGTCAAGATCCGCAAGGTGCTGAATTCGAAGCTTCGCCAAGCGGGCGGATTCAATGCATTGATTTCAGAAGCAGGGCAGCAGATCAACACCCACGAAAAGCTGAGTTCGAACCCCTCTTCAAGACGGGAAGACGATGAGGATTTCCCCTGGGACTATTCCTCGGAATTTAAAGTGGGGCTCAACACCAAGGTAGTGACGAGCCTGTGCCTCCAGTTCGGTTGCCAGACAGGCGGAGCCGCAACCGGGCACTCCTACTGGGTCGGTTTTACCTTCGACAACCGGACGGGAGCCGTCATCACCTTGAAACAGTTCTTCAGGGATGGAATGAAACCGGCGCTCGTCGATCTCTTCATCAAGCACCTCGGGCCGGTTTCCGAGGACCTGTTCCCGGACTGGGTGAAATCGATTGCCAGCGCCGAATTCGGGTTTTATCTCGAGGGTAAGGGGGTGGTGTTCTTCTTCCCGAAGTATTCAATTGGTCCCGGCGTGATGGGCGTCGTGTCCATCGAAATCCCCTTCAAGGAACTGGACACCCTCATCGTTCCGGAATGGCGCCACCTGGCGAGGATCCCAGACTGATCCGGCCTTCCGGCCCGACCCGTACGACCGTCCCACGGGCCCCTAGGTGTCGGTGCCAACGAGGTTGTTCAGCCTGGACATGGGGGGCTGACCACCGAGGGCCTTGTGGGGCCTGTGGTGATTGTAGAAGTGGAGCCAGACACTGAGCGCCTGGTTTCGTT
>JBDIBF010000090.1:0-11163 GCA_039812765.1 Holophagaceae bacterium
ACTGGCAGGGCAGGACTTTGCTCGACTGTGGAGGTTCACCCGAGACTCCGAGAACGCTGACTGTTGGCGCTTTCAGCTTCCCAGATCTCGGGTGAACAACCTGATTGGCACTTACAACTAGAAGCCCGATCAGGAATTTGATCGGGCTTCCTGGTCGTTCCGGGTCCACCTGCCTGTTGCAGTACCTTGAAGGATGAATGGTGCAGGATGTTGAACCCGGTCCTTCGGCTGTCTACCTTGCTCGTCATTCTGACGCTTGGCACCACCCTCGCCTGTGGCGGGGGTGGTGGAATCAAGGACTCCGGCGATCCTGGGAAGCTCTGGGTCCAGCCCAGCCCGGCTTTCCTGACGCCCGGAGCGAGCCTGGTTTTTCAGGCGGTGCCGGAGGTCAATTCCGAAGCACCTTACATCCGCACCGCAACGTGGTCCGTGCTGGAACCAAGCGGGGGCAGTGTCCAGGCAATTGGAAACGGCGAGTACGCAACCTACACCGCACCTGCAGTGCTGGGAACCTTTCACCTGAAGGCAGTCAGCGAGTACGGTGAAGCTCGCTATGTTCCCCGGCCCGGGACGGTCCAGGTGGTGGATCCAAAAGGGGTGAGCGTGTCCGTGAGCCCGTCGTCATTCGTGGTTGTAAAGGATTACACGGGACCCGCACCACGCTTCACTTCCGCCATCACGCCTCTCACCAACACTCATGTCACCTGGAGCGTCGTTGAACCTGGGTACGAAGGACCAGGCCTCATACAGCTAGTCCCCCAAGATTTAACCCGGACATGTTCCCTTGGGTGGGATAACAACGCCTCTCTCGACCGCCTTCCTGGCAACCTGTTCCATGTGCGCGTCCAGAGCGCGGAAGCCCCAACGGCATACGCCCTTGTAGAAGTGCAAGTCTTGCGCTGAAGGCTCCACCCAGTGGCCCTCGGGATGGCTACTGGGTGATAGGCAAACCAATAGCCCCACAAGTCAAGGGCACGATATTTCAAACTGACCTGACGTCCTCCCCACTTCTAGACCACGGATAGTGGGAGTTCAGGGTTGAAAAGGATCTCGTTGGGGTTCGTGGAGGGAGCCGTAGGCGACCGGAGCGAAGCCCAACGTCGCGCGGTTTCGGCGGGGGTTTGATCGCCGAGGGCGCTGTGGGGTCTGTGGTGATTGTAGTCCTGCCGCCAGGCTTCGGTGGCGCGGCGTGCGTCGGGGAGGCTCTGGAACCAGTGCTCGTTGAGGCACTCGTCCCGGAAGCGCCCGTTGAAGCTTTCGCAGGTGCCGTTCTGCATGGGCTTCCCGGGCTGGATGAAGTGGTGCCGGATCCTGCGCTCGTAGCACCACTGGTCGAAGGCCCGGCTGGCGAACTCGGGGCCGTTGTCGGTGACGACCACCTCGGGCCGGCCGCGTTCGTGGATGATCCGGTCCAGGACACGGGCCACCCGGAGGCTCGGCAGGCTCGTGTCCACCTCGATGGCCAGGCACTCGCGGGTGAAGGTGTCGACCACGTTGAGGGTGCGGAGGGCTCGGCCGTCCGCCAGTGCGTCCGAGGTGAAGTCCATCGCCCACTGTTCCCCCGGACGCGTCGGCGCCTGGAGGTCCTTCCTCGGACAGCCCTTCAGCCGCTTCCGGATCCGCTTCCGCACGGATAGTCCTTCCTCCTTGTACAGCCGGTAGATCCGTTTGACGTTCACCTTGAACCCTTCCCGTCGGAGCAGGACGTGGAGCCGCTGGTAGCCGAACCGCTTCCGCTCCGCGGCCAGCGCCAAGAGGCGCTGGCGCAGCTCGGGCCAGTCCTTCCGGTGGGGCTCGTACCGGTAGCTGCACCGCTGGATGCCGACGATCCGGCAGGCCCGACGTTCGCTGACTTCGAAGGCCGCCCGCAATCCCTGGACGGCTTTCCTGCGATCGGCGGGCCTCAGAATTTTTTTGCGAGCAGGTACTTCGGGCCCTGGTTGTCCAGGCTCAGCTCGCCCACCAGCTGCTTGAGCTTCCGGTTCTCGTCCTCCAGCCCCTTGAGCCGCTTCGCATCGGCCACGTCCATCCCGCCGAACTTGGCCTTCCACCGGTAGAAGGTCTGCTCGCTCACGCCCAGCTTCCGGCAGATCTCTGCCGTCGTCCGTCCAGCCTCATGCTGCTTCAAGGCCTGGATGATCTGCTCCTCGGTGTATCTGCTCTTTCTCAAAGGGTCCTCCGAAGGGGAGAACTCTCATTATCCTTGGTCTAGTTTTCCGGGAGGACGTCACTGTGACCTTCTTACGCAGATTTATAATATGTCTTCGAATCAACCTTCGGGATATTCATTTATTGGCTCGAATATTGTATTGCTTCCTATCCCGGCCAGTCCCTTAGCGCCACAGCTCGTTCGGATTCGATTTGATAATACAACTCAAGCTACACTCTCAAACATCCAATTAGAGTTATTACCTTAAAGGAGGTAAAGTGATGATAATTAACTATCGCCCAATATCACTGCTGGTTGCAGGGATCCCGACGTTGCAAGACCCCTATCGAATCCCATACGACCTATTCCCTGAGCTTGAGGTGTTCGATTCAGATCAACAAATTGCGTTTCCTAAAATTGTAACAACAACTTTTGATCCATATTGTTATATTTCAATGAAAACTGGTGAAATTAAAATAATTGAGTACACATTGGGTTATCATAATACAGAGCAGAACGATGAGCTTGAATTAAAAGTAGGTAGTACAAGCGGGGTCCGCCAGTTAGGGAAGACGCATAAATTTATTCCGAGTGTTGATTTGGTGAAAATGAAATTCCCCCAGAAGGATAATTTAAGATTTACTTTATGTTCTGACAAAGAACAGAGAATTTTTATTATTGTAGTAATTCGACGGAGTGGGAAAATCATAGGTTATGATGAGCATCAGATTATCATTAATCATGGTTTGACTTAGGTGCTCGGCCATGAGAACCCCCCCTCGGCCCATTCACGCGGCCGCTGGGATGGGTTGGAAGGGTTGAAGCGATTCGATCCGGCCGAGCAGGGCCTGGAGCCCCGCCCTGGCTTCGCCTGAAACCAGGCGCAAAAGTATCCGGAGCCTCGCGAGGATCTTCCGCAGGTTGTGTCCAACCGGAGAGGGGGACGGAATATTCAGCCCCTGAACAACGGCGCCGAGCACTTCTCGCAGTTCACCCTATGGCTCGGATTCCGCTGCCCGCAGTGGCTGCAGATCTGGTCGTGGGCGCGCTTGCGGCGCCAGAGCCGGTAGTAGAGCATCCCGAGCACCAGCAGCAGCAGGCCCGCCTTCTGGGGCCCCGTGAACACGACGCCGGTGGGGCTGTGGACGGGCTTGGGCGGCTCCTCCTGGAGCTGGACCGAAGGCTGCCGACCCACGGAGCGCACGTCAGTTGTCCACCTTCAGGATGGCCAGGAAGGCCTCCTGGGGGATCTCCACGCTCCCGATGGCCTTCATGCGCTTCTTGCCTTCCTTCTGCTTGTTCAGCAGCTTCTTCTTCCGGCTGATGTCGCCGCCGTAGCACTTGGCCAGCACGTCCTTGCGCCGGGCCTTCACGTTGGTGCGGGCGATGATCTTGGCGCCGATGGCGGCCTGGATGGCCACGTCGAACATCTGCTGGGGGATGACCTCCTTCATCTTCCCGCAGAGTGCGTGGCCGAGCGTCGTGCTCTTGGAGCGGTGCACCAGGATGGACAGCGCGTCCACGGGCTCGGCGTTCACCAGGATGTCCATCTTCACCAGGTCCGACTCCACGTAGTGCTTCATGTGGTAGTCGAAGCTGGCGTAGCCCTTGGAGATGCCTATCCACTCGGGCGCCGATTGGCGAACGCATCAGTGGAGGCGGTTCAAAATGGGGCCTTTGAATTCCCTATCCACGAGTCATCCTCAGGCCCACGAACGGTCCACCTAATCATTCAACGCCCACCTCAAGGAGGCATTGGGGATTGGTCGGTGGAAGTCTTCAACCGTCGCAACCAGCTGGTCGCCTTCAATTCGGTTGACGGTAGTTTGAATGTATTGACAACCCCCTTTAATACACAGCAAGGGGAAACCTACATCATTCGAGTTAGGCGAACTTCCTCGTCGGCGCTATACTTCTGCCTATTCAGCATCCAAGTTGATTAGGAGATAAGGTGATGAAACTACCTGTCCAGTACTTTATAATCGCAGTCCATCCTTTGATTTCTCAATCCATGGAACCCAACTGGGAGCCAAGGAAGGTGACAATTGAAAGCATTGAAGGTGTCCAGCCTGCGTTCGCCGATAAAAAATTAAAATCTACCGAGAGAGTGGTTGGAGCCGCCTTAAAATTAAATCATGAATATAGAACAATTATAAATATTCGCTTTATGAAACCCGTGCAAAATGCCGATTTTTTGTTCGATACTTATGGGTATGTCCCATGTCAGATGATTATTACTCCTCCTTCTAAAGGCGACTATCAAGAAGGTGATCGCGAAAGAATCGTTTGCACCTTCAAGCCCTTGAAGACCGGTAGGGACATGCTTGGCTTTACCGTTCGCGAAACGAAAGCCAATGGAGTAACTTATCTACTTCGAGACTTTATGAGTATCGGCATGACGGTCCGACCGAAGATGGATTGGGGTACCATCTTGAGACTGCAGGGACTTTCGATGGCTGCGAGGGAGGGAGCCTTGGCCCTCCTGTTGGGAGCATCTCTCTTCTTGCTAGCACTCCGGATTAAAGTGGGCGTATCCGGGTATCGATTGATTTATTGGGTGTTCGGATGGCTATTGATTTCCTTCGTGGGTCAGCTCGTGATCTGGTTTCTCTTTGATAGAATTTTTCTATCCATGCCGGAGAGCATCTTCACCATGTTGAGGATCTTGAATCTACCGGCCACGATATCGGTGGTGATATGTTGCTTAATTACTTGGTTTTCCATTCGTCGACGACTTAGTCGGTCTTGAAAATCTCAGAACCATAAACCTGACCTAAGCATGGCAGGACCGATGACGCTTCCAAGTTGTGTCCACCAATTCCTGTAAGTAACTATCTAAACGCTGGGTATCGCCATTCACCTCAGGCCCTGAACAGCGGCGCCGAGCACTTCTCACAGTTCACCCGGTGGCTGGGATTGCGCTGCCCGCAGTGGCTGCAGATCTGGTCGTGGGCGCGCTTGCGGCGCCAGAGCCGGTAGTAGAGCATCCCGAGCACCAGCAACAGCAGGCCCGCCTTCTGGGGGCCGGTGAACACGATGCCCGTGGGGCTCTTCACGGGCCTGGGCGGCTCCTCCTGGAGCCACCCGAATCGCGAGGCCATAAAGGCCTGGTTGCAGGCATCCCACCTTCCCAGATCGGAACGGTTGGCATCATCCGACCTTCGGAAGCGGGCGGATGGGTCGGCTGGGACGGGCCTGGGCGAGATCGTAGGTGGCCTGGAGGTTCATCCAGAACTCCGGGGAAGTCTTGAAGGCCTTCCCGAGGAGCCACGCGGTATCCGGGGTGACGCCTCGCTTGCCGCGCACGAGTTCGTTCACGCGCTGGATGGGCACCCCGATGTGGGCCGCCAATTGGACCTGGGTCAATTCCAGGGGATTCAGGAATTCTTCCAGCAGGATCACGCCGGGGTGGGTTGGGATTCGGTGGGTTGGGATCATGGAACACCCGGATTCAGTGGTAGTCGGTGACCTGCACGTCGGAAGCGTCGGAACCCTCCCAGCGGAAGATCACGCGCCATTGATCGTTGATGCGGATCCCGTGGAAGCCTGCGAGGTCCCGGTCCAGGGAGTGGAGGCGATTGCCTGGAGGTGATCGAAGATCGTCCAGGATCGAGGCGGCGTTGATCATGTCCAGCTTCCGGAGCGCGGCCGGGATGATGTCGGGCGGAAGATGCCTGTACTCGCGCCTGGGGCCGCCATGGAAAAGAGCCTCGGTTGCCTTGTCTCCAAACGAAGCGATCAAGGCCGTCCTCCGCCATCCAGTTTAGCCTTGCATGGATTCCGTGCAACCGGCAATCACGGGAGCCAAGCCCTGGGACCCTAGGGCAGCGAGTCTCCTCCCCCCAGTGCCTTCCTCGCCATCACCACCTTGTCCAGCGCCTCGTCCACGGTCTTCCCCGTGGCGGTGAGGTGCCCCATCTTCCGGCCCTTGCGCGCTTCCATCTTCCCGTAGAGGTGCAGCTTGACGTCGGGGAAGGCGAGGAGCTTTTCCCAGGCGGGCTCGCCTGAGGCCGGCCAGAGGTCGCCGAGCAGGTTGGCCATGGCGGCGGGGCGGAGCAGGGTGGTGTCGCCCAGGGGCAGGCCGCAGACGGCGCGGACCTGCTGTTCGAACTGGCTGGTGACGCAGGCGTCGATGGTGGCGTGGCCGCTGTTGTGGGGGCGCGGGGCCAGCTCGTTCACCACCAGCGCACCGCCGGCCTTGAGGAAGAACTCCACCGTGAGCATGCCCACCACGTCCAGGGCCTTCGCGATCTCCACCGCCATGGCGCGGGCCTCCGCGGCGACTTCGGCGGGGATGCGCGCGGGGAACACCGTCGTGTCCAGGATGTGGTTGCTGTGCACGTTCTCCGCGACATCCCAGGTGCAGGTCTCCCCAGTCGAGGACCGCGCGCAGATCACGCTGCACTCCTGCTCGAAGGGCACCCACGCCTCGAGGATCCCCGTCGCGCCCTTCAGGGCGGCGTGGGCCGCCGCGAGGTCGCTGCCCTCCACCAGCCTCTGCTGCCCCTTGCCGTCGTAGCCGAAGGAGGCGGTCTTCAGCACCGCGGGCAGGCCCAGGGCGTGGACGGCGTCCCGCAGGTCGCCTTCCGTGTTCACCTCCCGGAAGGGCGTCACCGGGAAGCCGTTGCCCAGCAGGAAGCGCTTCTCCCGCAGGCGGTGCTGCACCGTGTGGAGCACGAAGGCCGAGGGCCGCATGGGCCGCAGCTCCGCCACCGCCTCCAGGGTCTCGCTGGGGATGTTCTCGAACTCCACCGTCATCACGTCCACGCCCCGGGCCAGGGCCTGGGCCGCGTAGACGTCGTTGTAGTGGGCCCGCACCTCCAGGTCGGCCACCTGCCCGGCGGGGCAGTCGTGGCCCGGATCCAGGGCGTGCACCCGGTAGCCCAGGTTGCGGGCGGCCAAGGTGAGCATGCGCCCCAACTGGCCCCCGCCGAGGAGGCCGAGGGTGGCGCCAGGGCGGATGACGTCGGAATGCATGGAGGCCTCGGGAAGCCTCCATCCTCGCATGGCAGAATCAAGGGCATGAAGGTCTGGGGCCGCATGAACCACATCGGATGGGTGCACCTCTGGCGCGCGCGCCGCGCCTTCGAGGCGGGCGAGGCCTCCGAGCACTTCTTCAACAGCCGCAGCGACCCCCGCTGGCTCGAGGCGGGCCTGGATCCCGGCCTCGTGGACCGCATGCGCGCCGGCGAACTGATGGAATTCGAGGACCCCGGCTACTTCTCGTCCGACGAGGAGGGCGGGGGCTCCACGGACGGAGCCTGATCCGCTTCGAGGGCCTGGATGAGGGCCAGCAGCGTGCTGGCGAACCAGACGCCAATGGCTCCGCTCACCGCCGCCTCGGCCCAGAACCAGGGGCTGCGCAGGGACAGCGACGGCTGGGCCGGATCCGGCGACAGCGCGGCGAGGGGCCAGGAGACCAGGCTCTGCAAGATGACGCAGAGACCCACCACCACCACGGCCCGGGGCCAGCCGCGGGCCATCATCCGCGCGCTGCCCCGGTAGCCCTCCCGGATGCCGTCCCCCCGCAGGAGCGTGCGGGTGGGGCCCCAGCCGAAGGCCAGCAGCACCAGCAGGCCGGGCACGAGGCAGAGCATCAGCCCCAGGCCCGCCATCAACGAGAGCAGCAGACGCGACCGCGTGGCCCGCCCCCACCTCGCCTCGAAGGTCTGCGCCCAGGTCGCCGCCGGATTCCCGTCCTCGCCGAGGGTGCGGGCGTCCAGCCAGGCCTGGAGCCGCGGCAGGGCGTAGAGCTCCATGGGCAGCAGGGCCGCGCCCCGCACCAGCCCGTCCACCATCGGATCCGCGGGCAAGGCCACCTTCATCCGCACCACCGGGCCCAGCGCCGTCAGTCCGACGGCCAGGAGCGAGAGCCCGGCGAAGACGAGGGGGCTTTCCAGGAGGCGGGAGAGCCCCGTCCGAAGCAGTCGGAGGTCCTGGAGGGGCGAGGGCCGCATCCCTCCACCCTAACGCGCTATGATCCCCGTCATGCCCCTGGACGGCGCCCAAGCCCCCTGCCTCCTGGTCGCCAGCGCGCTGCTGCTGGACCCGAATTTCCTCCACGCCGTCGTGCTGGTGGTGGAGCACGACGAGGACGGCGCGCTGGGCATCATCCTCAACCGGCCCCTGCCATTGCCGCTGTCGCAGGTCTGCGAGGAGAGCCAGATCCCCTACGCCGGCCCCGAGGAGGCAACGGCGTGGCGGGGCGGCCCCGTGGATCCCCAGCGGGGCGTGCTCCTGGTGCAGGGCGAGATGCCCGGGGACGAGGACACCGTGCTCGACTTCACCCACTTCGTGAGCCACCGCAAGGACCTGCTGGAGAGCCTGCTCATGGACCCCGACGCGCGCTTCCGCCTGTTCCTGGGCTACGCGGGCTGGGGCCCGGGGCAGCTCGAAAGCGAGCTGGACCAGGGCGCCTGGATCCGCCTGCCCCTGCACAGCGACTGGCTCATGCACCCCGATCCCACCGGCCTCTGGCACGTGGCCATCCAGGCCGGGGCGGGAGAGTGACGACGTTCGAGCTGGCCTACGATCCCGCGGAGGCCGTGGCGGCGCTGCGCAAGGACCGGGACCTGCGCAGGGTCATCGCCCGGGTCGGGGATTTCAAGCTGGCCCTGCGGCCCAACCACAGCCCCTTCGAGGCCCTCGCCGAATCCATCGTCTACCAGCAGCTCAACGGCAAGGTGGCGGCCACCATCTGGGGGCGCACGAAGGGCCTCTTCGACTCCCGGAACCTGCGCCCCGAGGACGTGCTCGGGGCCCCCATGGCCGCCCTGCGGGGCGCGGGCCTCAGCGAGGCCAAGGCCCTCGCCCTGAAGGACCTCGCCCTCAAGGCCGACGAGGGCCTGGTGCCCGGCTGGGCCGCGCTGCGCAAGCTCGACGACGAGGAGATCATCCGCCGCTTCGTGCAGGTGCGCGGCATCGGCCGCTGGACCGTGGAAATGCTCCTCATCTTCCGCCTGGGCCGCCCCGACGTCTGGCCCGTGGACGACTTCGCCGTGCGCACCGCCTATGGGGACGTGTTCGGCCTGGGGAAGGTGGACCTCAAGGAGATGCGCGCCCGGGCCGAGGCCTGGCGCCCCTGGCGCACCGTGGTGGCCTGGTACCTCTGGCGCTGGTACCAGCCCTAGGGGCCGCGGGACGGCGGAGTCCGTGCCCCAAGGCCTTCCCCGCCGGACACCGAATGGGAGTAAGGTCAGGCGGCATCGGACCCCGACCATGTCCCCCGACGAGAAGCCCATCCGAACTCCAGGGCGCCTGCTCCTGGGGGTCCTGGGCCTCCTCATCCTGCTCGGGGGCACCGCCTTCCTGGCGATGCGGACACCGGCCCCGCCGCGGGTTTTCCTGCTGGATCCCCCCGACGGGGCGGCCGAGGGGCTCGATGCGGACCAGCTCCGCGCCCTTCAGGAGCTGGTGGGGAAGGAGCTGGAGTCCACCTGCGGCGCCACCGTGGTGGAGGTGGAACGGCCGCTGGATCCTGCCCTCCTGAGGGATCTTCCCGGCCGGGACCGGTTCGTGGCGTTGCAGGCGCGCCGGGAGGGGGACCGCCTCGCCCTGGGCGTCCGCATCGCCGAGGCCGGCGCCCTGCGCAGCCAGGGCGAGGCGGCCTGGCGGGAGGTCGGGGTCCAGGCCCAGGCGCCCGCGGACGCCATCCGGGGAGCCCTCGTGGCCATCGAACCAGCCGCCCATGCGCATCCCGACCACCATCTGCCCCGCCAGCCGTCCCATTTCTGGTCCCTGCTCCAGGCCTGGCAGTGGCACCGCATCAACGACCGGCTCGCCGAGGCCCTCCGGCTCGTCGAAGGCGTCTGCCAGGCCGAACCCGACTGCCTGATGGCGTGGACCACCCGCGGCGACCTCCTGTACCGGCGCCTGCTCATCGATCCCCTGGGCCACCCTTTGGCCCAGAACGAGGCCGAGGCCTGCTTCCAGAAGGCCCTGGGAGAGTGCCCCGCCCATCCCCAGGCCGTGTTCCTGCTCGCCGAGCTGAAGATCGACGCGGGGGACCAGCGGGCGGCCCTGGACCTGCTGCGGGAGGGGCTCAGGGCCAGGCCCGGCGTGGTCCCCCTGTACACCGCCCTGGTCTACGCCGCGCGCACCGCGGGGCTCCTGGATCTGGCGCGGCGGACCCTGGAGGGGAGGGATCGCCGGGTGCCGGCCGGCCTGCAGGCCGCCAGCGCCGAGAACACCTGGCTCTACCTCGGCGACCTGCCGCGCTTCGAGGCCACCCTCTTCGAGCGGCCGGGCAATCCCCGGAACACCGTGGTGAAGTTCTACCGCGGCTACCTCGCGCTGATGCGGGGCGACCGGGGCCAGGCGCTGGGCCACTTCCAGGAGGCGGCGCGCAGCCCCTTCGGCTACGGCCAGTTCATCGAGCTGTCGGAGATCTACGCGCTGATGGTGCAGGGCCGGCGGGAGGAGGCCCTGGCCGGGCTCAGGCGCCTCGACCAGGAGCGCGTAGGCCTGCGGGTGCCCGACGGCGAGTTCACCTTCAAGCTGGCCGAGGCCTACGCCCTCCTCGGGGAACGGGGCGAGGCCCTCGCCATGGCCACCCGGGCCTACCACCAGGGGTTCAGCTGCCGGCGCTGGTATCGCCAGGATCCCTTCCTGCGGAGCCTGGAAGGCCTTCCCCGGTGGCAGGCGCTCCTGGGGCACCTGCAGGAGCGGCAGGCCGCCCTGGAGGCCCGCTACCCCGCGGGCGGATTCCGCCGCGCCCTCCGGCCCTAGAAGGCGTCCCTCACCCGAAGGAAGCTCGCGAAGCGCGGCAGGCCGGTCTTCGTCAGCCCGCGGTAGGTGTAGGTCACCGTCGTCCCCACCAGCGGCGGGTTCCGGCGCGTCGCCTCGTTGAAGCCCGTGCCCAGCAGGAACTCGCGGCCCTCAGGGGTGCGCACCCTCAACGCCCCGAGCATCCCCTTGTACTTGCCCTTCCCGGCCACGTGCGCCACCACCACCGCCTCCGTGTCGAGGAGGGGCTTGAGCTTCAGCAGCACGTCGCTGCGCCCCGTGACGTAGGG
>JBDIBF010000091.1:0-10862 GCA_039812765.1 Holophagaceae bacterium
CGGTGGCGGAGGTGCGGGCGGTGTGCCCTCTCGTCGTGCCCGTGCGGGGCGGCCGGGGCGTGCTGCGGGCGGTGGCGGAGACGATCCTGCGGGCCCAGGGCCGGTGGGACGAGGTGGTGGGAAACTACGAAGCCCCCGGACAGCCCTGAGCCGGAGGCCGGCCCGCAGGGTGGACGCTGAGCGGTCAATTACCGAGGATCTCGGGAAATTCCCATGGTCCTGAGCAGCGGGTTGGCAAATTCGCAGGTTTCCTCTCTTTACACCCAATCCGCACCGACCAAGATGATAGTCACCGCTGACCCATCGGCGTCCCCAGGCCGGCCCGACGGCCCGGCGCGGATGGTCCTCTGGGGGATTCCGCCATGACCCGTCCAACCACCGCGTTCCCTTCGCTCCGCCTCTTCGGCCTGGCGCTCCTCCTCGCGGCCGGCGGCGCCCTCGTCGCCCAGGGCTTCGATAACAACGGCAACGGGAACGGCTCGCCCACCCCCGCGCCCGTGGGCCCGGGTACTGCGGATGCCGCGGCGCGGCGGGAGTGGTGGAGGCTGCGGCTGGGCGGCGCCCTCTCTCCGGAGTTCATGCGTCGCGCCATGAACGAGGCGGCCCGGCAGCGCCTCCTGTTCCCGCAGCAGTTCCAAGGCGGGGAGGCCGGGAAGGTCGAGCTGCCCGAAGGCACCCCCCTCGCCACCGCCCTGGGCGCCACCACCTGGACCAACCTCGGCCCCACGAAGTCCAGCAAGATCCAGAACTCCGGGCTCACGGTCAACAAGCTCACCAGCGGACGGGTGCGCGTCATCCTGCCCGACCCCGCGGACGCCAACACGGTCTACGTCCTCACCTCCGGCGGCGGCCTCTGGAAGACCTCCAACTTCGAGGACACCCCCCCGACCTGGCGCAACCTCACGGACCAGCTCGGCAGCACTATGGGCGGCAGCGCCTCCTTCGGGAAGGTGAAGAGCGGGGCCGGCGCGGTGATCCACCTCGGCCTGGGCGACCCCTTCGACGAGGGGGTGGGGGGATTCATGGTGCGCAGCTCCGACGCGGGCGCCACCTGGTCCGCCCCCATCCAGCTCAGCGGCACCGTCGGGGCAACGACCTACGCGGCCACCAAGGTGCTCGACGTGGAGGTGGACGACACCGCGGCCACGGAGGCCACCACCACGGTGCTGGTGGGCACCAACGTGGGGCTCTTCCGCTCCACCGACGGCGGGGCCTCGTTCAGCCTGGTGAACAACGCCGCCTTCAACGGGAAGCTGGTGTGGAGCCTGGCCCGCGTGGGCGCGAGCACCTGGATCGCCGCCGCGGAGGACCCCAACACGGGAGGCGGCACCGGCGTGATCATGCGCAGCACCAACGGCGGCGCGACCTGGGCGGCCGTCACCACTCCGCTCACCAACGTGGGCCGCATGACCCTCAGCAACGTCCCGGGCGAGGCCACGGTCTACTGCTTCGCGGCCAACACCGGCGATTCGGCCCAGCGGGACCTCTACAAGTCCACGAACGGCGGCAACACCTGGGCGGGAACCACCACCACCTCGGGCACGGCCCCGGCCACCACCAACACCGACCAGGCGAACAACGACTACATGCACGCCTCGGGGTACTACACCCAGATGCTGCTGGTCGACCCCCAGGACCTCACCCGCAACACCCTCTACCTGGGCGGCGACCTCAGCTCGGCCAAGAACACCAACGGCGGGGCCACCGGCGGCACCGCGGCGACGAAGTGGAACCTCCAGACCAACTGGTTCGGCAAGTTCAGCCTCCCCTTCGCCCACGGCGGCTTCCAGTGCGCCGCCAAACTGGACCTGGGGGCCAAGCACCGGGTGTTCCTCGGCACCTCCGGCGGGCTCTTCTACTCCGACGACGGCGGCGCCACCTGGGACGATTCCAAGAACGAGGGACTCGTCACCCAGCAGGTCTTCGCCATGACCTCCGGGCCCCTGTCGGGTTGCGGCGCATGGAGCGTCCTGGCCGGCGTGGAGGACAACGCCACCCACAACCGCGTGGGCTCCACCTCCACCTTCGACATCACCCACTCGGACACCACGGTGGGGACCCTCGGGAACTACGACGGCTTCGGCGTGGGCTGGAGCCAGGCCACGGACACCTATTCGTTCAGCTCCCTGGGCTACAACAACATCTACCGCGCCACGTCGAACCCGCCGGATGACGCCACCAAGTGGTCGGCCTTCGTCACCGGCCTGACCACGCCGCGTACCTCCGCGAACTACTTCCTGGTGACCCCGATCATCGCCGCGCCTCCCGGCGCCGACCCCACCGGGACCCTCTTCTACACCTACGCGAACACCAGCAACCGGCGGGTCTTCCGCACCGTCAACGGCGGCAACTGGACCAAGGCGATCCGACTCTCCGCCGGCGCCACCGTGCGACCGGTGAGCCACGGCATCGGCATCCATCCCACCGACGCGAACCGGGTGGCGACCGCCTCCGAGGGTGGCATCGTGAACATCTCCACCAACGCCCTCGGCAGCGTGACCGCGCGCAACCTGAACACCCTGGTGCCCGCCTCCGGCGGACGCACGTGGCAGGGCTTCAACTCCAGCGTCACCTGGGTGGACAACAACATCCTCTTCGCCACCTCCGAGTCCACCGCCCCGAACTCCATCCACGTGGCCAGATCCGCCGACGGAGGCTCTAGCTGGGCCGCGGCGGAGACCGGCCTGCCGGACGTGCCGGTGGTGAAGATCGTGGTGGACCCCGGGGACCCGAACACCCTCTACGCCGCCACCTGGCTGGGCGTCTACCGCACCACCAACAGCGGCGCGAGCTGGAGCCTCTTCGGGTCGGGCCTGCCCCAGGCCCTGGTCACCGACCTCTACATGCACCCCAACGGGTCCTTCCTGCGCGCCGCCATCTACGGCCGCGGCATCTGGCAGGTGGGCCCGACCCCCACCTACACCGTGCCCGTCTTCACCACCCAGCCCACCGGCGGCACCTTCACGCCGGGCACCACCTTCGCCCTGAGCGCGGCGGTGTCGAACACCTATCCCACGGTGACCTACCAGTGGCGCCGCAACGGCGTGAACCTCGCGAACGGCGGCACCGAGAACATCACCGGGGCCACGACGCCGACCCTCACGGTCACGAACCCCACCTGCGGCCTCAGCGCCGGCGACTACACCCTGGTGGCGACCAACTGCATGGGCCCCGCCGTGAGCAGCATCGCCACGATGACCAGCACCCTGCCTCCACCGGTCATCACCATCCAGCCCGCGAACGTCTGGTACAACAACGGAGCCTCCCAGACCATCTACCTCTCCGTGGGCGCGACGGGGGCCACCAGCTACCAGTGGTACTGGAACACGACCGCCCTGACCAACGGAGTCGTCAGCGGCGTCACCTTCTCGGGGGTCACCACGCCCACCCTCACCATCAGCACGCCGGTCAACGGCGGCGCTGGCGGACAGTACACCTGCGTCATCAGCAACGGCGTGTGCAGCCTGACCTCCAACATCGCCGAGGTCCACTCCATCAACACGACGCCGGCGAACATCACCCAGCAGCCCGCCGACGCGGCCCTCACCGCCCCCAATCCGGCCACCTTCACGGTGACCGCCGGCGGCGGCGGCGACGGCACGACCAACACCCTGACCTTCCAGTGGATGCGGAACGGCGTGAACCTCACCAACGGCGTCGGCGGCTACAGCTGGACCAATGCCTCCATTCCCGTGAACAGCACCACCGCCACGGCCTCCTCCACCCTCACGGTGAACCCCACCGCCGACTACATGAACGGCAGCGTCTTCAGCTGCACCGTGAGCAATGGCATCGGGCCCGCCACCAGCAACGGGGCCAAGCTCTCCGTGCTGCGGCAGTACACCCCGGCCACGGCGGTGAGCATCACCCCCAGCACCTCCCTGCCGGTCTCCCGCACCGGCGGCAGC
Source organism: Holophagaceae bacterium (assembly GCA_039812765.1). Lineage (GTDB taxonomy): Bacteria > Acidobacteriota > Holophagae > Holophagales > Holophagaceae > JADJVL01. The sequence goes on from JBDIBF010000091.1 coordinate 3,909, forward strand.
TGGCCACCGACCTTCACCGCCGTCGGCTCGGGCTCCCTCGTCCAGGGCACCGCCACGCCCGCGCCCGCCTCGGCCTACCAGTACCAGTTCTGGCTCTACCTGGACGACGCCCTGGGCTGGGTCATGGTGCGGGACTACAGCACCACCGCCACCTACACCCTGCCCACCATCATGCAGCCGGGCGTGTACGGGATCGGCGTGGACGTGCGCACCAGCAGCACGGTCTACTTCGACGCCTTCAATTCCATCGACTACTTCACCGTCACGCCCTCCGCGCCGCCCGCCGGCGGCACCGCGCTGCCCGCCATCCTGCCTTCGGGCCGGCCCGCCTTCCTCGGTGGATCCTGGCCCGGGTTCACCCCGGAACCGCGCCCACGGGCATCGCGGCAGCCCGTCCGGGAGCGGTGATGCGGCGACCCGCGGGTCCCTTCCGGAGGCGTCCGGGGCCCTGAGCCCCGGAACGCCTCCGGGACGGGCGCCTCAAGCCGGGCCGAGGCCCGCCGCCAGGTGGTCCGCCACCCGCCCCGCCGCGCCGGGCGGGCCGAGGCGCCGACGGATCTCGACCACCTCGGACGCCAGGCGTCCCCGCGCGGCGGGGGCGAGGAGCGCCTCCAGCTCGGAAGCCAGACGCGGCGCGGTGACCTCCCCCTGGACGAGCTCGGGGAAGACGCCCCGGCCCGCGACGACGTTGGCAAGGCCGAAGTACGGGAGGTCCACCAGCGTCCGCGCGGCGAGATAGGTGAGCGGATTCAGGCGGTACACGATGGCCATGGGCGTCCCCAGCAGCGCGGTCTCCAGGGTCGCCGTGCCGCTGGCCACCAGGGCCGCGTCGGCGTAGGCCCGGGAGGCGTAGGTGAGGCCTCGCAGGATCCTCACCGGTGCGCCGTCGAGAAGGTCCTGGACGAAGGCCTCCTCCAGGGTCGGCGCCAGGGGCAGCACCCACTGGCACCGTCCTCCCCAGGCCTTCGCCAGCTCCGCCATGGGGGGCAGCAGGCGCCTGGCCTCCCCGGACCGGCTGCCCGGCAGGAGGGCCACCACGGGCTTTGCGGGATCCAGGCCCGAATCCCGGAAGAAGGCCTCGCGGTCCACTTCCGGCGCGACGGCCTCCACCAGCGGATTGCCCACCCACCGCGCGTCCACCGGCAGCCCCTTGAACAGGGCGGGTTCGAAGTCGAAGAGGCAGTAGAGGGTGTCCAGGGTGCGGCCCAGCTCGGGGATGCGGCCCTTCTTCCAGGCCCACACCTGCGGACAGACGTACTGGTGCAGCTTCACCGCCGGCAGTTCGCGGCGCAGGGCCCTGGCGAGCCGAAGGTTGAAGCCGGGGTAGTCGATGAACAGGGCCGCCGCCACGCGCTCTTCGCGGGCCGCCGCCACCACCTCCCTGAACAGGCGCCTCAGCGCGGGGAGGTGCTTCAGGACTTCCACGAAGCCCACCACGCCGAGATCCTTCACATGGGCCAGGGCACGGTCGAGGTGGGCCGCCATGCGGTCGCCGCCGATGCCCACGATCCGGAGGTCCGGGCGGCGCGCCTTCAGCTCCCGCAGGATCTCGGCGCCGTGCAGGTCGCCGGAGGCCTCCCCGGCGATGACCAGCAGGGTGGTCAACGCAGCCGCTCCCGCTCCGGAGCGGCCGTGCCCAGGAGGCCCGGGCCGAAGAAGACGCCCTCCTCCTCCACCACCGGGCGGCCCAGGGCGTGGGTGGGCTTCCCGGCCGGGAAGAGCACGCCGGGATGCGCCGCCGCCAGCGCCGCGAGACGGGTCTGCAGGCCCGCCGGGTCCTCGCCGGGACGCGGCGGCACGGCCATGTTCCAGCGGTAGCCCGTGGCCTGGAGGGCCGCGAGGTCCGCGCCCTCGCCGTGCACCGCCGTGAGCAGCCGGTCGCTGATGGCCTCCAGGTCGGCGCCCACGCCAGCGTGCCAGCAGAAGCCCACCGCCTCGCCGCGCGCCTCCTTCAGCCGCTTCGCCAGCGGTCCCGCGTGCCCGGGAGCCGGGCGGAGGGCCACCTTCACTCCCCGGCCGTGGGTCTGCTCCAGGATGGCCTCCAGGGCGCGGAAGAAGCGGGAGGCGCCCATGAGGCCCGAGGGGTCCGAAGCGTGGAGCACCAGGAAGTCCGGGGAGAGCCGCGCGCCCAGGGGCTCCAGGGCCTTCAGGGCCAGGGCGTCCCCGAAATCCATGGCCGGCAGGTGCAGGGCGTGCACGGCGAGCCCGCGCACCACCGCCTTCGCCCAGCCGGGGTGAAGGCCCGCCGCGAGATCGAGCTCCACGTCCCGGAAGGCCTCGAAGGGAGCGGGATCCTGGACGGCGGGCAGCAGGGGGATGAAGCGCATGGGATAATCATCCTCCAGCGGAGGCACCATGGCCCGGGTTTTCACCCTTCCCGAAGCGAAGGCGCTCATGCCCGAGGTCCGGCGCCTCACGACGCCGGCCTTCGACCTGGCCATGGGACTCGCCGAAGACCTGGAGGCCGCGGAGGCCGGGGGCCGGGAGGCCGACGCCGAGGCCCTGCGGGAGCGCATCCAGCTCCTGGTGGAGGCCTGGGCCGAGGGCATGCGCGACCTGGGCGCCGAGGTGAAGGGGCTCTGGCTCGTGGACTTCGACAGCGGCGACGGCTACTGGTGCTGGGCCCACCCCGAGGAGGAGCTGGACCACTGGCACAGCTACGAGGGCGGCTTCCGCGCCCGGGTGCCGGCCTCCCAGCGCCCGGTGCCCGCCGGCTCCTGAGCCTTGAAGCCGAGGACAAAGGCCCTGCCGGAGGCCGTGGCCGAGGACGCGGATGGCGCCGCCGTCTTCCGCGCCGCGGTGCTCGCGGTAGTGGCCCGCATCCCCGAGGGCCGTCTCGCCAGCTACGGCCAGGTGGCGGCCCTGGCGGGCTACCCGCGGCGCCCGCGCCAGGTGGGCATGGTGCTCAAGGGCTTGCCCCAGGGCACGGACCTGCCCTGGCACCGGGTGGTGAACACCCACGGATTCATCCCCTCCCGGGGCCGCTGGTGGGGCGCCCAGGAACAGGCCGCGCGGCTGAAGGCCGAGGGGGTCCTGGTGGATGCCGACGGCAACCTCGACCTCGAGACCCATCGATGGGACGGGCGGCCCGCGCCCCGCCGTGGCAGCCGTGCCCGGAAATAGAACGCGCCGTTCACCGGCCCGTCACAGTCCGCCGGGAACCTTCCTCCATGCGCCATACGGTGAATGGAGAACCCATGAAGCGAACGACCCTCAACCGCAGCCTCGGCCTCGCGGCCCTCGCCGTGATCGCGGCCGTGCCGGCCTCGGCCCAGGCCCCCAAGATCAGCGGCCTCCTGCAGGTCTGGTACAGCCAGATGACGGACAACAACCTCCGCCTGAACGCCAAGGAGCCCGGCGGCTACTTCAACCTGCGCTCCGAGTTCCAGGAGAACGGCTTCTCCATCCGCCGCAGCGAGATCAAGCTCGCCGGCAACATCACGGACGACGTGGAGTACGAGGTGATGCTGGACCCCTCCATCAACACCGGCGCCTCGAACCCCTCCATCCTCCAGGACGCGGCCATCACCTGGAAGCTGGGCAGCGGCTTCGACCTGAAGGTCGGCCAGTTCAAGAACCTGCAGACCATGGAAGGCCTCACCTCCTCGGGCGAGATCCTCTTCGCCGAGCGCGCCCAGCTGGCCCGCCAGTTCGGCGACAAGCGCGACCGCGGCGCGACCCTGGCCTGGAGCACCGGCGACCCCAAGGCGTTCGCCTTCAAGGGCACCGTGGGCCTGTTCAACGGCATGGGCGACGCCATCTCCGGCAAGGGCAACGACGCGAACGCCCAAAAGGACCTGGTGCTCCGCGCGGACGTCACCCTGAACCGCGTCCACAGGTTCGGCGCCTACACCCTGCAGGGCGGCACCGACCAGGCCGACAAGGGCGCCCTGGCGGCCAAGACCTTCACGGGCGCCGCCGGCAGCGTCCCGAGCGCCGCGTCCATCCTCGACGCCAAGGACAAGACCACGAACCTGGGCGCCTACTACGTCTTCCAGAACGACGTGTGGTACTTCTCCGGCGAGGTCATGACGGGCCAGCTCGGCCGCCGCTACCCCTCCGTGGGCGCCGCGGGCGCCGCCTCCCGCCAGCACCTGGACCAGAAGTTCATGGGCACCTGGCTCACCGGCGGCTACACCACCGGGAACCACACCTTCCTGCTGCGCTACGACACGGCCAACTACAACCAGGGCGACGACTGGTACACGGCCTACAACCCCTACACGCAGAGCGCCCCCGGCGTCTCCACGGGCACCGACTACACGCCCAAGTTCACGGAGATCACCGCGGGCTACCTCTACGCTTTCAAGCCCGAGAAGATCAAGGCCGCGAACCTGAAGGTGAACTACATCGCCCGCTCCAAGAACTTCCTCAAGCCCCGCGCCGGCCAGACCGGCGAGCAGGGCGGGAACACGTTGCTGGTGGCCCTGCAGGTGGCGTTCTAGAACCCCCGGCATCCGACTGTGGCGCGTCCTCCGGGGCGCGCCGTTTTTTTCGTCCTCGCGGCCCTGTAGGCCGTGACCGGCACAAGCGGGACTGACGGACCGTCCAGGACTGCGCTGGCCGCTCCGCAAGTCCCGCTAGAATGGCGGATTCAGGGGGCCGGAATGATGGTGCGGGTGCTGGTGTCTCTCAAGTCCGGGATCCTGGATCCCCAGGGCAAGGCCGTGGAGCAGGGCCTGCACGGCTTCGGATTCAAGGTGGACCACGTGCGCATCGGCCGGCTCATCGAGATGGACGTGCCCGCCGCCACCGCCGAGGAGGCGAAGGCCGCCGCCCTGGCCATGTGCGAGAAGCTGCTGGTGAACCCGGTCATGGAGAAGGCCTCCATCGAGGTGCTGGCGTGAAGGTCGCCGTCCCCGTCTTCCCCGGCTCCAACTGCGACCACGACGCGCTGCACGCCTGCGGCACGGTGATGGGCTGGGACACGGTGCCCGTGTGGCACCAGGAGACCGCCCTCCCGGCGGGCACCGAGCTGGTCTTCGTGCCGGGCGGCTTCAGCTACGGCGACTACCTGCGCTGCGGGGCCATCGCGGCCCTGGCGCCCATCATGGCGGACATCAAGCGCCACGCCGAGAACGGCGGCCTGGTCTTCGGCGTCTGCAACGGCTTCCAGATCCTCTGCGAGGCCCAGCTCCTGCCCGGCGCCCTGCTGCGCAACGACACCCTGCGCTTCATCCACAAGTGGGTGCACCTGCGCTGCGAGCGCACCACCCTGCCCTTCACGTCGGCGATGCGGCCCGGCGAGGTGATCTGCGTGCCCATGGCCCACGCCGAGGGCAACTTCACCCTGGACGAGGCGGGTCTCGGGGAGCTGGAGGCCCGGGGTGGCGTGGCCTTCCGCTACTGCGACGCGGCGGGCAACGTCGGCGACGACCACACCCCCAACGGCGCGGCCAATGGCATCGCCGGCATCACGAACCTGAAGGGCAACGTGCTGGGCATGATGCCCCACCCCGAGCGGGCCGTGGAGCCGGCCCAGGGAGGCGTGGGCGGCCTCCCCATCCTCCGGAGCCTCGCGGCGGCCTTCGCCAAGGCGTAAGGAAGGGGTCTGTAAAAAAACTGTTTCTGCTTTCCCAACCTGTGCCATCCTTCCTTGTCAGGCCCACCCCGCCTGGCGGATTTTCCTAGGAGGTCGGCATGGCTGAGACGGATAGCCAGAACCTCGTCATCCGGGTGAGCGGACCTCTGCGGCTGGTGCAGCTCAAGAGCGACCCGGTGCCTCCCAAGGCCCTGCCCAGCCGGGACGCCTGGACGCTGATCCACGCCAGTTCGGCCATCCGGGTCTGCACCGGGGACGACCATGAGGAGGGCATCATCCGCCGGGGCGACCTCGCCCTGCTGCTGCCGGGCTTCCAGCACGTCCTGAAGCGCCACCAGGCCAACCAGCCCTTCGGGTACTCGGCCCTCCAGCTCGAAGGCCCCTTCCCGGAACCGTTGCTCACGGCCCTCCAGCACCCGCCCCGCAAGTGGCAGGAGCAGACTTTCTCGGTGCTGCGCAGCCAGGCCATGAAGCAGCTCTTCACCATCTTCACGACGGAGCTGACGAATCCTGAAGGCGTGCAGCTCATGACCCGGGAGCTCTTCCTCATCCTGCTGGGTGCCGAGCTGGCGCGGCTGACCGAGAAGGAGGACCGCAGCCGCTTCCCGTACCGGCTCAACCGCTCCACCCTGCAGCTCGTGCTGGACCACATGGAAGCCCACCTGGGCGCGAAGAACTCGGTCTCCGAGCTGGCCACCATGGCCCGCTGCACGCCGGACCACTTCATCCGCCTGTTCCGCGAAGCCACCAGCACCACGCCCCACCAGTACCTCATCGAGCGCCGGCTCCAGCGCGCCGTCACCCTGCTCGCCAGCGGCGAGCGCCCCAGCGACGTGGCCAAGATCCTCGGCTTCTACGACGCCAGCGCCTTCACCCGGGCCTTCAAGCGGAGGTTCGGCGTGCCGCCGTCGCAGTATGCCCAGGAGGCCTACGACCGGCAGTTCCCCAAGAAGGGCTGAGCTTCCCGGGTTACGGCTCCGCCGACCACCCCCGGATCGGATAGGACATCAAGCCCTGTCCTCCCGCTCCTCGCTTCGCTCGATCGCGGACGGGGACCCGTTGCCCAGGAGGCCTACGACCGGCAGTTCCCGAAGAAGGGCCGAGGAACGGAGCCCTCCATGCGAAGCGGCCCGAAAGGGCCGCTTCGTGGAAGAGGGAGGGACTGGAACGAGCCTGGATCAGAACGGCTTGCACACCTTGCAGGCGTGGTAGCCCTGGGCCTGGGCCTCGGCGGCGCTGGCGAAGGAAACGCGGTTCTCTGCCTTGGTCCTCGCCCCGGACTTGCAGTCGCCGGTGTGGCAGGTCTTCGAATCCTTGTTGCCAAAGAACCCCCCGGCGGCGGTCCTCGCGGCCGGAACGGGCGCGGCCTTCGCGGCGGCGGGGGCCGGAGCAGCCTTCGCCGCGGGCGCGGC
>JBDIBF010000092.1:0-10838 GCA_039812765.1 Holophagaceae bacterium
GGCAGCTGGAGGGGCTCCATGGAGAGGGCGCCGTAGACCAGCATCGTGCCTCCCCGGCGCAGCAGCATGGCCACCCGTCCGCCCACCGTGCCTCCCACCGCGTCCACGGCCGCCGTGGCGCCGCCCTTGGGCAGGACGTCCAAGGCCCGGTCCCCCCAGTCCGGATCCTCGGTGCTGAGCACCGGACCCACCCCCTCGGCCTCCATCTCGTCCGCCAGGGGGGTGCGGTGGCGCACCAGGCTGAGCACGCGGAAGCCCCGCAGCTTCGCGATCTGGAGGAGGCAGCGCCCGACGGCGGAACCGCTGGCGGTCTGCACGAGCCAGTCCCCGGGCCCCAGGCGCAGTTCCTCGACGGTCATGAGCCACGCGGTGAGGGGATTCACGATCACCTGGCAGGCGGCCTCGTCCGCGAGCCCGTCGGGGATGGCCACCAGGTTCTCCGCCGGCGTCACCAGGGAGTCGGCCCAGGTGCCCTGGGCGCCCAGGGGCACCACCCGCTGGCCAGGCCGGAGCCCCTCCACCCCGCGGCCCAGGGACGCCACCGTCCCGAGGCCCTCCAGCCCCGGAGTGGCGGGCAGGTCCGGACGCCGCCCATAGACGCCCCTCACCTGGAGCAGGTCGGAGGGGTTGATCGGCCGCAGGGCCATGTGGAGGAGGACCTCCCCGGGCCCGGGTTCGGGGGCGGGCAGCTCCTGGAGTCCCAGCACCTGCAGCGGATCTCCGAAGGCCTCGAAGCGCAGCGCTCTCATTTCCGGTCTCCTTCCTTCCGGGCCCCCGGGAGCTGGGCCCCCACATCGGTCACTGCCAGGGACTGGGTGGTCTGGAGGTTCCGAAGGGTGGCGCGGAGGTCCCTGCCGTCGCGGGTGTAGTAGGCCTGCACCACCGCGTTCAGGCCGTGGGTGTAGCCCTCGATCTCCCACCCGGCGGCCTTCAGGGCCGCCTGCATCACGGTGAGGAACTCGTGGTTCGACACGGGCCGCTCCAGCTGGTACTGCTTCTCCACCATGGTGAGCGTGGCGAGCGTCTCGGTGCCGTCCGCGAGCCGCACGGGCTCGGGGCTGGTGAGCTGCAGGCTGCGCAGCAGTCGTCCGCGCACGGTGGGGAGCAGGTAGGGGAAGTCCGCCTGGTCGTTGATCGGCTCCACGGTCCGACCCGGGGGGCGCAGCGTGAGGGTCGGGGGCTGGGATTTCTCCACGACCGCCACCTTCAGTTCCCCCCCTCCGGCCGATTTCACGCTGATCCAGGCCTCCCGCCCCTCCTTCGCGTATCGGGCGATACCCCGCTCCTTCCACTCCCAGGCCCACCCGGCCGCCTCCAGGCCCTGCTGCATCGCCTGCTGCAGGACCAGCGCGCCCATCCGCTGGCCGCCGGAGGGCCTCAGCAGGAAGCGGGAGGTCATGCCCTGGACGGGGACCTTCAGCCAGGCCCCCGTCTGGGCGTTGCGGACGTCGAAGGGTTCCTTGTCGAAGCGCCAGGTCTCGCCGCTGCCCGGCTTGATCTCGAGCCCCTCGGGAATGGGCAGGTAGGGCGGGAGCTGGAAGTCCTGGGCCGCGAGGGGTGCGGCCAGGAGGAGCAGCGCGGGGCGGGACCGGAGCATCCCCCGATCCTAGCGGCTGTTTGGGAACGCCCAGCGCTTTTCTGGACGGGCCCTTACAGCCGCTTGTGCCGGCAACGGCCTGACCCGCCTTCCCGCCCCCGGCTCAGTTCCTCAGCGGCTTGCCCTTGGTGAGGATGCTGTCCATCCGCGCCTGGGTCTTCTCGTAGCCGGACAGCCGCGCGAAGGCCTGGCGCTCCAGCTCGAGGATGCGCTCCTCGGTGACCTCCTGGACGGGGCTGACGTCGCCGCCGCAGAGGATGTGGGCGAGCTCGCCCATGATGATGCCGTCGTGCTCGGAGGCCAGGCCCTGGAGCTGGAAGTCCTTGACGGCGCTCTTCAGGGCGGCGACGCCCCCGAGGCCGGGAAGCCGGAAGGTGCGGGGCTCCACGGGCTTGAAGTCCGCGGCCATCTTCAGCACCTCGGCCTTGGCGGCGGCCAGCAGGTGGGCGCTGTTCATCACCCGGACGTCGCTGCGGCGGAAGAAGCCGTTGCGCTGGGCCTCGTCGAAGCTGGTGTTGACGTTGGCGGTACCGATGAACTGGAAGGCGGCCTTGATCTTGGGCATGGGGCCCAGTTCGCCCTTGGCCTTCATGGCTTCCTCCATGCGGAGGAGCATCTGGAGGCAGCCGCCGCCGGCGGGGATGACCCCCACGCCCACTTCCACCAGACCCATGTAGGTCTCGGCGCTGCCCACGGCCCGCTGGCAGGCGAGCGTGATCTCGCAGCCACCGCCCAGCACGAGCTGGAAGGGCGCCGCCACCGTCGGGAAGGGCGCGTAGGTGAGGGCCCGGGCCGCGTACTGCAGGCGCCGCGAGGCCTCCTCGATGAGGTCGAACTGCTTGTCCTTGGCGGCGTTCAGCACGAAGACCAGGTTCGCGCCCGCGCTGAAGACCTTGCCCTGGTTGCCCACCACCAGGCCCTTGAAGCGCCCGGGGATGTGCTTCTGGACCGTGTCCTCCATGAGCATCACGATGCCGTCGTCCAGGGCGTTCATCTTGGTGCGGAAGGAGAGGCAGGCCACGTCGTCGCCCAGGTCGATGAGCTGGGCCGAACTGTTCTCGGCCACCACCCTGCCCTTGCCGACTTCCCGCTTGAGGATGATGACCTTCTTGTCCTCGAGGATCGGGACGAACTCGAGGGTCCTCGGGTCGAGCTGGGCGATGGGCACGCCGTGCTGCCAGCGGTAGAAGCCCTCCACGCCCTTGGCGAGCATGCGCCGCACCAGGTCGGGCACCTTCCGCTGCTCGAAGTCCATGCGGGCGACGACCCGCGCCACGCCCAGGGTGTCCCAGAGCTCGAAGGGGCCCAGCTCGAAGGCGAAGCCGTTCTTGATGGCGTTGTCGACGTTGAGGGGCAGGTCCGTGACCTCCCCCAGGCGGTTCACGGCGTAGGTCAGGTTGTCCGCCACGCAGCGCCAGGCCAGGCGGCCGGCCTCGCTGTCGCTGGTGAGCAGGGTCCGCACCCGCTCCGCCGGGTCGTCGACGCCCTTCAGCTCCTTGAGGATCGGCCAGTCCTTCTTCTCCTGGGGCTTGTAGGTCTTCGTATCGGGATCGAGGCTCAGGAAGAGCTTCTTGCCGCCCTCGCCCTTGTCCTTCTTGAAGAAGCCGCCCTTGGTCTTGTTGCCGAGGACCTTGTTGTCCAGCATCCACTGGAGCAGGTCGGGGAACTTGAAGACGTCGCGGACCTCGTCGTTGGGGCAGAGGTCGTACACGTTCTTGGCGGTGGCCGCCATGATGTCGATGCCCGCCAGGTCCGCGGTGCGGAACGACGCGCTCTTGGCCCGCGCAGCGGCCTCGCCGAGCACCGAGTCGATGACCTCGAAGGGGATCTTCTCCGCCAGGGCCAGGTGCAGGACCGACATGATCCCGTGGATGCCGATGCGGTTGCCGATGAAGGTGGGCGAGTCGTAGGCCGGCACCACCTCCTTGCCCAGCCTCTCCTCCAGCCAGCCGCGGAACTCGGCGGCCTCGGCCTCCGCGACGGCCTCGCCCTTCACGAACTCCAGCAACCGGAGGTAACGAACAGGATTGAAGAAGTGGGTGATGACGAAGCGCTTCCGGAAGCCGTCGGAACGCCCGTCCACCAGCATCTTCAGGGGGATGCCCGAGGTGTTGGAGCTGATCCAGGCGCCGGGCTTCAGGTGCGCCTCCAGGCGGGCGTAGAGGTCCTGCTTGATCTTCAGGTCCTCCTTGACGACCTCCACGACCCAGTCGCAGTCCGCCAGGCGGTCCAGGTGGTCCCGCAGATTGCCCGTGCGGATCTTCTTGAGGAAGCCCGGGTGCATCATCAGCGCGGGCTTGGACTTGGCCAGCCCCGCCAGGGCGCCCTCCGCCAGCTTGTCGGGGGCCGCCTCGTCGATGACGATGTCCAGCAGCTCCACCGCGCAGCCGGCCGAGGCCACATGGGCGGCGATGCCCGAGCCCATGACGCCGGATCCGAGGACGCCGACCTTCTTGATCTCCAAGGTCATGGCCGGCCTCACAGCTTCTCGATGACGGTCGCGATGCCCTGGCCGCCGCCGATGCACATCGTGGCAAGGCCGTAGCGCCCGCCGCCGTCCTCCAGGCGGTGTAGCAGGGTCGTGAGGATGCGCGCGCCCGAGCAGCCCAGGGGGTGGCCGATGGCGATGGCGCCGCCCCAGCCATTCACCTTGGCCGGGTCGAACTTCCCTTCCCGGATCACCGCCAGGCTCTGGGCCGCGAACGCTTCGTTGAGTTCCACGGCGTCCATCTGGTCCAGGGTCATGCCGAGGCGGGACAGGATCTTCTTCGTCGCGGGCACGGGGCCGAGGCCCATGCGGTCCGGCGCCACGCCGGCCACGGCGCCGCCCAGGATGCGGGCGCGGGCCTTGAGGCCGGCGGCCTTCGCGGCCTCCTCCTCCATCACCAGCAGGAAGGCCGCGCCGTCGGTGAGGGGCGAGCTGTTCCCGGCGGTGACGTTGCCGTCCTTCAGGAAGGCGGCCTTCAGTTCGCCCAGCTTCTCCAGGGACGTGTCCGCGCGGACGCACTCGTCCCGGTCCACCCTGATCTCCTGGCCCTCGAGGTTCTTCGTGGTGAAGGGCACGGTCTCCTTGGCGTACTTGCCGTCCGCCCAGGCCTTCGCGCCCTTCTGGTGGCTCTCGTAGGCGAACTGGTCCTGCTCGGCGCGGGAGATGGCATAGTCCTTGGCCAGGTTCTCCGCCGTGATGCCCATGGAGCAGTAGGCCTCGGGGAAGTGCTCGCTGAGCCAGGGATCCAGGCTGGGGTTGAAGCCGCCCATGGGCACCTTGGACATGGACTCCACGCCCCCGGCGAGGAAGATCGTGCCGGCGCCCACCGCGATGGCCCGGGCGGCCATGAGCACCGTCTCCTGGCTCGACCCGCAGAAGCGGTTCACCGTCGTGGCCGCCGAGGTGATGGGCAGGCCGGCCCGGAAGGCCACCAGCCGCGCCAGGTTCATGCCCTGCTCGCCCTCCGGCATGGCACAGCCCACCAAGACGTCCTCGAGGCCCGACCAGTCGGAGAGGAGGGGCTTGATGGCCTCCAGCACCACCGCGCCGAGGGTCTCGGGCCGCGTCGCCGCGGTGGCCCCCTTGATGGCCCGCCCGATGGGCGTGCGCTTGGCTTCGACGATGACGGCGCTCTTCATGGGGCCTCCAGGCAGCGGTGGGCTGAGCCTAGCACCCGGAACGGGGGACCTTCAGCGACTACCTGCGGTAGCCGCCGGGCCGTCCCATGGGCGGGACGATCCGTCCCAGGGCCGGGACGCCCACCCGGTCCCCTGGCCCAGGGGATCCCGAGCAACCTGTGTCATTTCATTCAGAAGCCCTCTGGCACGGCGCTCGCTGAAGGTCGGGCGGATCTTTGCCGGAGCCCCCCATGGACGTCCCCCGCGAACCTCAGCCCAGGCGCCGCCGACTCGTGGCCTACGGCGTGGCGGGTCTCGGCGTCCTCGCGGCGCTGGTCGCCCTGGGGCGTCTCAAGCCGGCGGCCATGTCCGTGGAGCGCACCAGCCTCCTCATCGACGAGGTGAAGCGCGGCCCCATGGTGTTCCAGGTGCGCGGCACCGGCACGCTGGTCCCCGTGGACGTGAAGATCCTCACCGCGCCCACCGGCTGCAAGGTGGAGCGGGTGCTCATCCTGCCCGGCTCCGCCGTGAAGGAGGACAGCGTCATCGCGGAGCTGTCCAGCCCCGAGCTGCAGCAGGCGGCGGAGGAGGCCGCGTGGGCCCTGCGCAAGGCGCAGTCGGAGCACGAGCTGGGCGCCCTGAACCAGAAGGGTTCCGCGGCCTCCGCCAAGGCCGCCCTCCTCGAGGCCCAGGCCGCCCTGCGGGCCGCGGAGCGCCTGCGGAAGGAGGGCCTGCTCTCGGAGAGCGACCTCCTGAAGGCCGAGGTGCGCCTCGAGGAGGCCCAGGCCCGGGCCGAGCTCGAGCGCGCCCGCCTCGACCTCTATGAAGGCAGGGGCGGCAGCGCCTCCCCGTCCCGGGCGGCCCTGGAGCAGGCCCGGGCCCAGGCGGCCCTGAAGCTGGCCCAGGTGGCGGCGCTCAAGGTCCGCCCGGGCATGGCCGGCATCCTCCAGCAGCTTCCCCTGCAGGTGGGCCAGCAGCTCGCCGCCGGGGCCCTGCTGGCGAAGGTGGCGAAGCCCCTGCCCCTGAAGGCGGAGCTGAAGGTGAGCGAGACCCAGGCCAAGGACCTCCAGATCGGCCAGAAGGTCACCATCGATACCCGCAACGGCCTCGTGGAGGGTCGCGTGCTCCGCATCGACCCCGCGGTGCAGAACGGCACGGTGTCCGTGGACGCCAGCCTGGAGGGCGAGCTCCCCAAGGGCGTGCGGCCGGACCTCAGCGTCGAGGGCGTCATCGAGCTGGACCGCGCGGACAGCGGCCTCTTCGTCGGCCGGCCCGTGCAGGCCCAGGCCCACGCCCAGGCGACCCTCTTCAAGCTCAGCCCCGACGGCACCGAGGCCGTGCGCGTGAAGGTCCGCTTCGGCCGGGGCTCCGTCAACACCCTCGAGATCGTCGAAGGCCTCCAGCCCGGCGACAAGGTCGTGCTCTCCGACGCCACCCCCTTCGACGGCCAGGACCGCATCCGCGTCAAGTAGACCCGCCCATCCCTTTCCCAGGAGCCCCCGTGACCGCCAAGCCCATCATCCGCCTCGAAGGCCTCCGCAAGGTCTTCACCACCGACGAAGTGGAGACCCACGCCCTCTCCGACATCCACCTCGAGATCCGCGAGGGCGAATTCCTCTCCATCGCCGGCCCCTCCGGCTGCGGGAAGTCCACCCTGCTGGCCATCCTCGGCCTCCTGGACACGCCCACCGGCGGCGTCTACGAGCTCGGCGGCAAGCCCGTCTCGGGCCTCGGCCTCGCCGACCGGGCCCGCATCCGCAACCGGGAGATCGGGTTCATCTTCCAGAGCTTCAACCTCATCGGCGACCTCACGGTGCTGGAGAACGTGGAGCTGCCCCTGGTCTACCGCGGACTCCCCAGCGGCGAGCGGCGCACCCGCGCCATGCTGGCCCTCGAGGAGGTCGGCATGGTGCACCGCGCCAAGCACCTTCCCGCCCAGCTCAGCGGCGGCCAGCAGCAGCGCGTGGCCGTGGCCCGCGCCGTGGCGGGCCGGCCGACGATCCTGCTGGCCGACGAGCCCACCGGCAACCTGGACAGCACCAACGGCGAATCGGTGATGGACCTCCTGAAGGACCTGCACCGCCGGGGCTCCACCCTCTGCATGGTCACCCACGACCCGCGCTTCGCGAACTTCGCCGACCGCACCGTGCACCTCTTCGACGGGCGCGTGGTGGAGGAGCAGGAGGCGGGCCTGGGCCGCGTGGTCAACCTCCGCTGAAGGATCCGCCATGGCCGCCTTCCTCCACGACCTCCGCCACGCCCTCCGCGCCCTCCTCCGGGCCCGGGGCTTCACGTTCGCGGCCGTCCTCGCGCTCGCCCTCGGCATCGGGGCCAACACGGCCGTGTTCAGCCTCCTGCACACCATGGTGCTCACGCCCCTGCCCTTCCGGAACCCGGACCGGGTGATGGCGATCTGGGGGACCGTGGCCGCCAATCCGGGCTGGACCGCCTCCCTCTCCTGGCCGCGCCTCCAGGACTGGGCCGCCCGCAACCGCACCTTCGAGGCCCTGGCGGGCCTGGACAACCAGGCCATGAACCTCGGCGGGCTCGAGACGCCCCAGCGGGTGATGGTGGGCTCGGTGACGCCGGACTTCTTCCGGGCCTTCGAGACCCGGCCGCTCCTCGGCCGCACCCTGCTGCCCAGCGATCCGGTCGGCAGCCCCGTGGTCGTGCTCGGCGAGGGGCTCTGGCGCCGGGCCTTCGGGGGCGATCCCGGCGTGGTGGGCCGCGAGATCCGCCTGAACGGCCAGAGCCACACGGTGGTGGGCATCCTGCCCGGTGACTTCGCCATCAACGGCCGGGAGGCCTTCGTGCCCCACAAGCTGCGGGACGAGGAGCGCGCCAACCGGAACATGAACTTCCTCATCGCCTACGGGCGCCTGCGCCCCGGCGTGAGCCTGGACCAGGCCCGCGCCGACCTGGCCTCCGTGGCCTCGGCGCTGGAGAAGGAGCAGGAGGCCGACCGCGGCCGCGGCGCCCTCGTGCGGCCCTACCGCGAGGACCGCTACGGTTCCCAGGGGCCGACCCTGCTCCTCCTGGGCGTGGCCGCCGGCCTCGTGCTCCTCATCGCCTGCATCAACGTGGCCAACCAGCTCCTGGCCCGGGCCACCGGGCGGCTGCGGGACATGGCGGTGCGGGCGGCCCTGGGGGGCGACCGGCTCCAGGTCCTCGCGCCCTCCCTGGCCGAGAGCCTCCTGGTCTCCCTGCTGGGCGCCGCGGCGGGCCTCGCGGTGGCGACCTTCTCCCTCGACCTGCTGCGTCCCCTCGTGCCGGCGGACCTCGCCCAGGCCCAAGCCCTCGGCCTCCACCTCCCCACCCTCGGCCTCACCCTCGCGACGGCCCTCGTCACCGCCCTGCTCTGCGGCAGCGCCCCGGGGCTCCTGCTCCTGCGCCTGAACCTCGCGCAGCATCTCAAGGAGGGCTCCAAGAGCACCGACTCGCCCGGACGGCGCCGTCTCCGCAGCGCGCTGGTGGTGGCCCAGGTGGCCCTGGCCCTCATGCTGGTCTCCGGCTTCAGCGCCACCTTCTTCAGCATCCGCAGGCTGGTGCAGGTCCCCCTGGGGATCCGGCCGGAGGGCGTCTCGACCTTCTCCATCCAGGCCTCCCCCACCGTCTACAAGGACGAAGCCGCGCGGCTCCGGGTCACCGAGCAGGTGCTGGAGGCCGTCAAGGGCGTGCCCGGCGTGGAGGAGGCGGGCTGGATCGACTACATGCCCCCCATCCAGAACGGCCGCAATTCCACCTTCCAGCTCCGGGGGAGGGAACCCCGCGAGACGGACCTCGCGGAGGTGCGCGCCGCTAGCGCGCGGGGCCTCGCGGTCCTGGGCGTCCCCCTCGTGCGGGGCGCCTGGTTCCAGCCTTCGGACCACACGACGAAGCCCACCGCGGTGCTGGTCAACGCGGGCCTCGCCGAGCAGTACTTCCCCGGGAAGGACCCGATCGGCCAGGAGATCGGCTTCGGGAACGACTGGTACCGCATCCAGGGCGTCGTCGGCGACGTCCGCCACTCGGGTCCCAGGGTCAAGGGCCTGCTGAACACGGTCTACTTCCCCGGCGTGGAGACCTTCAGCCCCAATCCGGTCTGGATCGTGCTGAAGACCTCCGTGGAGGGGGATGGCCTGCTGGGCGCGCTGCGGACGGCGGTGCGCCGGGTGGACCCCGACTTCCCCATCGCCCGGGTGCAGAGCCTCGCGGAGATCGCCGACCGGGGGGTTCGGCGGGAACGCATCATCACCCTCCTGCTCGGGCTCTTCGCGGGCATCGCCGCCCTGCTCGCCCTGCTCGGCATCCACGGCTCCCTGGCCTATTCCGTGGCCCAGCGGACCCAGGAGATCGGCGTGCGCATGGCCCTGGGAGCGCCCTCGGGCCGCGTGGTCCTGGACGTGGTGAAGGAGGGCCTGGTCCTCGCCGCCGCGGGCGTGGCCCTCGGCTGGGCCGGCGCCTTCGCCTTCTCCGGCGTGCTCCGCAGCCTGGTCTTCGAGGTCAGCCCCACCGACCCGGGCCTCCTGGCGGCGGCCTCGGCCCTGCTCCTCGCCACCGCGTCCCTGGCCTGCCTCTTCCCGGCCCTGCGGGCGTCGAAGGTCGACCCCGCCGTGGCGCTGCGGGCCGATTGAGCCGGAGGACCCCATGACCGCCTTCCTCAACGACCTCGCCTACGCCTTCCGCGGGCTGCTCCGGACCCCCGGCTTCACCCTCGTGGCCGTGCTCACGCTCGCCCTCGGCATGGGGGCCAACACCGCCATCTTCAGCCTGGTGGACCGGCTCCTGCTGCGGCCCCTGCCCCTGCCGGAGCCGGGCCGCCTGATGGTGGTGACCGAGTTCAGCACCGGCAGCGGCGCGCCCCGGGACAACCTCTCCTGGCCCGACTTCGAGGACCTGCGCCGGGACGCCACGTCCTTCTCCGGCCTCGCGGCGACCCGCAACGCCGGCGTGAACCTCACCGGCGACGGGGAGCCCGAGCAGCTCCGCGCCGGGATGGTGACGCCGAACTTCTTCGACGTCCTGCAGGTGGCGCCCCGGCTCGGCCGGACCTTCACCGGCGAGGAGGGGAAGCCCGGCGGCCCGCGGGGGGCCATCCTCACCGACGCCCTGTGGCGCCGGCGCTTCGGCGCGGACCCCGCCCTCGTCGGCCGAAGCCTTCGCCTGGACGGCGAGGAGGTGCCGGTGCTCGGGGTCCTTCCCCCGGGCTTCGAGTTCCCCTACCAGCTGCGGGGCGCCGAGCTCTTCCTGCCCATCGCCCTCAGCCCGGACCAGCTCCGGGCGCGGGGCTCCCATTTCCTCGGCGGCGTGGGCCGCCTGAAACCAGGCGTGAGCGTGGAGGCCGCGCGGCAGGAGGTGTCGGCCCTCATCGCCCGCCTCGCCCAGGCCTATCCGGAGACCAACGTCAACTACGCCGGGAAGGTGGTGCCCCTCCAGGAGGAGGTGGTGCGGCGCTCCCGGCCGCTCCTGTGGACCCTCCTGGGCGCGGTGGGCTTCGTGCTGCTCATCGCCTGCGCCAACGTGGCGAACCTGCTGCTGGCCCGCAGCGCGGGCCGGGAGCGGGAGCTCGCCATCCGCGCCGCCCTGGGCGCGGACCGCCGCCGCCTCGTGGCCCAGCTGCTCACCGAGAGCCTCGTGCTCGGTCTGGCCGGCGGGG
>JBDIBF010000093.1:0-10835 GCA_039812765.1 Holophagaceae bacterium
GGCCGCCCCCCCGGCGCCCGCGGCCCCGGCCGAGGAGGCCGGCCTCCACTACATCACCAGCCCCATCGTGGGCACCTTCTACCGGGCCTCGAACCCCAACTCCCCGCCCTTCGTCGCGGTGGGCGACACGGTGCGCCCGGGACAGACGCTGTGCATCGTCGAGGCCATGAAGCTCATGAACGAGATCGAGTGCGACGTGGCGGGCGAAGTCGTGAAGGTCCTGGTGGAGAACGGCCAGCCGGTGGAATACGGCGAGCGGCTCTTCGCTGTGCGGGTGGGCTGAGCCATGGCCGCCGCCATGCGGAAGAAGGCGTCCCAGGGCCGTCCCGTCGCCACGGGCTACACCGGCAGCGAGCCGCCTTTCAAGAAGGTGCTCATCGCCAACCGCGGCGAGATCGCCCTGCGGGTGATCCTCGCCTGCAAGGAGCTGGGCATCCAGACGGTGGCCGTGTATTCGGAGGCCGACCGCAACGCGTTGCACGTGCGCTTCGCCGACGAGGAGGTCTGCATCGGCCCGCCGCCCTCGGCCAAGAGCTATCTGAACATCCCCCACCTCATCGCCGCCGCCGAGGTCACCGGCGCCGAGGCCATCCACCCCGGCTACGGCTTCCTCAGCGAGAACGCCCACTTCGTGGACGTCTGCAAGGCCTGCGGCATCATCTTCATCGGCCCGGACAGCGAGATCATCCGCCGAATGGGCAACAAGGCCCAGGCCAAAGCGACGATGCAGGAGGCCGGCGTGCCCCTGATGCCGGGCAGCGACGGCATCATCGAGACGGTGGAGGAAGCCCTGGAGGTGGCCGAGACGATCGGCTACCCGGTGATCGTGAAGGCCTCGGCGGGCGGCGGCGGACGCGGCATGCGCATCTGCAACAATGCCGAGGAGCTGCCCGGGCTCTACAACACAGCCCGCAGCGAGGCGAAGATCGCCTTCGGCGACGACAGCGTCTACATGGAGAAGTATCTCCTGGAGCCCCGACACATCGAGGTCCAGATCATGGGGGACCTCTTCGGCAACGTGGTGCACCTGGGCGAGCGCGAGTGCTCCATCCAGCGCCGCCACCAGAAGCTCATCGAGGAGAGCCCCTCGGCGGCGCTCTCCCCGGAGCTGCGCCAGCGCATCTGCGACACGGCGGTGAAGGCCGCCAAGGCCGTGGGCTACTACAACGCGGGCACCATCGAGTTCCTGCTCGACAAGCGCGGCGACTTCTTCTTCATGGAGATGAACACCCGCGTGCAGGTGGAGCACCCGGTGACCGAGCTGGTGACCGGCATCGACATCGTCAAGGAGCAGCTCCGCATCGCCGCCGGCCGCAAGCTCAGCTTCACCCAGGACGAGGTGGTCCAGAAGGGCCACGCCATCGAGTGCCGCATCAACGCCGAGGACCCCTGGAAGTTCACCCCCTGCCCCGGCCGCATCACGGCGCTCAACTTCCCCGGCGGCCCCGGCATCCGCGTGGACACCGCCATGTACCAGGACGCCGTCATCCCGCCCACCTACGACAGCATGATCGCCAAGCTCATCGCCTACGGCGCCGACCGCGAGGAGGCCATCGCCCGCATGCGCCGCGCCCTGGACACGCTCGTGGTGGAGGGCGTCAAGACCACCTCCGCCCTGCACCGCCGCATCATGGACCACCCTGACTTCGTCAGTGGCGCCTTCAGCACCAAGTGGATGGAGACGTTCATGGCCGAGGTGGAGGAGGAGCGGAAGGTGGGGGCGTAGGGTGTTCCTCCCCTTTCCGCCCGCGCTCGTGCTCGCGGCCGGCCCCGCGGATACCGCTGGAATGATCGACCGGGACGTGAAGCGGTGCATGGAGACCGCGGTCACCACGATGGACATGCTCGACTGCTCCCAGAAGGGCTACGAGCGAATGGACCGCCGCCTGAACGCCGTCTACCAAGCCCTGATGGCCCGGCTCGGGAAGCCCGAGCGCGCGCTCCTCGCGGACGCCCAGAAGAAGTGGCTGGCGTTCCGGGACGCCGAACTTGCCGCCGCGGCCGCCCTGGACCCGAGCAAGGACGGGAGCCTCGGCCGGATCAACCGGAATTCGGCGGGGTACGACATGCTCAAGTCGCGGACTTTGGGCTTGGAGCGATATCTGCAGGACGCGAAGGAGGCCGCCGAGTAGGGTCAGCGCTAGAACGGATTCTGGCCTCACCGTGAGAGCAGGCGCATTCAAAGGTGTTGACCTTCGACAGGCACCTCGATCAAGCACGGCCGCCCTTTGGCCGTGCTTGATCGAGGTGCTGCCAAGCGGAGCGCGGCAGGGGAGAGGACGGAGAGCATGGTGGTTCGTCATGCCTCGTCACGGAACGGAGATCAGTCCCTTCATGGCCCGTGCATGGTCTGCTGCTTTGGACTTCGTCCCACCGTGCCACCGCTCCCGGCCGGATGATCCCTCATGTTCCTGCCGCGCTCCCGCTTGGCAGCACCCTGGCTCACCGTGTTTCGCAAAAGGGCGCAAAACACGGTGATCCAGGGTGCCGGTTGAAGGTCAACAGCGCGGAGAGGCTCGCAGGATTGCTGGCTTGGGCTGGTCTAGCCGCCCGAACTTGCGTGTTCGGCGGGTAGGGACCACTCCCTCCTAACTCCGCTCCCCGTTCATCGGCTCCGTCTCCAGCCACCCCTGCAGGATCCGCATGTAGTTCGCCCGCGCCAGCGCCTGGGGGTTCGGCGTCCGGGCGTGGCTGAGGCTGCCCAGGGCCTGCCTGAGGCTCTCGTACTCGTGCAGGTCCAGCCACTCCTCCATGCCGCGGCGCAGGGTCTCCAGGTGCTCGGGGCCGCGCTGCAGGAGGGCGCTCACCACCTGCACGGCGCTGGCGCCGGCCATGACGGCCTTCAGGGCGTCGATGGGCGTGTGCACGCCGCCGCTCACGGCGAGGTCGGCGCGGACGCGGCCGTGGATGAGGGCCAGCCATCGCACCCGCAACAGCAGTTCGGCGCTGGTGGACAGGTGGAGCCTGGGCACCACCTCCAGGTTCTCCAGGTCCAGGTCCGGCTGGAGGAAGCGGTTGAAGAGCACCAGGCCGTCGGCGCCGGCGTCCACCAGCTGCCGCGCGAAATGGATGGGCGAGCTGAAGAAGGGCGACAGCTTCACCGCCACGGGGATGCGCACCTCGCCGCGGACGACGCGCAGCGCCTCGAGGGTGCGCGCCTCCACCGAGGCGCCATCCTCGTCGGGATCGGTGGGCAGGTAGTAGACGTTCAACTCCAGGGCATCCGCGCCGACCGCCTGGATGAGCCGGGCGTAGTCCAGCCAGCCCCCGGGCGTGATGCCGTTGAGCGACGCGATGACGGGAATGCCCACCGCCGCCTTCACCTTCTCCAGGTGCTCCAGGTAGGCCTGGGGCCCCAGGCGGAAGTCGCCCGGGTCCGGGAAGTAGGACAGCGCCTCGGCGTGGGCGCCGGCGTGGATGTCCATGTGGTGGACGGTGCCCTCCAGCTCCCGCGTGATCTGCTCCTCGAAGAGCGAGCGCAGGACGATGGCGGAGGCCCCGCAGTCCTCCAGGCGCCGCACGGCGTCCAGGTCGTCGCTGAGGGGCGAGGCCCCCGCCATCAGGGGGTGGGGGAGCTTCAGGCCGAGGTAGGTGGTGGTGAGGTCCATGGCGTCCTCCTCACTTCCCGTCCGCCGAAGCGGGCGCGGGTTCCGGCGGCGGGGGCGCCGGCAGGGTCATCTTCGAGGTCTGCTCGTAGGCGGCGTAGCGCGCCTTCAGGTGCTGCTCGGCGGAGGCCAGCAGCGCCTTGAAGCGCGCCGGGTCCTGCTGCTCCACCATGCGGAAGCGCGTCTCGTTGCGCATGAAGGCCGCCAGGGCGGACTTCGGCGCGCCGCTGTCCAGCACCATGGGCAGCTCGCCCGTGGCGATGCGCCGTGGGTCGAAGCGGAAGAGCGGCCAGTAGCCCGAGTCCACCGCCAGCTTCTGCTGCTCGCCGCCCAGGGCCATGTCGTAGCCGTGGGCGATGCAGTGGCTGTAGGCCAGGATCAGCGAGGGCCCCGGGAAGCTTTCCGCCTCCAGGAAGGCCTTCACCGTCTGGGCGTCCTTCGCGCCGAGCGCCACCTTGGCCACGTACACGTCGTGGTTGGCCATGGCGATCATGCCCAGGTCCTTCTTGGGCTGCACCTTGCCGGCCATGGCGAACTTCGCCGAGGCGCCGATGGGCGTGGCCTTGGAGGCCTGGCCGCCGGTGTTGGAGTAGACCTCCGTGTCCAGCACGAGGATGTTCACGTTGCGGCCCGAGGCCAGCACGTGGTCCAGGCCCCCGTAGCCGATGTCGTAGGCCCAGCCGTCGCCGCCGACGATCCAGACGCTCTTCTGCACCAGGTAGTCGGAGAGGAGGGCGAGGCTGCGGGCCTCGGGAGCGTCCACGCGGGCGAGCGATTCCCGCAGGGCGGCCACCCGCGCGCGCTGGGCGCGGATGCCGGCCTCGCTGGACTGGTCGGCGCGGAAGATGGCGTCCGCCAGGTCCGTGCCCACCTTGTCGGCGAGGCCCGCCAGCAGCTCCCGGGCGTGCTGGCCGTGCTGGTCCACGGCGAGCCTCATCCCGAGCCCGAACTCCGCGTTGTCCTCGAACAGCGAGTTGGCCCAGGCCGGACCGCGGCCTTCCGCATTCACCGTGTAAGGGGTTGTCGGCAGGTTGCCGCCGTAGATCGACGAGCAGCCCGTGGCGTTGGCGATGTACAGCCGGTCGCCGAAGAGCTGGGTGAGCAGCTTCACATAGGGCGTCTCGCCGCAGCCCGAGCAGGCGCCGCTGTATTCGAACAGGGGCTCCAGGAACTGGCTGCCCTTCAGGTCCAGCTTCACGGCCTCCCGGTCCGCCTCCGGCAGGCCCAGGAAGAAGGCGTAGTTCGCCTTCTCGGCGTCGCGCAGGGTCGCCATGGGCGCCATGTCGATGGCCTTGTGCCTGGGGTTCGACTTGTCCTTGGCGGGGCAGACCATCACGCAGAGGTTGCAGCCCGTGCAGTCCTCGGGAGCGACCTGGATGGTGTACTTCGAGCCCTTGAACTCGGCGCCCTTGTAGTCCACGGCCTTGAAGGTGCCGGGCGCGCCCGCCAGGCCCGCCGGGTCGTAGACCTTGGCGCGGATGGCGGCGTGGGGGCAGACGGCCGCGCACTTGTTGCACTGGATGCACAGGGCCTCGTCCCACACCGGGATGTCGAGGGCGATTGCGCGCTTCTCCCACTTCGTCGTGCCCGAGGGCCAGGTGCCGTCCGGCGGGAAGGCGCTCACGGGCAGCAGGTCGCCCTTGCCCTCCATCATCACGGCGGTGACCCGTTGGACGAAGTCCGGGGCCTCCGCCGGCACGGTGGGCGGGCGGTGCAGCGCCGACGTCGCGGCGTCCGGCACCTTCACCTCGTGGAGGTGGGCCAGGGTGGCGTCCACCGCCTCCCAGTTCTTCTTCACCAGGGCCTCGCCCTTGCGCCCGTAGGTCTTCTCGATGGACTTCTTGATCTGGGCGATGGCCTCGTCCTTGGGCAGCACGCCGGAGATCGCGAAGAAGCAGGTCTGCATGATGGTGTTGATGCGCCCGCCCATGCCCGTGGCCTTCGCCACCGCGACGGCGTCGATGACGTAGAAGCGCAGCTTCTTGGCCACCAGGTGGGCCTGGACCTCGACCGGCAGCGTTTCCCAGACCTTGTCCGCGGCGTGGGGCGTGTTCAGCAGGAAGGTGGCCCCCTCGGCGGCGGCCTCCAGCATGTCGTACTTCTCCAGGAAGCCCGGCTGGTGGCAGGCCACGAAGTTGGCCTTGCGGATGAGGTAGGAGCTGCGGATGGGCCGCGGCCCGAAGCGCAGGTGGGAGATGGTGACGGCGCCGGACTTCTTGGAGTCGTAGACGAAGTAGCCCTGGCCGTAGTTGTCCGTCTCCTCGGCGATGATCTTGATGGAGTTCTTGTTGGCGCCCACGGTGCCGTCGGCGCCCAGGCCGTAGAACAGGGCCCGGGTCACGTCGGCGGGCTCGATGTCGAAGTCCGGGTCCATCACCAGCGAGGTGTGGCTCACGTCGTCCACGATCCCCACGGTGAAGCGTTGCTTCGGCGCGTCGAGGGCGAGGTTGTCGTAGACCGCCTTGAGGCAGGCCGGATTGAACTCCTTGCTGGAGAGGCCGTAGCGGCCGGCGACGACCGCCAGGCCCTCCCGCCCGCCATCCCGCAGGGCGGCGACCACGTCCAGGTAGAGGGGATCGTAGGCGCCGGGCTCCTTGGTGCGGTCCAGCACCGCCACGGCCTTCGCGGTCTTCGGCAGCGCGGCGAGGAGGGCCTCGGCCGGGAAGGGCCGGTAGAGGCGGACCTTGAGGAGGCCCAGCTTCTGGCCCTGGGCGTTGGCCCACTCCACGTACTCCTCGGCGGCGGTGCCGCCGCTGCCCATGAGGATGATCACCCGGTCCGCCTCGGGGTGGCCCACGTAGTCCACCAGGTGGTAGGCGCGGCCGGTGAGCCCCGCCAGGCGGTCCATCTCGGCCTGGACGATCCCCGGCAACGCGTCGTAGAAGGGCGTGCAGGCCTCCCGGGACTGGAAGAAGGTGTCCGGGTTGGAGGCCGTGCCGCGCACCACCGGACGGTCCGGGGTGAGGGCCCGCGCCCGCACCTGGGCCACCAGGTCGTCCGGGACCATGGCCTTCAGCACCCCGTCGGGCAGCTCCTGGATCTTGGCCACCTCGTGGGAGGTGCGGAAGCCGTCGAAGAAGTGGAGGAAGGGGACGCGGCTGCGCAGCGTCGCCGCGTGGGCCACCGCCGCCAGGTCCTGGGCCGCCTGCACGCTCTCGGAGCAGAGCATGGCGAAGCCGGTCTGGCGCACCGCCATCACGTCGGAGTGGTCGCCGAAGATGGACAGCGAGCTGGTGGCCAGGGTGCGGGCACTGACGTGCATGGCGAAGGGCGTCAGCTCCCCGGCGATCTTGTACATGTTGGGGATCATCAGCAGCAGGCCCTGGCTCGCCGTGAAGGTCGTCGTGAGCGCGCCCGCCTGGAGGGCCCCGTGAACCGCGCCGGCGGCGCCGCCCTCGGACTGCATCTCCACCACCGACGGCACCGCGCCCCAGATGTTGGTCCGGCCCTTGGCGGACCACTCGTCGGCCCACTCGCCCATGTTGGAGGAGGGGGTGATGGGATAGATCGCGATGACCTCGCTGAGGCGGTGGGCCACCGAGGCGACCGCCTCGTTCCCGTCCAGGGTGTGGAATTGTCCGGCCGTGGTCATGGCAGCCTCCGTCGGGGTCCCGTGGGCCCCTCTCCTGCTTCTCCAAAGTGACTCCGGACCCCCGCGTCTGAATATGATCTGCGGCACAAGCTGCGCCGGTTGTGAGGCGGACCGGAAGGAGGCCCGGCGCGGACCGGTTGCGCGGGATCCGGGGACTCGGGGCTTTCCGCTAGACTGGGGCCGTGCCGCCTTAGCTCAGTTGGTAGAGCATCTGCCTTGTAATCAGAAGGTCATCGGTTCGATCCCGGTAGGCGGCTCCACTCCGGAGCCCGCATCTCCATGCTTCTCCCCCTGACCCTCGGCTGCCTCCACGCCCTCGAGCCCGACCACGTGGCGGTGGTGACGGGCGTGGCCCTGGACCGCCCGAAGGGGGCGTGGAAGGTGGGCCTGGCCTTCGGGCTCTCCCACATGGCGGCGGTGGCGCTGCTGGCGGTGCTGAGCGTGGGCCTGGGGCGGGCCGTGTTCGGGGACGTCTTCTTCGTCTGGCTGGACCGCGCCGCCTGGGCCATGGTGGCCCTGCTGGGGCTCTGGAACCTGGCGGCCGCCTTCGGCTGGCGGGACACCGAAGTCCATGCCCACGTCCACGCCCACGGCGCCCTCGTCCACGACCACGCCCACGACCACGCGGGCGCCCCGGAGGAAGCCCATGGCGGCCACCGCTTCCACCACGGCATGGCCTGGCTGGGCGCCTTCTTCGGCCTGGGCGGCTTCCGGGGCTTCGCCTCCCTCATGCGGGAGGGCGCCCATGCCCATTTCGCCCTCGCGCTCCTGCTCTTCGGCATCGGCATCACCGCCGTGTTCATCCTCCTCAGCTGGGCCTCGGGGCTCCTGGCCGCCCGCCTGGGCTCCGCGGGGCGCTTCCGCCGCGTCCTCTTCGCGGCGAGCGGCGTCGGCAACCTCGCCGTGGGCCTGTGGCTCCTCCTGAGGCCGTGAGCGGCGACGGTTCCGGCCGCCTGATGCGCTCCGCCGCCGTGGTGGGGTCCATGACCCTGCTGAGCCGCCTCACGGGCCTGCTGCAGACTTTCTTCCTCTCCCACTTCCTCGGCGCGGGCGCCGCCGCGGACGCCTACGCCGTGGCCTTCCGGCTGCCCAACCTGCTGCGGCGCTTCACCGCCGAAGGGACCATGACCGCGGCCTTCCTGCCCACCCTCGCCCAGGCGGAGCGGGAGGGCGGCGAGGCCGCCCTGCGCGACGCCGCGGCGAAGTTCCTGGGCACCCTGCTGGCCCTGCTCCTCCTCGGGGTCGCCCTGGGGGTGGCCTTCATGGGGCCGATCTCCGCGCTGCTCACCCTTGGACGCCCCGAGGTGCAGGCGGAGCTCACCGCGCGCCTCGCCCGCCTCATGTTCCCCTACCTCGCCCTGGTGAGCCTCACCGCGGGCTTCGCGGGGGTGTTGAACCTGAAGGGCCGCTTCGCCCTGGCCTCGGCGGTGAGCATCTTCTGGAACCTCGCCTTCATCGGCTTCGGCTGGGCCGCCCTGGCCTGGGGCCGGAGCCGCGGATGGACCACCCCCGAGCACGCGGCCGCGGTCTGCGCCCTGGCCGTGCTGGCGGGCGGCGTCGCGCAGCTCCTGGTGCTGGTGCCCGCCGTGCGGGCCGAGGGCTTCACGCTCGCCTTCGGCCTGCACCTGAAGGACCCCTACGTGCGCTCGGCGCTGAAGCGCATGGGGCCCGGCCTGCTGGCGGCGGGCATCTATCCCATCAACGCGCTGATCTCCACCATCCTCGCGTCGAGGCTTCCCGACGGCGCCCAGATCGTGCTCTACAACAGCGGCATGATGGGCGAGATGGTGCTGGGCCTCTTCGCCATGAGCTTCGCCACCGCGGGCCTGCCGGCCTTGGCGCGCCTCGCCGAGGACCGGGACTGGGCGGGCATGGACCGGGCCCTGGGCCGCAGCCTCGCAGCCTCCAGCCTGCTGGTTATTCCCGCCAGCGTGGGCCTCGCGGTGCTGGCGCGGCCGATCTGCGCCCTGCTCTTCCGCACGGGCGCCTATTCGGCGGCGGGCAGCGACTGGACGGCGCTGACGATGCAGTTCCAGTGCGTGGGGCTGCTCTTCGTGGCGGCCCAGCGCATCGGCACCCAGGCCCTCTACGCCCTGAAGGACTATCGCGGCCCCGCCGCCATCGCCTTCGCCACGCTGCTGCTCAACATCGGCCTCAGCCTCGCCCTCATGGGGCGCCTGGGCACCGGTGGCCTGGCCCTGGCCAACGGCCTCGCCAGCCTCGCCGGCATGGCGCTGCTCGCCTTGCGCCTGCGCCCGCGCCTGCCGGCCTTCCGGGCGACGTCGGCGCTGAAGCCCTGGCTCCAGGCGGGCCTCGCCGCGGCCCTCATGGGCCTGGCCGCCTGGAAGGGCTCGGCCTGGCTGGGCCTGGACGCTCCCCAGGGCCGGGGCGCCCTGGCCCTGCGCCTGCTGCCCCTCATCGCCGGCTGCGGGCTGCTGTATTTCGCCGCCGCGCGTGTCCTGGGGCACGGGGAGGCCCGGCGGCTGTGGGAGCGGGTGGGGCTCTAGGCCCGCCGGACACCTTTGCACAACTTCACCGCCCGGCGGCTTGACACCGCCCCGGCCTTCATTTTTCATGGAATTGGGGGCCAGACTGAATGTTCGACGCAGTTGATCAACGAATTCTGTTGTTCCTTCAGGAGGACGCGCGGATCAGCAACGCCGAGATCGCCCGGCGGCTGGGCATGGCCGCCTCGGGGATCTTCGAGCGGATCCGCAAGCTGGAGGAGCGGGGCGTCCTCCAGGGCTACACGTCGATCCTCGATCCCGCCGCGGTGGACCTGGGGCTGCTGGCCTTCGTCTTCGTGCGCACCGAGGACCCGGTGGGCGGCGACGCCACGGCGCGGGCCCTGGCCAGGCGCCCGGAGATCCAGGAGGTGCACCACGTGGCCGGCGAGGACTGCTACCTCGTGAAGGTGCGGGTGAAGGACACCCAGGGCCTCTCCTCCCTGATGAAGGAGATCGGAGCCGTGAAGGGCGTCCGCTCCACCCGCACCACGGTGGTGCTGGAGAGCACGAAGGAGACGTCCCGCCTGCCCCTGGAAGGGGCCGGGCGGGCCAAGGGGAACCCCAAGGCCGCCCGGGCGTCGAAGGCGAAGAAGGAGTCGAGATGAGCTTCAACAAGGTGCTGCTGCTGGGCCTGGGCAAGGTGGGGAGCCTCGTGGGCGTCCTCCTGAAGCATTCGGGCTTCGAGGTGACCGGCGTGGACATGGCCCCGAAGGTCGGCCTGCCCTTCGAGACCGCGGTGGCCGACCTGCGCGATACCTCGGCCTTCGGCGGGCTGATCCAGGCGCACCGGGCCCAGGCGGTGGTGAGCTGCCTGCCCTTCAACCTCAACCTGCCCCTCGCCCACGCGGCCTTCGAGGCCGGCGTCCACTACTTCGACCTCACCGAGGACGTGCCCACCACCAACGGGATCCGGAAGATCGCCCCGGAGGCGAAGGGCGTCATGGCCCCCCAGTGCGGCCTCGCGCCGGGCTTCATCGGCATCGTGGGCGCGCACCTCGCGAAGGACTTCGACAAGCTGCGCAGCATCGAGCTGAAGGTGGGCGCCCTGCCCAAGCACCCCCGGGGCAGCCTCGGCTACGCCTTCAACTGGAGCCCCGAGGGCGTCATCAACGAGTACATCAACGACTGCGA
>JBDIBF010000094.1:0-10777 GCA_039812765.1 Holophagaceae bacterium
CCCACAACTCCCACCTCTTCCACATGCTGGGCGGCGCCTCCATCCCGGTGAACAGCCGCCACCACCAGGCCATCAAGGCGGTGGCCCCCGACATGCGCGCCGTGGCCTTCCACCCCGAGACGCTCAAGAACGGCGTGCCCCTCATCGAGGCCATCGAGGCCAAGGACCCGGACCGCTGGGCCATCGGCGTGCAGTGGCATCCGGAGAACCTGGTGGAGATGGGCAACACGGCGGGGTCCGCCGCCCGCGGCCTCTTCCACGGCTTCGTGCAGGCCCTCCAGGACAGCGCCTACAAGGCCAAGGCCGCCGCCCTGGAGGAGGCCGCCGGGGTGAAGGCTTGAGCGCGCCCGCCTCCTTCGAGGTCCGGGACCGGATCGGCTTCCTCACCCTCGACCGCCCCGACAAACTGAACGCCCTGGTGCCTGAGATGGCCCCGGCCTTTCGGGAAGCCCTGCGCGCCGGCGCGGCCTCGGAGGTGAAGGCCCTGGTGCTGCGTGGCGCCGGCCGCGGCTTCTGCGCCGGGGGTGACATCGGCTGGATGCTGGAGGGACTCAAGGCCGGCCGGATGGAGGAGATGAAGGCCCTGCTGCGCCTCGGCGTGGAGGTGGCCCACGGTCTCCGGACGCTGCCGGTCCCCGTGCTCGCCGTGGTCCACGGCCCCTGCGCCGGCGCGGGCCTGAGCCTGGCGCTGGCCGCGGACCTGCGCATCGCCACCCCGGACGCGAAGTTCAGCATGGCCTTCGTGAAGCTGGCCCTGCACCCGGACTGGGGCGGCAGCGTGCTGCTGCAGCAGCTCGTGAACCCGAGCCTCGCCCTGGAGCTGATGCTCACCGGCGACGCCATCGACGCCGGCCGCGCCCACGCCCTCGGCCTCGTGAACCAGGTCGTGGACGCCGAGGTGCTGGAGGACGTGGTGAAGGTGACCTGCCAGCGCCTGGCCCACGGGCCCGCCCAGGCCTTCGCGAGGATCAAGGCCAGCGCCCTCCGCAACGCGGGCCTGACGCCGGAGCGGCTCCTCGCCCTGCTGGAGGAGGAGGGACGGCAGATGGAGGCCTGCATCCAGAGCCCCGAGGCCCTCGAAGGCCTGACGGCCTTCCTCGAGAAGCGCGCCCCGAAGTTCGCATGAGCGCGGGCGACGGGCTGCCGAACCTGCACCTCTCCAAGCACCGGCTGGAGGCGTTGGTGGACGGCGTCTTCGCCATCGCCATGACCATCCTCATCCTCGAGGTGAAGGTGCCGGAGCTGGCCTCCCCCCGCTCGGCGGCGGAGCTGGCGGCGCACCTGGCCCACCACCTGCCCACGATCCTCGCCTACTTCTTCAGCTTCGGGCTCCTTGGCGTCTTCTGGGCCTGGCACCACCGCCTCGCCCGCCTCATCGCCAGCCTCGACGTCCCGCTGGTGGCCCTGAGCCTCTTCTTCCTCAGCCTCGTGAGCTTCTTCCCCTTCGCCGCCGCCCTGGTGGGGCGCTACCTCATGAACCCGGTCTCCATGGCCGTCTACTTCCCGACCACCGGGCTGATCCTGGCCACCCAGTGGATGACCCTGGAGCTGGCCCGGAGCCGCGGCCGCCTCGACCCCGACGTGCCCGCCGGAGAGATCCTCGCGGCGCGCCGGCGCAACGGGCGGGGCCTCGCCATCTTCGCCCTCGCCAACCTCCCCAACGCCCTGCGCTTCGGCTGGATCCCGATGGGCTTCACCCTCGCCCTCGGCGTCGCCCTCCTGGTGTGGACGCGACGCCTCCGCTGACCCGCGCGGGGGCCCGGCTCGCGGGCGCCGTGGTCGCCGCCCTCGCCCTGGCCGCCCTCGTCCTGCGCTGGCGCGCGCCGGGCCTCGCGTGGCTGGGCCTTCCCGCCCACGCCTGGGCGGGCCTCCTGCTGCTCGCGCTGCTGGCGCTCCGGCTCATGGTCCTGGCGGTGGAGGCCGGGCGTCGCCGCCTGCCCTGGACGCGGCTCCTCCTGCCCGCCGTGCTGCTGATGGAGGGCCTGGGCGTCGTGCTAAAGCCCGGCCCCCGCTGGCAGGCCCTGCGCCTGAGCACGGCGGCTGTCCTGGAGATGGGCTTCCTCCTCCTCGCCCTCCGCGCCTGGCTCCGCCGGCCCCGCCGGTCCGCAGGCCTGCCCGAGGACGCCCTCATTCCCGCCTTCGAGGCCTTCCTGCCCCCGGGCCTCGCGCGCATGACGGCCCTCGAACTGGTCCTGATCGGCGGCGCGCTGCGCTTCCTGCTCGGGGGCTGGCGCAGGCCCGATCCGGAAGGCTTCGGATACATCAAGAAGGCGGGCCTCGGCATGATCCTGCCGGCCCTGCCCTTCCTCCTGGTCGGGGACCTGGTGCTGCTGGAAGCGCTGACCCGCCATGCGCCGGCCTGGCTGCGCATCGCCCTCCATGTCCTCGGAGCCTACGGCCTCCTCTGGATCGTCGGCCTCTGGGCCTCCCTGCGGGCGCGCCCCCACACCGTGAGGGCGGGCGTGGCCACCTTCCACCGCGGGATCCTGGCGTCGCTGTGCCTGCCCCTCGATGGGATCGAAGGCGTGGAGGCCATGCCCGCCTTCCGGGACGACTGGGCCCGGCTGGCCTTCATGAGGCAGGTGATGACCTTCGGCGCCCGCGGCGCGCCCTGCCTCCTGCTCACGCTGAAGGAACCCGCGACGCCCCTGGGGTTGCTGGGACCGGGCAGGCCGAAGGCGCGGGTGCGGGTCTTCGTGGACGATCCGGAGGGGCTTCGCCGGGCGCTGGGGTTCTGAAGGTCAAGCCTTCGGCATGAAGGCCGACCACCCCTGCAGGTGCAGGCGCGTCCCGCCCTCACCGCGGCCCCGGACGAGGATGCCTTCCACGAGCCAGGGGCCGGGCTCGCGCACGGGCGCGGCCCCGCAGCCGCGGCAGCGCTCGTCCTCGAAGGCGATGGGGGCGCCGCAGGCGACGCACATGGACTCGCCGCTGCGCTCGGGCCGGCCCGTGGGCCGCAGGGACCACCACTCCACGAAGGGCAGGGGCTCGAGGGGCTCGTCCTCGTCCTCCGGCTCGCCCCAGGGCGAGACCACCCGCCGGCCCTCCACCCGCAGGGCCACCCAGTCGTCCCGCTCCCCGAGGGCCTGGAGGTGCAGCCCGGCCACCTCCACGGCCTCGAAGGCGGTGCCGAGGCCCCGGCCCCGGCGGCTCATCTCCAGGCGCGCCAGGTCGCCCCGCAGGCCCTCGCCCATCCAGGTCGCGAGGTGCGCCCAGGCTTGGGTGCGGTAGGCCCAGGCGAGCTGGGCCGGACGGGGCTTCAGCCAGCCCCGGAGGCGCTCCGGCGTCCAGCCCGGGGCGATGGCCTCCAACCGCGAGGTGGCCGCCGGCAGCCGCTCCAGCCAGGCCCCGAAGGGCGCCTCGCAGAAGCTGCAGGCGCCCAGGCCCAGGCCCAGGATCGGCCGTCGGCACCGGGGGCATTCGCCGTCCCCGTCGAGGGGGATCGACGTGGGCCGCACCGCGTCGGGGTCGTAGTCGCCGGGGGCATGGTCCTGCTGGACGAGACGGCGCAGGGGGTCCTTCGCGTCGGGAGCCTGCATGGGTCCGCCTAGCTTCCCGCCTGGGGGTTCAGCTTCATCATCCGCGTCTGCGCCGCCTCGATCAGCACCTTGATCCGCTTGGCGTCGGCCTTGGAGTGGCCGTGGCTCTCGATGTCGTCGCTGCCGCCGGTGCTCTCGATGCGGATGTCGGACCAGAGGAGGCCGGTCTCGATGCGAACGGAGGCCACGCGGCTGAGGTGGATGCTCATCTCGTTGAGGGCGAACCAGTGGCGCTTGCGGCGGATCACCGCGTCGTCCGTGACTTCGATGACGGTGCGGAAGAGGCGGTTCCCCTTCGTGAGGCGGCTGGCTTTGAAGGTCTCAGAGGCCATGGTCGGGTGTCTCCGGTGCAGGGGAAGGAAGGGCGGCGGCGCGGGCGGCGGCTTCGCCCTCGCGCAGGGCGGCGTCGGCGAGGGCGGCGAGGTTGGGATTCAGCTCCTTGCAGCGGCGCAGGGAGACCATGGAGGCGGCCCGGTGGCGCGAACGGTCGGCGAGGGCCCCGCGCTGGGCGCCGAGGAGTTCCAGGCGGCCGAGGAGGAGCGAGGCCTCCGCGTCCCCCTTGTCGGCGAGGACGTGGAGGTCCCGGGCGAGGGCCTCGAAGCGCGGCGCGTCCCAGACGGGATGGGCCCGGAGCTCGGCGAGGCGCACTCGCAGCAGCAGGCGCAGGTTGTCGCCACGCCCGGGGCGGAGGCGCAGGGACTCCTCGAGGCGCTGCCGGGCGTCCTTCAGCTCCTCCGAGGGGTCGGCGCCCTGCCGCAGCAGCCATTCGCCGCGGAGAAGCGCGGTCCGCCCCAGGATGGGCAGCGCGTAGGCCGCGCGGGCGGGGGCGTCGGCCAGGGCGGCCTGGCCCAGCTCCCGGGTGCGCGCCAGCTCCCAGGCGGGATCGAGGCCCCGGGCGGCGCGGTGCTCGGCCACGGCGAGGCGCACGTCGGCGAGGTTGATCTTCGTGAAGAAGTAGGAGGGCATCAGGCGGTTCGCCTCGGCATAGAGGGGCTCCGCCGCGGCCGCGACCGGGGCGGGGTCCTCCCCGCGCCAGAGCCGGGCCTGGGCCCGCACCGCCAGCACCCAGATCAGGTCCGAGAGGGGCTGGCCGCTGGGCTTGAGGCGGGCGCTCTCGCGGTAGTGGGTCTCCGCCTGGGCCACCGAGGGCTCGGGGTCCACGCCGCTGCGCAGCTCGAAGATGGCCTGGGTGGTGTAGCAGTTTCCCATGCGCAGGTGCAGGGTGGGGGCCTCCTCGGGGTGCTTCAGGCCGCGCTCCAGGGCCGCCAGGCTCCGCGCCAGGGCGCGCCGGGGGTCCAGGCCGTCGATCTCGTCCTCCGCCGCCCAGCGCCACCAGAGGAAGGCCAGGGCCGCCAACACCTCGTTGCTCTCCGGCGCGAGGCGCAGGGCGTCCTCCGCCGCCGCCACGCCGAGCTGCAGCTCCGGCCGGAGGTCCCGCCCGAACTGGCGCTCCGACGGGGCCCAGTGCAGGTGCACGGCGGCCCGCACCAGCCGGGCGGACCAGCTCGCCGGGCGCAGGGCCTGGGCCTCGTCGCAGGCGGCCAGGGCCAGCTCGCGGTCCCTGGGATCCGCCTTCCCGGCGGTGGTGCGCACCCGGATCCACTCGGCCCGGCGCCGCGCCTCCAGGAGGTAGACCGAGGGCGCGCTGCGGCCGATCTCCCGGGCCCGGGCCAGATCCTCCGCGGCCTGCTGGAGGTGCTCCTCCGCCTCGCCCATGCGCTTGCCCTCGAAGTCGTCGTCCGCCTGGGCCATGCGCACCTCGGCCTTGAGGGAGAGCGCTTCGAAGAGCCAGGGCTGGGCCTGGTAGGCCTCGTCCGCCAGGCGCAGCGCCTCCTCGTGGCGGCCCTCGGTGAGGGCCAGCTCCGCCGCCGCGAGCTCCGAGGGCCGCAGGGAGGCCGCCGGGGCGATGCGCAGCAGGGCCTGGGCGGGCTTGAGCAGGGACTCGTCCAGCTGCCGGCGCCGCTCCTGGCGGTCCGCGCCGCTCAGGGGGGCCAGCAGGCGCCGGTAGAGGCCGGCCTTCACGAGGCCCAGCTCGGCGGCCACCTCGGCCCCCCGGTAGCCCGCCTCCCAGGCCTTCGAAAGCTCCTGGTGGGCCTCCTCCAGGTCGCCGAGGGCGCGGTGGGCGCGGCCCAGGGCGAGCAGGCCCGGGCCCTCGGCCTCCCGGCCCAGGCGGGCCATGTCGCCCTTCAGGGCCTCCAGGCCGCGGCGCACCTCGTCCTCGGTGCGGGAGACGTCGTGCTTGGGCAGGGCATAGGCCTTGGCCAGGAGCACCTCGACGCGTTCGCTCCGGGCGCCGAAAAGCCGGGCCGCCCTGGCCTGGGCGCGGCTGCGCAGCAGGGCGAGGGTGGCCCAGCCCCCCACCGCCAGGATGAGCAGCAGGCTCGCCGCCGCGATGCCGCCGGCGAGGCGGTTGCGGCGGAACCAGCGGCGCGCCAGGTCCGCCCGGGTGGGGGGCTTGGCGGCGATGGGTTCGCCCTCCAGGTAGCGGTCCAGGTCCTGGGCCAGCGCCTTGGCGCTGTCGTAGCGCCGGGCGGGCTCCTTCTCCAGGGCCTTGAGCAGGATGGTCTCCAGGTCCGCGGGCAGGTCGCGCTTGAGGGCGCGGGGCCGGGGGGGCTCGGTCTCCGCGGCGGATCGAAGCACCTCCAGGGGGTGGTCCCCCTCGAAGGGGGCTCGTCCGCAGAGGATCTCGTAGAGGGAGACGCCGAGGCTGTAGACGTCGCTGCGGCGGTCCAGGGGCAGGCCCTTCCACTGCTCGGGGCTCATGTACTTCGGCGTGCCCACGGCGTGCCCCGCCATGGTGAGGCCGCTGCTCTCCCGGGTGAGGGCCAGGCCGAAGTCCAGCACCACCGGCCGCCAGCCCCCTTCCGCGCGCTCCAGCATGATGTTGCTGGGCTTCAGGTCGCGGTGGACGATGCCCAGGCGGTGGGCGGCGTGCACACCCTCGCAGACCTGGGCCATGAGGCGGACCTTCTCCTCCAGGTCCAGCTTCGGCGCGGCCTCCCGCAGGGTGAGGCCGTCCACGAACTGCATGGCGATGTAGGGCTGTCCGGCCTCCTCGCCGACGCGGTAGACCTTGGCCACGCAGGGGTGCTCGATGCGCGCCTGGGCCCGGGCCTCGTTGAGGAAGCGCTCCAGGGTGGTGGGGTCGGTCCGCTGCAGGATCTTGAGGGCCACGGGGCGGCCCAGGTCCGGGTCGAGGGCGCGGAAGACGCGGCCCACGCTGCCCTCGCCCACGAGGCCGAGGATGCGGTAGGGTCCCCAGGGCTCGCCCTCCACGACGCCCGCGGCCTTGGCCCAGATGCGGAACTCCCCGGTGTCGGCGGCGGGCACCGCGCGGATGCGGCCCGAGTCGGTGGTGAGGGTCTGGTCCGGCATCCGCGCCATGTCCTGGGTGAGGTCCAGGAAGCGCGACAGTTCGGAGCGGGCGTCCCGCTCCAGATCCTTGACGTGGTGGCTTTCCAGGTACTTCAGTTCCACCAGGCGCTTCAGGGCCAGGGCGGGGTCCTCGTCGAGGAGGGGCTCCACCTCCGGCGGCAGGCTCCCGTGGCGCAGCCAGCCCCGCCGGAAGGCGAGGTAGAGCATGCGGTCCTCGAGGTGGCGGCGGAGCATGGAATCGTCCAGTGTATCGGCGATGCTGGAGGGGTGCCCGACGCCCCCCTGCCCATCGATCCCCTGCTGCCCGAGGCCCTGGCGGCCCTGGCCTCCCGCCCGGCCCTGGTGCTCACCGCGGAACCCGGCGCGGGCAAGACCACGCGGCTGCCCCGGGCGCTCCTGGAAGGCGGCCTGCTGGGGAAGGGGGAATGCTGGGTGCTGGAGCCCCGGCGCCTGGCGGCCCGCCTCGCGGCGGCGCGGGTGGCCGACGAGATGGGCGTCTTGTTGGGGAGCGAGGTGGGCTACGCCGTGCGCTTCGAGCAGAAGGCCTCGAAGGCCACGCGCCTGCGCTTCGTCACCGAGGGCCTCCTGCTGCGCCGGCTCGCCTCCGATCCGGATCTGAGCGGGATCTCGGCGGTGGTGCTCGACGAATTCCACGAACGCCACCTGCAGACCGACCTAGCCATCACCCTGCTGCGCCGGCTGCAGCGCGCGGCCCGGCCCGACCTCAAGCTGGTGGTCATGTCCGCGACCCTCGATCCGGGTCCGGTGGCGTCCTACCTGGATGCGGCGCACCTGCGCAGCGAGGGCCGGGCCCATCCCATCGCGGTGCGCTTCCTGCCGCGCCCGGACGACCGGCCCCTGGGGGACCAGGTGCGGGACGGCGTGGCGGCGCTGTACGCCGAGGGACTGAAGGGCGACGTGCTGGTCTTCCTGCCGGGCGCGGCGGAGATCCGCGCCTGCCTGAAGGCCTGCGAGGCCTCGGCCGAGCGCCTCGGGCTCGCCCTCTTCCCGCTCCACGGCGAGCTCTCGGCGGAGGCCCAGCAGGCGGCGCTGGCGCCGTCGACCCGGCCGAAGATCATCTTCAGCACCAACGTGGCGGAAAGCTCGGTGACCCTGCCCGGCATCGTGGCGGTGATCGATTCGGGGCTGGGCCGGGAGGCGGTGCATTCGCCCTGGTCGGGGCTTTCGCGGCTGCAGACGGCCCGCATCAGCCAGGCGCGCTGCGTGCAGCGGGCGGGCCGCGCGGGGCGCACGGGGCCGGGCCTCTGCCTGCGGCTCTTCACCGAGGCGGACTTCAACGCCCGGCCCGCCTTCGACGCGCCGGAGCTGCAGCGGGCGGACCTCGCCGAGGCGCTGCTGGCGCTGCACGGCCTCGGCATCGCGGACCCTGCGAGCCTGGACTGGTTCGAGGCACCGCCGGAAGCGGGGCTGGCGGGCGCGGAGACGCTGCTGAAGGACCTGGGCGCGCTGGACGCGGGCGGCGCCCTGACGCCCATCGGCCGGCGCATGTTGGCTCTCCCGCTCCATCCGCGCCTGGCGCGCCTCGTCCTCGCCGGCGAGGACCTGGGCATCCCGGCCACGGCGCGGCTGGCGGCGGCGCTGCTGGAGACGGGAGACCTGTCGGCGCGCGCGAGCCTGGACCGGCGCCCCGACGCCGCGCCCGCGGGCCCGCCCCTGGCCTCGGACCTGCTCCTGCGCCTGGACCAGTACGCCGAAGCGGAGGTCGCGAAGTTCCACGGCGGGGCGCTCAGGGCGGCGGGGCTGGACGGCGGCGCGGTGCACCGGGCCTCCCTGGCGGCGCGGTCGCTGCTGCGGGACGTGAAGGCCAGCGAACCGCCCGACGCCGAGGAGCGCCTGCGCAAGGCCCTGCTCCACGCCTATCCCGACCGCCTGGCCAAGGCCGGCGGCAAGGACACCTACGCCTTCGAGGGCGGCGGCGGCGCGCGCCTGGACGCTTCAAGCCGCGTGCGGGGCGCGGACCTCATCGTGGCGCTGGAGGCCGAGGCCCAGAAGGCCGGCGCGGGGCAGAAGGCCACCATCCGCGCCGCCTCGAAGGTGGAGGTGGAGTGGCTGCTGGAGGCCTTCCCAGAGAAGCTGAGCGAGGCCGTGAGCCTGCGCTACAACGAGAAGCAGGCCCGCGTGGACCGGGTGGCCAGCCTGCGCTTCGGGGACCTGCTGCTGGAGGAGACCCGGCGCCCGGCGGATCCGCTGGACCCAGGCGTGGCCGAGGCGCTGGGCGAGGCGCTGCTGGAGCACGGCCTCGGGGACGGACAGGAGACCGTGGACCGCCTGCTGGACCGCGCGGCCTTCCTCGGAAAGCACCGCCCCGAGCTGGAACTCCCGGAGCGCGAGGTCCTGCTGCACCGCCTTGTGGCCAAGGCCTGCGAAGGCTCGAGCAGCCTCCGCGACCTCAAGCACCTGGACTGGCCCGCGGCGATGAAGGCGCTGCTGGGGCCCGAGGCCTCACGGCTGCTGGACGCCTGGGCCCCGGAGACCTTCCAGCTCCCGAAGGGCCGCCCCGCGAAGGTCCACTACGACGGCGAGTCGCCCTGGATCGAAAGCCGCCTCCAGGACTTCTGGGGCCTCAAGAAGACGCCGAGCATCGCCGGAGGGACCGTCCCCCTCGTCCTCCACCTCCTCGCCCCCAACATGCGCGCCGTGCAGGTGACGAAGGACCTGGCCGGCTTCTGGGAGCGGGCCTACCAGGAGCTCCGGCCGGCGCTGTCGCGGCGATATCCGAAGCACCACTGGCCGGAGTGAGGACGCCCTACCGCCGCCGCGCCCTCGACCCCTTCGGCACGTCCCGCTCCCAACGGCCGACAAGCAGGCTCCCGAAAGGCGGACGAGGCTGACCTACGGAGGCATGAATCTCCTCGCCGCCCTGCCCTACATCTTCGGCTCCGGCAGATGCAGGTAGTCTGCGCTTTCCGCCAGGAAGGCGGAGCCGCAACTAACTTTCAGCCGTTCTCCATCCTGGATTTCGATCCTATGTCCCGTCGGCCCTTGGACGAAATGTAGAGTCGGCCTGGCTTCCCTCCATGAGCTCTCGAATCGGAGGGCGTCGCAGTCCTTGCAGTACAGGTAGATTCCTGACTCTGAACCTTCTCTGTAGAACCGCACGAGGAACTGGCCATGGCTTGTGGAGTACGCCCATGGCTGTCCGATCAGGCCCTGGCATCGGTCCATCAGGGGTAGGAACTCACTTTCGACGGGGAACCACACCGAGGGCCACATGGGTCGAATCTCCACGAATCATGATCTGGATGGCGTCGTGGAATCGGAATCACCGTGCCAGTCGTGTCCACACCAAAGACATTGCTGTGCCCTCGGCGAGACCACGATCCTTTCGCAGCGAGGACACCGGTTCACGAAGATGTCCGCGGTATGCTACCGCAGAATCCTTCCAGCCACGATCTCCCGAAGCCTGGGATCCATTTCCCGGACTGCCATGAGCACCTCTGGGTCGTCGTTGTCCGCCAGATCCATGAGCTTGCTCGAATCCCCATGTCCACTGGATTCATGCTCCCCCAGGGGCACAGCCTTCATGGCCAGCTGCTCGAATCGGGTCAGGTACGAGGAGTAGTTCCTGAAAAGGTATTCCTCGAGCACCTTGCTCTCGATGTACTCAGGAGGGTTCATTGACGTCCTACCGTTGAGGAAGTGTGAACCAGGTTCGCCTTTTCGGGGATCCCAGCCATCGCTCGAGTCCGGAGTAGCGGACTAATACCTCTGGGTTGGGATTCCTACCGCCTCCTCGCCCGCGACCCCTTCGGCACGTCCCGCTCCCGCACCAGGGCCAGGAAGGCCTTGGCGGCGTGGCTGAGGCTCTCCTCCTTGCGGTAGACCATGCGCAGGGTCTTCTC
>JBDIBF010000095.1:0-10464 GCA_039812765.1 Holophagaceae bacterium
GGCCGCGGGTCCACCGTCCGTCCTCCATGAGGTCTTCGAAGGCCCGCAGGGACTGAGCCGTGAGCGCCGCGACGGCCACCGGCCCGTAGGCATCCTGGTGAAGCCAGCCGCGTCGGCCGCCATAGGGCGCGCTCCCGCCCCTCCGGAGGCAATCCCCGGCGATGAGCTGGGCGTCGAGCACCTGTCCCCCGGGGGACCAGATTGTGATCAGGCCGACGTCGGCCCAGGGGTTGTAGTACAGCACCGGCCGGTGCTGCGCCCGGGGTCGGCCCGCCGCTACAAGACTGGTGGCGAAGAAGCGCCGCCAGCCCAGGTCAGGGTCCACGGTGGGCCACATCGCCTCGTCGAATTCCCGCATCCGGGCCTGCAGTCCCTGGCCGAGGGCGCCGGCGAAGGCGGCCCGTGCATCCTGGCCGGCCGCCTGGCGGAAGGCGGCGGCGGCGGCCAGGGCCGCGGTCCCCTCCGGCCCGGGCCGGAGGGCCAGCCAGATCCCCAGTCCCGTGGCCAACGTGACCGGGAAGAGGCACCCGAAGGCGCACCCGAGCAGCCAACGCTTCCGCGCGCGCGGCTGCGGAGCCTTGGATGGAGCTTCGGCGGCCTCGAGGAAGCAGAGCCGCGTCCCTCCGACCTGGATCGTGTCCCCTGGACGGAGGAGGTGGACCCGCACCACCACGCCCTGGACCGTGGTGCCATAGGTGCTCCCCAGGTCCTCGATCATCCACCCCTCGGGGCCGCGACGGAGCCGGGCGTGGGAGCGGGAGGCGCTGGGATCCTCCAGCACCACGTCGCACTCGGGCCCGCGCCCCAAGGTCATGGCATCCCGGTCCAGCGGGATGTCCCGGACCCTCCCCGTGGAGGGGTCGGCGGGCAGGACGCGGAGAAGGGCCATGGAACGGTTCCAGCCCCACCAGTCTCCCTCCGCCTGCGGCGCCTGAAGCGCCGATTCCGCCGCAGGATAGGGGCCGGCGGGGCTTCGTGATGGTCGTCACCGCCCCGCCCACGGCGAAGGCGGGGAGGCCCGGCCTGACACCACCGAGGATTCCGGGTTGAATGGAACCTTTCCCGGAGCCCCCATGTCCGCCGTCCGCAGCCGCATCCAGCCCATGCTCACGGAGGCCCAGCTCCAGGCCCGCATCCAGGAGCTCGGGGCCCAGATCGCCGGGGACTACGTGGGCAAGGACCTCATCGCGGTGGGCCTGCTCAACGGCGTATACCCCTTCTTCGCGGACCTCACCCGGGCCATGCCCATCGAGCTGGACGTGAGCTTCATGCAGGTGGCCAGCTACCACGGCGGCATCCACAGCACCGGCGAGGTGAAGATCATCAAGGACCTCGACAAGGCCAT
The DNA here is from genome assembly GCA_039812765.1 of Holophagaceae bacterium. Taxonomy (GTDB): domain Bacteria; phylum Acidobacteriota; class Holophagae; order Holophagales; family Holophagaceae; genus JADJVL01. The sequence continues at coordinate 1,346 of JBDIBF010000095.1, forward strand.
CCAGGGCCGCCACTGCCTGGTGGTGGAGGACATCGTGGACACCGGCACGACGCTCCACAAGGTGCGCAACCTGCTGATGGACCGGGAGCCCGCGAGCCTCCGGATCGTCACGCTCCTGGACAAGCCCAGCCGGCGGAAGACCGACGTCCAGGTGGACTATGTCGGGTTCACCATCGAGGACAAGTTCGTCGTGGGCTACGGCCTGGACTTCGACGGCAAGTTCCGCAACTTGCCCTTCGTGGGTGTCTACCAGCCATGAGGCTGTCCAGGATCGGGCCCATCCTCGGGCCCATCCTCGGGCCCTGGCTCGCGCTGGGACTGGCCGCCGGCTGCGGCTACCGGCGGCTGGACAGGGTGCCCCGCACGGTGGCCTGGGCCCGGCAGGGGGACACCATCCGCCTCGCCAAGTTCCGCAACGAGACCACGCGGCTGGGGCTCGAGGAGCGCTTCACGAAGGCCCTGGAGAACCGCATCGTGGCCGCCACGCCGTGGAAGCTCGTACCGCAGGGGGCGCCTTCCCGCTGGGTGCTGCAGGGCACGCTGCTGAGCTACAAGGTGCGCCCGCTGGGCGTGCAGCTGGGCACGGACCGGATCCGCGCCTCCGCGGGCAGCGCGAGCCGGGTCGAGATCATCGTGGTCGCCTCGGTGGACCTCCTGGACGGCGTCACCGGCGTGCCCGTGGCCCAGCGGAAGGGGCTGACCTTCTCCAACCAGTACCGGGTGGACCAGAACTTCGCGAGCTTCGAGAACCGGGAGCTCCAGGTGCTGGACCATCTGGCCGACGACTTCGCCGAAAGCTTCCTCACCCAGCTCCTGGAGGGCCACGAATGAGGGTTCCCGAGGCCTGGGTCGCGCAGCCCTACGCGCTCGTGCACGGGGACGACTCCGAGCTCCGCCGCGCGGCGGTGGAGGCCTGGAAGGCCCGGCACGTGGATCCGGAGTGGGCCGACTTCTCCCTGCTGGTCTGCGCCGAGGGAGGGCCCTGGGCGGAGGTGGTGAACGCCCTCCAGGAGGCGCCGCCCCTGGGCACCGACCGGGTGGTGCTGGTGCCCCAGGCGGATCACCTCCTGGCGAAGCCCAAGGAGCTTCCCAAGGTCGTCGCGGCGCTGCTGGAACGACCCCTGGCGGGCACCCGGCTCCTCCTCGTGAGCCGCACCACCCTGCACGCAGGACCGGGGCGGCCCCTGGGCTCGAAGCCCTGGACGGAGTGGGCCCGTGCGGGGCGCGTCCTCAAGGCCGGCGCGCTCGAAGGCGCCGAGGCGATGGCCTGGGTCGAGGGGGAGGCCCGGTCCCTGGGGCTGCTCCTGGATCCAGGCCTCCCGGCGGCGCTGGTGGGGCGGGTGGGCTCCCACCCCGGGATCCTGAGGCGCACCCTCGAGGTGCTGGATCTGCTGGCGGAGCCGGGGTCCCGGGGGGAGCGCCGGGTCACCGGGGCCCTGCTCGACCAGACCACGTTCCGCCTGGCGGAGCAGGGGGCCTTCGCCTGGTCCTCCGCTTGGCAGAAGGGGGACGCCCGCGCGGCCCTTGCGGCCCTGCGCCAGGCGGTGGAGGACGACCCGGGCGGGGCGCCCCTGATGCTCCTGGGCCAGGCCCGTCGCGAGGTGGAGCGCCTCTGCGCGCTGGTGGAGGCGAAGGCCGCGGGAAGGGTCGGTCCGTCGGACCTGCTCGGGGCCCTGGGGCTCAACCCCCGGCAGGGCTTCCTCCTCGACGGCTACGAGCGCGCGGTGGCCCGCCTGAAGCCCGCCGGCGTCCAGCGCCTGCTGGGGCTGCTGGGCCAGACGGACAGGGACTTGAAGGGGGTCTGCCTTGGCGGGAGCCCAGCCCCCCTGGCCTCACTCACCCTCAGCCTCTGCTGGGCCTTCGGCGGCCGGTGAGGGGGGTGGAACGACCGCGGGTCCGGAAATTCCGCCCGGGGGCGTGACGGCGGGCCTGGGACGCCCCACCCTGAGGAAGCCTCGATCAGGGGGAAAACCATGCGCGCCATCCTGCTTCCCGTGCTGCTCGGCTTGGTCCTGTCCTGCGGAGGGGGCGGTGGGGCCGGGGCCTCCGCCAGCGTTCAGCCGGGCCGGGCCGATCTCCGGCTCACCGGGGGCGCGTCCAGGGACTATCCCCAGGTGGTGCTGGACCTGCAGCGGGTGGAAGTGACCCAGGGCGACGGGATCTGGCAGCTGGTGGCCGAACCGCGGACGGCGGTGGACCTGGTGGCCCTCTCCGCCGCCTCCATCCCCCTTGCCCAGGGAGTGACGCTGCCCTCGGGACGGTACACCCAGCTCCGCCTCGTGCTCGGGAGCGCCAACCGGGTGGTCCTCGATGACCAGTCCCTCCATGCCCTCGGCCTCGCCCCCGGCCTTGGCGGCGGGGCGGTGATCCCGCTGGACCTGACGATCCCGCCAGGCGGAGCCCGCACCCTGGTCCTGGAAATCGATCCCTCCCGTTCCGTCCACCTGAGGGTGGACGGGGCGCAGAGCACCTACTTCCTCGCGCCGGCCGCGGAGGCCCTCGATCTGGAGGCCACCGCCGCCGTCAGCGGCGTGGTGAAGGGTTCCGGAGGGGTTCCCCTTCCAGGAGCCGTCGTGATCGCCCAGACCTTGGACTCCGGCGGTTCACCGGTGCTTCGGCGCGCAGCCCAGACGGGGCCGGACGGGGCCTTCGTCCTGGACCTGCTCCCGGTGGGGGCCACCTGCTTCCTCGCGACCCAACCGGTGCTCGGGGGCGTGGGCTACTCGGCCGCGGCCGCTGGACCCTTCATCCTCCCGGCCACCGGAGCGGCGGCCGGGACCCTCGAGGTCGCGCCCCTCCAGCCGGCCGGCACCGTGACGGGATCCGTCCAGCCCACCGCCGGAAGCGGCCAGTCGGACCTCGTCCTGCTGCAGTCCACCTTCGTCCTCGACGGCGTCTCCCGCACCCTCATCACCCGGACCCGGCCCACAGACATCCTCAACGGATTCGAGTCCTTCACGTTCCCCTTGGCCGACACCGCGGTCCAGGCGGTGCGGGGGATCCGCACCACCCTCTCGAAGGACGGAAGCTCCACCGCGGCGCCGTCGACCAATACCCCGCTGGTGAACCCCATGGCGGCCTCCCCCGTCGCGCCCATCCTGCGGTTCTGACCCCTCCCGGGGACAGGAGGAGCCGTCGGCCGGACACGGGCCCTCCGCGCCGGGACCGCCTGTGACCTCGGCCCGGCAGTTCCGAGCTTGGATCGGCGCGGCGCGGGGCGGAGAATGGGGGGCTGCCGGAGGTCTTCCATGAGCCAATGCACCATCCCGACCCTCACTCCGATGGAGGTGGTCGAGCAGAAGTCGCTCCTGCCGGCCGGCTTCAAGGCCGACATGGCGGACCTGAAGGGCCTGGACCTGATGACGCCCGCCCTGGAACTGATCCGCCGGGCCAGCACCCGCCTGCCCCAGGACGTGATCGACGCGCTGGTGAAGGGGCGGGACGCCGAGGAGGAGGGCAGCCGCGCCTTCAACACCCTCGACGACATGGTGAAGAACATCCTCCTCGCCGACGGCCACGTGACGCCGCTCTGCCAGGACACCGGCACGGTGATCTTCTGGGTGCGCCATCCCTACGGCCTCAGCCAGCACAAGGCCAAGGCGCAGATCCGCGCGGCGGTGGTGGAGGCCACGAAGCGCGTGTGGCTACGGCCCAACTGCGTGGAGAGCCTCAGCGGCAAGAACACCGGCAACAACCTCGACCCCTTCCACGAGGGCCATCCCGTCGTCCACTTCGAGGAGTGGGAGAAGCCGGAGATCGAGATCAGCGTGATGCTCAAGGGCGGCGGATGCGAGAACGTCGGCGCCCAGTACCGCCTGCCGGACGTCACCATCGGCGCCGGCCGCGACATCGGCGGCGTGCGCAAGGCCGTCATCGACGCCGTGGTGAAGGCCCAGGGCCAGGGCTGCAGCCCGGGCATCCTCGGCGTCGCCATCGGCGGCGACCGGGTCACGGGCTACGAGAAAAGCAAGGAGGTCATCCTCCGCAAACTCGGCACCCCGAACCCCGACCCCAAGATGGACGAATTCGAGAAGGCCCTCACGAAGGACCTGAACACCCTGGGCATCGGCCCCATGGGCTACGGCGGCCACACGACGGTGCTGGGCGTGCACGTGGAGGAGATGTTCCGGCATCCGGCCAGCTTCTACGTGAGCATCAGCTACATGTGCTGGTCGTCGAGGCGGCGGACGATGACGATCTCCGTGGATGGCCAGATCTCTTTCGACTGAGGTGCTCGGTGGAAGCCTCGTGGATAGATCGAAGGATGTATTGGGCTCTCCTGGGCTTAGGCATCCTCTTTCTCTCCTGGTTCTTCCTTGCTTGGGACGTTCCGAACTGGCGACCGGCAGCCGATCGGGAGTTCCTCGTCGCCAGCCATTGGTCCGCCCCCGCAGAACAAGTCGGTGTGTTCGGCCACGTGGTCTACCGGTATCAAGCCGTCGCGATCTTCGGCGCCGTGACCGTCTGCATGGTCTCCGCGTATTTCGCGACGCTGAGGGCCTTCCAGAAAAGCATCCACGGGCTTGAAAGGTGGGCTTCACTTCCCCTGCTTGTGGTTGGACTTACCTTCGCCTTCTTCAACTGGGGCTGGTTTCACCGTGGCAACCTCAGACCGTCCGTGCTCAAGGAAGTGAGTGTGGACTTATCCCCAGAAGAGGCTCCGAAGCCGAAGGAACCGCGAGCCACTCCCTGACCTGCTTCCTTACTCGATCGTCATTCCACGAACCGTCTGAGGTCCCCATGATCCGCCTCACCACCCCCATCTCCGAATCCGACATCCGCGCGCTCAAGGTGGGCGACGAGGTGCTGCTGAACGGCAGGCTCGTGCTCAGCCGCGACATGGGCCACAAGTACATGAAGGAGCAGAAGCCGGAGTGGCTGAAGCCCATCCTCGAGGGGATGGTGATCTACCACTGCGGGCCGGTGGTTCGGAAGGAGCCTGACGGCACCTGGTCCTTCGTGGCGGCGGGGCCGACCACCTCCATCCGCGAGGAGCCCTACCAGGCGGACGTGATCGACGCCTACAAGGTGCGCGGCGTCATCGGCAAGGGCGGCATGGGCAAGAAGACCAGTGACGGCCTCGTGAAGACCGGCGCGGTCTACTTCCACGCCACCGGCGGCGCGGGCTCGCTGCTGGCGGAGCGCGTGAAGCGCGTGGTGGATGTCCACATGCTGGAGGAGTTCGGCAGCCCCGAGGCCTTCTGGGTCATCGAGGTGGAGGACTTCCCCGTCGTCGTCACCATGGACAGCCACGGCGGGAGCCTCCATGAACTCGTGCTGGCGGAGAGCCAGGCCCGGGCCAAGGCGCTGATGGCGCAGTGATCCTCTGCGCCGCCACACTGGTCCCGTGACCCAGACCTGGCACGACCTCCGCCTCGACCTCGCCGCGGCCCTGGCGGAATTCCTGGATCCTCTCGAAGCCCGGGCGGAGACGTCCCGCTGGTTCAAGGAGGGGCTGGGCAAGGATCCGGCCTGGATGGCGGCCCACGGGACCGACGCCGTGCCCGACGAGGCCCGGCGCCAGATCAGCGCCTGGGTGCGCCGCCGGAAGAAGGGCGAGCCCTGGGCCTACATCCTGGGCTGGGCCTCCTTCGCGGGACAGCGCTTCGCGGTGCGCCCGGGCGTGCTCATTCCGCGCCCCGAGACGGAACTGGCCCTCGAGCTGGCCCTGGTCACGGGCCACGCCCTGGGCGTCTCCCGGGCCTGCGACATCGGCACGGGCTCGGGCATCCTCGCCGTGAGCCTCGCCCTGCGCACTCGCTGGGAGGTCGCGGCGGTGGACCTCTCCGGCGAGGCCGTGGCCGTGGCGAAGGCCAACGCCGAGGCCCTCGGCGCGGCCGTGGCCTTCCATCAGGGGGACCTCCTCGCGCCCCTCGCGGATCCCCTCGAGCTGGTGGTGGCGAACCTCCCCTACGTCGATCCGGCCGACGCCCCCTCCCTCCAGAAGGAACTGAAGTTCGAGCCCGCCCTGGCCCTCTTTGCCGAGGACCGCGGCCTCGCCCTCAGCACCCGGCTGTTGCAGGAGGCCCGCCAGCGGGGCGCCCGGGGCTGCGTGCTGGAGATCGGTGCGGGGCAGGGGGCTGAACTGTGCGAGCGGGCCTTCGCCGCGGGCTGGGCCAGGGCCGAAGTCACCCGCGACCTCGCGGGGCACGACCGGGTGCTCGTGGCGCAGGCCTAGGGCTTCCCTGGCGCGGCCTTGGGCGCTTCGGCGGGGGGTTCCACCGCCCGCAGCGGAAGGCTCGACAGCGGCACCCACCAGGCACCTGCGTCCCCCAGGAACAGCGCGCCCGCCGCGCCGGGCCGCAGGCCCTCCTCCTTGGCGGGCCGGCGGAAGCCCTCGGGCGCGTTCATCCCGGGCCAGGCGTCGGCCCAGGCCAGCCGCAGCATGGCCTTCTTCCCGGGGTCGTAGACGTAGATGCGGCCGAGGTCGCCCCGAAGGTGCGTCTCCCAGGCCAGCAGCTCGGCGGCGGTGAATTCCGGAGCCTCCTGGACGGGGGCCGGCGCAGCCGGCGCCTCGGCCTCCGCGGCGGGCTTGGGCGCGGGCAGGACCCGCAGGGCCGGCGCGGCGAGGGTGAACCACAGGCGTCCCTCGGCGTCGCCGCCGAAGAGCTTGAGCATGGGCGCGTCCAGGGCGGGGTCGGCCACGCTGAGCACCGGCGGCTCGGCCTCGGCGATGGGCGTGCCGTCCGCCTGCACCGGGATCACGGCGCCGGGCTCGGGCTGCCACCAGTAGCGCTTTCCCGCGAGGGCCAGGGCCCCCTTGGGCGCCGGGAAGCCCAGGCGGCTCGGCGGCGGCGCGGGCAGGTGGTTCCAGCCTTTCACGGTGCCGTTGAAAGCGCTGAGCCCCCGGGCGTGGGCCACCAGGAAGGTCCAGGCGCCGGTGGGCCGCAGGTCGGAGATCTCCCCGACCTCGGCGGGCAGTTCATAGGGCTTCAGGCCCGGACGCACGGGAGCCACGCCCTCCTTCTCGCCCTTCTGCAGCGCCAGGGGCATACGCTGGAGGGGCGTCGTCCGGCCCCAGAGGAACACGGCGGCATCCTTGCCCCCGCCCCCCAGCGTCATGCGTGTCCCCGGGGCGCGATGGCACCAGCGCAGCGACCGCGTGGCAAGGTCCAGGGCCAGGACCAGGACCGGATCACCCTCGCTGCCCCCGAGCGTGCGGTAGAGCAGCACCAGTGCGTCGCCCTCGACGAAGGCGGCGTCGGTCAGCTCGGCGTGGTTGAAGGTGCCCTCGCCGACCCCTCCCGGCCGCGGCACCGGGAAGAGCCCGAGGGAATGGCCATCCTTGACCACCGCCACCTGCTGGCGGTCGCTCTGGGTCGCCACCTGGGCCACCACCGCGCCGCCCGTCACAGGGCCGATCCACCGCAGGCTGCGCAGCGGCAGGCCACCGTCCTGCATCTCGAGCAGGAAGCCCGCGCCCTGGGGCTTCACGGAGACGGACTGGGCCCCCTCGTCCTCTGGCGGCCCGGCGTGGGCGGGCCTCCGCACGAGCCAGGCCACACCGGCGCCCGCAGCGCCGAGAAGCACGAGCAGGATGCCTCCGAGCAGCAGGACCTTCTTCATGCGAGCGTGCCCACGGAGCACCCCTGGGCCTCCAGGTGGACCTCGAGGGACGAGAGGGCGCGCGCCCGGTGGAGCCGGCCCTTGGCCTCCTTCAGGCCCCGGGCTCCGCCCGCGCGTTTGGCGGCCCGGGCGTCCAGCGCGCCCTCGGGCAGGGGCGGGAGCAGGCCGAGCATGGCGTTGGTGGGGCCGAAGTCCTTGAGGGAGGCATGGGCCAGGTAGTGGAGCAGGGCCCCCAGCATGGTGTCCGGAGGCAGCGGCGCTGGCGGGAGGCCGCGCAGAGCGCGGTCCATGGACAGCGCCGCGGCCAGGCCGCCGGCGGCGCTCTCGAGGTAGCCCTCCACGCCGCTCAGCTGGCCGGCGATCCAGAGGTTTGGCACCTCGCGGCAGGCCAGGGTGGCGTCCAGCACCTTCGGCGCCTGAACGTAGGTGTTGCGGTGGATGCTGCCGAAGCGCGCGAACTCCGCATGCTCCAGGCCAGGGATGAGGCGGAACACGTCCTTCTGGGCGCCCCACTTAAGGCGCGTCTGGAAGCCCACCAGGTTGTAGTGGTCGCCGGCCAGGGTGTCCTGGCGAAGCTGCACCGCCGCGTGGGGCCAGCGCCCCGTGCGCGGGTCGTCGAGGCCCACCGGTTTCATGGGGCCGTGGCGCAGGGTCTCGCGGCCACGGTCCGCCATCACCTCGATGGGAAGGCAGGCCTCGAAGTACGGCGTGTCCACGTCATGGAGGGGCACCCGCTCCGCCGCCAGCAGCGCGTCAAGGAAGGCCTCGTACTGCTCCCGCGTGAAGGGGCAGTTCAGGAAGTCCGCCTCCCCTTTCCCATAGCGGCTGGCGCGAAAGGCCACCGAGAGGTCGATGGAGTCCCGCAGCACGATGGGCGCGATGGCGTCGTAGAAGAACAGCCGTTCCCCGCCGCAGCGCGCGGCCAACCAGGCGGCAAGGGGTTCGGTGGTCAGTGGGCCGGTGGCCAGGAGGGTGGGGATCCCGCCGTTCACGGAATCCGCCTCCGCCTCGATCCACCGGATGCCGGGTTGATCATGGAGTTCCGCGGTGACGCGGGCGGCGAAGGCCTCGCGGTCTACCGCGAGGGAATTCCCGGCGGGGACGCGGGTGGCTTCCGCGCAACGGAGGATGAGGGAGCCCATCCGGGACATCTCGGCCTTGAGGATCCCGGTGGCGCTGAAGGGGTCGTCGCTCTTGAAGGAGTTGGAGCAGACCATTTCCGCGGCCTGGCTGCTGCTGTGGGCCGGAGTGCTTCGCCCCGGGCGCATCTCGAGGAGTTCCACCCGGTGCCCCCGACGGGCAAGCTGCCAGGCCGCCTCCGAGCCGGCCAACCCTGCGCCCACGACCCTGACGGTTTCTCCCAAGCGCGCCTCCGGGGGACATTCTATGCCCTGGATCACGTTGAGATTGCTGGGATGAGCGTTGGCGGGGCTCCCGGTGAATTTTCCGCTTGCGTTCGTGCGTTGGGGTGGTACTCTGATTGTCCTGCGCGGGTTGAGGCTTGCGCGGAGTCGGGAGGGCTGCGGGCGGTAGTGATGCCGGCGGTCGTGGAT
>JBDIBF010000096.1:0-10173 GCA_039812765.1 Holophagaceae bacterium
CGCGGCGCGGCGCCCCTCCTCCACGCTGGCCACCGCGGCGATGCGCGGCAGGGCCGCGCGGCGCAGGGCGTCCAGGGCGGGCGGCAGGTCCGCGGTGTGCAGCAGGAAGGCCACGCCGGCCTCCCGGGCCGCTTCGACGATGCCGTCCGCGCCGTCCCGCAGGCCCCGGAGATCGAGGCCCAGGCGGGCCTGGCCCTTCAGGTCCGCCGCGAGTTCCTGCAGCCGGGCGCGGACCTTCGCGGGGTCCGGGAAGGCCTCCGTGCGCGGCAGGGCCCAGCCCCCCGCGCGGAGCCAGGCGGCGGCGACGTCCAGGGAGCCCGGGGCGTTCCAGCCCTGGAGCATGGGAAAGGACGGCACGGGGAACAGGGCTTCGGGCACAGCGACTCCGGGAGGTGCCGGAGGCCGGCGCGTTTCAAGGATCCCGCCAGGACGGCGTGACCCAGGACACGACCCGCCGATTCAGGTCCTCACATCCCCTTGAGCAGCGTCAGCACCTGCTTGTCGTGGGCCTTGGTGTTCACGTCGGTGACCACGTGGCGGATGACGCCCTCCTTGTCGATGAGGAAGGTCACCCGCTTGGCGATGCCGATCAGGGGCATCTTCACGCCGTAGGCGTTGATGATGGCCTTGTCGGGGTCCGCCAGGATCGGGAAGGGCAGGTCGTACTTCTTGGCGAAGGCGGCGTGGCTTTTCACGTCGTCGGCGCTGACGCCCAGCACCACCGCGCCCGACGCCAGCAGGGCCCCGTGGCCGTCCCGCAGGGAGCAGGCCTGGGCCGTGCAGCCCGGGGTGTCGTCCTTGGGGTAGAAGTACAGCACCACCGCGGACTTCCCCTTGTAGTCGGAGAGCTTCACCGTCTTCCCGTGCTGGTCCTGGGCGGTGAAGGCGGGGGCGGGCTGGCCGGGCTGGGGGCCGTCGGCGGAGGGGGAGGAGAGGCTGAACATGGCGGCGACCGGAAGGAAGGGGAGCATGGAGGATCCCACGAAAGGCCCCATCCTCCCACGGTTCGGCTCCCGGCCCTGCGCGCGAAGCTGGACACCCGCGGCGCGCCGCGGGTGTCCAGCGGGCGGGGAGGGCCTCAGGGGTTGGCCAGGTCCTTCAGGATCTTGGGGTCCTTCTCGTCCTGGGCCAGCACCGAGTGGCAGGTGGCGCAGTCCTGGCTGATCTTCTTGCCGCTGGCGGTCTTGTGCTCGTCGTCATGGCAGCGGAAGCAGCCGTCCACCTGGTTGTGGCCGAGGAAGGTGGGATAGGCGCCCCAGCTGATCTTCATGTGGGGCCACACGTTGGCGTGGTAGATCTTCACGATCTCCGTGATCGCGTCGTTGACCGTGGCGGCGCGGGCCTTGAGCAGGTCCGGCTGCTCCTTGGCATAGAAATCGTTGATGGCCTGGCGGATCTTCATGGCCGCGTCCTCGCGGCTGGCGTACTCGCCCTTGAGGGCCTTGACGGCCTCGCGGCGGATCCAGGGCAGCGTGCGGTCGATGCGCCCGGAGGCCATGGAGGCGTTCACCTCGTCCTCGGGCAGGCGGTAGATGTGGGAGGGACGGTTGTGGCAGTCCAGGCAGTCCATGGAACGCCAGCCGGGCTGGGCCTTCTCCAGGGGCTTGGGGGCCTTGAAGACCTCCACGGTGCCGTCGGCCTTGGTCATCTCCACGTCGCCGATGGCCATGCGCTTCTCGTCGGCCTGGTAGCGGATCTTCACGCCGGGGTCCACGTGCCAGTGGATGCCGCGGGCCACGCTGCCCTGGCTGCCGCCCACGTGGATGAGCAGGGCGGTCTTGACCTCGGAGTTCTCGGCGTCCTCCTGGAAGCGGGTGTAGACCCGCAGCCGGTCGCCCACGAACTTGGTGGGCCAGTGGCACTGCTCGCAGGTGTCCCGGGCCGGGCGCAGGTTGTGCACCGGCGTGGGGATGGGCCGCTGGTAGAGGTTGAAGGCCACGGAGATGAGCTGCCAGGAGCCCGAGAGCTTGGATTTCACGAACCAGCTCGCCCCGGAGCCGATGTGGCACTCCACGCACTTCACCTTGGCGTGGGGGCTGCGCTGGTAGGTGGTGTACTCCGGCGCCATGACCGTGTGGCAGGCGGTGCCGCAGAACTTGGTGGAGCCCATCACCTCCACGCCCTTGTAGGTGGCCGTGGCGATGATGATGAGGTTCACCACCGAGAGCACCGACAGGATCATGGTGGTGCGGCGGACCTTCGGGGCGTTGAAGTCCAGGACCAGCCACTGGTCCTCGAGGACCTCCTCGCCCTTCTCCATCGCCTTGCGCTGCTTCCGCTTGGTCCACCAGATCCCGAAGGGAATGAGCAGCAGGCCGGCGACGAAGAAGGCCGGCACCACCAGGAAGGCCATGATGCCGAGGTAGGGCGTGCCCGAGTAGCCCACCAGCTCGAAGCCGAAGAGCGAGAAGAAGATCACCGCGCTGACGGAGGTCAGCCACACGCCGAAGAGGCTGATGGCGTTCTTGGAGAGGTTCCGCAGGAAATCTTTGAACATCAGGTTCCTCCGAGGCCCGGCGCGGGATGGGCCCAGCATAGGACAAAGCCGTACGAAATAGGTCACGCCTCCCAGGGGCGGCGCAGGATGTGATCCCGGTCCGCGCGGCCGGCCCCGGCAAGACGGAAAAGGCGGGCGGCCGGGGCCGCCCGCCCTTCCCTCCAGCTCCGCGCTCAGTGGGTGAGGCGGGTCGTCATGGCGAAGATGATGAGCAGGAGCAGCAGGACGCCCACGCCGAAGAAGAGGTAGCCGAAGCTGCGGGCGATGCCCTTCCAGGCGTCCCACTCGTCCTTGACCCGCACCTCGTCCAGGCGTCCTTCGGCCACGAGGCGGTCGTACCACCGCTTGCGCTCGTGGAGCATCTCGCTCTTGGAGACGCGGCCCGAGAAGATGACCGTGTCCATGGGGAACTTCTCCAGCCGGAAGTGGGTGTTGAAGAAGTGCACCGTGAAGATGAACCCGGCGGCGAGGAGGGCCTCGTCGGAGTGGACGATGAGGGAGACGTTGATCATCCAGCCCGGCATGAAGCGGCTGAAGAACTCGGGGAACCACATGATCAGGCCCGAGACCCCGATGGCGAAGACACCCCAGAACACCGCCAGGTAGTCGAACTTCTCGAAGTAGGTCCAGCGATCGAACTGGGGCTTGGGACCCTTGCCGAAGAACCACTTGTTGTGGTCGATGAAGTCCTTGAGGTCCTGCTTCGTCGGGATCATGGAGTCCGGATGGGCCATGGCCTTCCCGAGGCGCCCCAGCTCCAGCTTCCCGGTCTCGGGGTTGCGCAGGAAGCCGCGGTGCTTCCAGAAGTGGCCGAGGGTGCTGAAGAGGTGCAGGCCGAAGTAGAGGAAGGTGATCACCGCGCCGAAGTGGTGCAGGGTGCGCGCCACCTGGGGTCCGCCCATGAGGTTGAACATGCTCTTGGCCCAGGCGGTGTAGTAGAACTTCAACGGCATGCCCGTGAGCACCAGGAGCAGGAAGCTCGTGACCACCAGGAGATGCAGGAAGCGCTCGAAGGGCTGGAAGCGGGTGAACTGCTCGTCGTCCTTGGCGATCTGGATCTTGGCCTCGCGGAACTGCTTGGAGTCGTGGCGGTAGAGCCAGATGGAGCGGAAGAGCCAGAGCAGTGTGTGGGCGCCGAAGACGGTGAAGGTGCCCACCAGCAGCGTGGTCATCACGATGAAGACCCAGTAGAGCTGCGGGAAGCCCTTGCGGTCCATGGGGTTCGCGTGGGGCGCGTAGCGGGCGAAGCTGGCGTTGGCCTTGGCGTGGCACTGCTGGCAGGTCCCGACGATGTTCTGGGGCGACAGCCTGGAGTTGGGGTCCGAGGCCCGCAGCACGTCGTGGTGCCCGTGGCAGTCGTAGCAGGCGGCCACGTCCCGGGCGGCGTTGGCCTTGCCCAGGGCCATGGCCTTGCCGTGGTAGGTGTCGCGGTAGTGCTCGAGGCGGTCCTGGTGGCACTTGCCGCAGGTCTGGTCGGCGATGGACTTGAAGTGCCCGCTGGTGGGCGCCTCGATCTGGTGCGCCGTGTGGCACTGGATGCACACCGGACCGCGGGGATCGCCCTTGGCCAGGAGCTGGCCGTGGATGCTCTTGTTGTAGGTCTCCTCGACCTTCGTGTGGCACTTGCCGCAGGTCTTCGCGACGTTGGCGTGGTTGATGGGGGAGCTGCGGTCCACGCTGCGCTTGATGTCGTGCACGCCGTGGCAGTCGTTGCAGCTCGGCGCCACCACGAGGCCCTTCTTGAGCAGGGCCTGCCCGTGCATGCTCTCCTGGTACTGGCTCTCCACCTGCGGGTACTTCATCTTGTACTCGGCGGTGAGGGCCTTGTTGGCGTGGCACTTCGCGCAGGTGAAGGGCAGGTTCATCTTGTAGACCGGCGAGTCGCCCTGCTTCACGGGCACGATGGCGTGGTTGCCGTGGCAGTCGGTGCAGCTCGCGGCCCCTGACGCGCCCATGGCGCTGCTCATGCCGTGGATGCTGGTCTGGTAGACCTTCGCCTCGTCGGTGTGACAGGACCCGCAGTCCACCTTGGGGTAGGGCACGCCGCCGTCGGAGTGGTTCTCGGCCAGCGTCTTGTGGCAGTCCCTGCAGGCCAGCGAGCCGTGCACCGACTTGCCGAAAAGGGCCGCGTCCACGAAGAGGGACTTCTTGCCGCCCTTCACGTCGATCTCGAAGTCCTTCTCACCATGGCAGTCGAAGCAGGATTCCTTGGCGGCCTTCGGCGCCTTGCCCCCCTGGGGCGAGGGCGGGGCCGCCGCGAGGCCGAAGGCCACGGCGAAGGCCAGCGCCACCCGCGCGAGGAACCCCAGGCGCGCGGGGTTTCGATCGGTCCGGTCGGCTCGGTTCCGGTGGAGCATGGGATGCCTCCTCGTGGTCCTTCCCGGGGAGGGTCGTGTGGCGTTGGCGCCGCGCGGCCCCGGGGCAGGGGCGGGAACCCCCCGCCCTCAGGCGGTCGCGCCGCCCTGCGGCAATCCTGCGAGCCCTGGGCGCTGACCGCCGTCACAACTGGCGACACACGGGAACGGTGGACACATCGCACCGCGCTGCAGGCTCCAGGCCCGGCCTCGGAGCCTCCCTGCCTCCCCGCGTCGGCGCCGGCCGGGATCGGGCCCTGGAACTCCGTCACAAGTGCGCCTCCCGGGCCCGCAGGCACCTGGACAGTCCGTGGGTCGCCCCTGACAGTGGACCCCGGGGACGGCGCGGAGAGGTCGGCGGCCGGATCCCGATCGAGGCGAACATGTCCGTCTTCACGGCTGGATTGCTCACGCTGATGCTGCTGCCCGGCGGCGGCGCCCCCAAGGCCCCGAAGGGCGAGGCCTGCTCGGCCTGTCACGAGGTGGACCCGGCGAAGTTCGAGCGCAGCGCCCACGGCAGCATGGACTGCCAGGACTGCCACGCCGCGACGAAGAAGCTCCCGCACCCCGACAAGATGGCGAAGGTCTCCTGCGCCACCTGCCACGACGACGAGACCAAGGCCTACGCCAGGAGCGTGCATGGGATCCTCAGGAAGGACGGCGTGGAGGACGCCGCGAGCTGCCTCAGCTGCCACGGCCCCTTCCACGAGATCCTCCCCAGCTCCGACCCTGCCTCGAAGACCGCGAAGAAGAACCTCGCCGACACCTGCGGGAGCTGCCACTCCAATCCCGACTTCCTCCAGCGCCACAAGATCCCCTTCGCCAAACCCGTGGAGGCGTACCGGCTCAGCGTGCACGGCCGGGCCGTGGCCCGGGGCGAGAACGCGGCGGCCTCCTGCTCCGACTGCCACGGCGCCCACGACGTGAAGTCCGGCCGCGACGCCGGGGCCGCCACGACCCATGAGCACGTCGCGCAGACCTGCGGCAAGTGCCATTCCGACGTCCAGACCGTCTACGACGCCAGCGTGCACGGCCTCGCGGTGAAGGCCGGCGTGAAGGGCGCGCCGGTCTGCACCGACTGCCACGGCGAGCACAGCATCCTCGCCCCCTCCGAGAGCGGCTCCCTCGTGAATCCCGCGCGGGTCTCCACCGCCACCTGCGGGCGCTGCCACGGGGACGAGCGCCTCGCCGCCCGCTACGCGCTGCCCAAGGACAAGCTCCCATCCTTCCAGGACAGCTACCACGGCCTCGCGTTGAAGGGCGGCGCCCAGACCGTCGCCAACTGCGCGAGCTGCCACGGTGTGCACAACATCCTGGCCTCCACCGATCCCAAGTCCACCATCCACCCCTCGAACCTCGCCCAGACCTGCGGGCGTTGCCACGCGGGCGTGAGCGGCAAGTACGCCATCGGGCCGGTGCACCTCCGTCCTGGCGGCGGGGGCCCCGAGCATCCCGTGGTGCGCTGGATCCGTCTCGCCTACCTCGTGCTGATCCCCCTCACCATCGGCTTCATGCTCGTCCACAACGGCCTGGACTGGCTGGCGAAGCTGCGCCGCGGGCGCCACGGCCACGCCACGGGCCTCGAGGTCCCGCGCATGAACCTGAAGTTCCGCGTCGCGCACGGCATGGTGGTGCTGAGCTTCGTCACCCTGGTGATCACCGGCTTCGCCCTGAAATTCCCGGACTCGGCCTGGGTGAGGGCCTTCCAGGAATTCGATCCGACCTCCCAGTACCGCGGTCTGGTCCACCGCATCGCCGCGGTGCTCATCACGGCGGCCACCGTCTTCCACCTGGTGCACCTCGCCGTGGTGAAGCACGACCGGGTGATCCTGAAGGAGCTGTGGCCGAGCCTGCAGGACGCGAAGCACATCCTCGGCATGCTCAAGTTCAACCTCGGCCTCTCCAAGGAGCGCCCGACCTTCGGCATGTTCGGCTACCCCGAGAAGATGGAGTACTGGGCCTACATGTGGGGAACGGTGGTCATGGCGGTCACCGGCCTCCTCCTCTGGGCGAACAACTGGAGCCTGCGCCACTTCCCGAAATGGGTGACCGACGCCGCCACCGCGGCCCACTGGTACGAGGCCATCCTCGCCTCGCTCTCGATCCTCGTCTGGCACTGGTACCTGGTGATCTTCGATCCCGACGTCTATCCCATGGACAAGGCCTGGCTCACGGGGAAGGCCTCCGCCGACCACGTGCGCGAGACGCGCCCCGCCTACTACCAGGCGCTGCTGGCGAAGCTGGAGCCGAGGCCCGCCGGGGAGGACGAGGCCCCGGACGAGGAGGAGACCCCGGGGAGCGGGGCCTGAGGCAGCGGCGCGGTAAGCTCGGAACGCCGAGGAGGCCGACGTGAAATCCATGACCGCCTACGCGGAGATCCAGCGGCCCCTGGAGGCCGGGCAGCTCCGCCTCGCCCTGCGCTCGGTGAACCACAAGAGCCTGGACCTCTCCCTGCGCCTGCCCGCGGCCCTCCATGCCCTGGATCCGGCCATCCGGGCCGAGGTGCGGGGCGCGGCCTCCCGGGGCAAGCTGGACCTCTCGGTGGAGGTCCAGGACGAGCCGGGCCTGGAACCCCACATCAACCGGCCCCTGCTGCGCGTGATCGCCAAGGCCTGGGCGGAGGACGCGGAATGGCTGCACCTGCCGCCCATGACGGCGGAGGCCTTCTTCCGCATGCCCGGGGCCTGGCTGCCGCCGCCGGGGGACCTGGCGGCGCGCATGGAGGCCTCCGTGCTCGATGGCGTGAAGGCCCTGCTGGCCGCCTGGAACGAAGGCCGCGCGAAGGAGGGCGATCGGCTGCGCCCGGCCTTCCTCCAGGGCCTCGCCGACCTGCGGCGCCTGCGGGACGTCCTCCAGGCCGAGGCCGAGGCCCAGGCCGCCGAGCTGCCCGCCCAGTACGCCGCGCGCCTCGAGCAGGTGCTCAAGGACGCCCAGCTCTCCGGCGCGCTTCCCGCGGAACGGGTCCTCGCCGAGGCCGGCGCCCTGGCCGAGCGCCAGGACGTGCGCGAGGAGCTCGTCCGCCTCGCCGCGCACCTGGACGATTTCGAGGAGCGGCTGAAGAAGGACCGCATGGAAGGCAAGGCCCTGGACGTGTGGTGCCAGGAGGTGCTGCGGGAGCTGAACACCTGCGGCTCGAAGTGCAGGCGCATCGCCATGACCCGTGCCGTCATGGAGGCCAAGGGCGTGCTGGACCAGGTGCGGGAGCAGGCGGCGAATCTGGAGTAGGCAAGGCCGGAAGACCAGGGGTCGACACACCCTGAGGGCGTTCACGGGACCGGCATGGTTCATGGTCCTGGCGCGCTGTCGCTTGCCCGCACCTTCACCAGCCGCGGCATGAAGCCGCCACGACCGGTGAAGGTGCCTTTGGAAGGTCAACGTCAGGGTCAACTTCAAGGTCAAGATCCAGGACGAGGTGGACGCCAAGCCAAGCCCTGGAAGGGGTTTGACCATCAAACGGCATGCGAGTCCACCGTGGCGGCCCTTTCGCCACGGTGGACTCGCATGCGGCCAAGCGAAGCGCGGCAGGTCGGAGACGAGCCCTTTCGAGGACCCGCCAGGACCGGGGCGTCGAACAGACGGGCGATCACCCTACCTCGGAACCGTCCCCGTCCGCTCCCACCGCGTCCACACCAGGAAGTGCCTCGCCCCGTCCACGAAGTTCATCAGCACGTCGCCGGGATTCTTCGGCACGTTGGCGTTCTGGTCGTCGTCGCCGCCTTCGCGGAAGCTCCACCACACGAGGAAGGGCCGCCCGCGGAGCTGCTCGAGGGGCACGTAGCCCCAGGCGCGGCTGTCCTGGCTGTTGTCGCGGTTGTCGCCCAGGGCGAGCACGAAGCCCTCGGGCACGGTGAAGGGGCCGAGGTTGTCGGCGTAGAGGTCGTTCACCAGGCTCTGCTTGCCCTGGCGGTCCACCTTCAGGATCTCCGGATCCGCGTGGGGCCAGAGCCCGGGCGGCGGCATCGCCGGGCCCAGGTCGCGGGTGAGGGGCCAGGGTCCCGGCTGGGGCTGGGGCCGGCCGTTGGCCACGTCCTGCCCGGGAATGATGTGGTGCTCCCACTCGCCGGTGAGCAGCCTGCCGTTCAGGTAGAAGCGCTTGTCCCGCACCTCGAAGGTGTCGCCGGGAAGGGCCGCGGCGCGCTTCACGTAGTCCATGTCGCGGTCCATCGGGTAGCGGAACACGATGATGTCGCCGCGCTCCACCCTGCGCATGGGGAACAGCCTGGCCTCCCAGCCCCACTGGGGCACCGCGAAGATGAACTTGTTGACCAGCAGGTGGTCCCCGATCATCAGCGTGTTGCGCATGGACGCGCTGGGGATGGTGAACTGCTGCCCCACGAAGGTCTTGAAGAAGACGATGAGGAGCACCGCGAAGCAGACCACCTCGAGGTTGTCGCGGATGGCCCCCTTGGCGGCGCCCTCGGGCAGGGGGGCCTGCTGCTTGTCCTTGGCCATGGAAGCTCCTAGGTCTTCCCGCCCTTGGGGGCCGGGGAGGGAGACGGCGCGGGGGCGGCCGGCGCGTCCTGGAAGCCGCGGCCCGTGAGCCGCATCACCGGCACCCAGGCGCCGTCCCGCCACTCGTGGACCTCGGCGGTGCCGACGTCGGGCAGGAGGAAGGTGCGGGTGCGGGGCCCCTTCCCGGGCGCGGGCTGGCCTTCCACCCACACGCCGACCTTCGGGAAGTCCCGGGGCAGGAATCGGTCGAATCGAGGCAGGGTCCCGCGCCCCAGGACGCGGTAGACCACCTCCTGACGGTCCCCCCAGGCCTGGACCCGCTCGGGGAAGCCGGCGGGAAGCACCTCCGCGCCGCGGTTCTGGGCGTCCACCACCCGGAGGCCGCCGTCGCGGGTGAGGAAGGCCAGGCGCTCCTGCCCGCTGAGCCGGGTGTGGGTCAGGGTCCCCTCGTAGGACCCGTCCGGGGAGGCCAGGGGCCGGACCTGCTCCACCCGCACCTGGAGGCGCTCGTCGGCGCGGGCCTGGCCCTCGAGGGACGGGTTCTCATAGGAGAGGACCAGGCCCTCCTCGTGCGGAGCGTAGAGGACAGGGTCCTTATCCAGCGGGGACGTGCGGCAGGAGGCCGCCAGCAGCAGGAGGACCAGGGCGGGAAGGGGATGGCGGAGGCTCATTTGGGCCCCTTGGAGAATTTGGCCATCAGGTCGTGGAGGGAGGCGCCCTCCTTCACCGGAGCGGCGGGGGGCTCGGAACGCATCACGCGGGGTTCGCCGGAGGGCCGGTCGGGGCGGCCGGGGCGGCCCTCCGGACGCGGTCGCCGCTCGACCTGGGGCCGCGGGTCTCCCGCGGGTCGCTCGGGCCGCGGGCCCCGGG
>JBDIBF010000097.1:0-9828 GCA_039812765.1 Holophagaceae bacterium
CCTCGCCCCGCGGGTGGTGGTGGCCGGAGGTCTCACCGGGGACGCGGCGCGCAGCGAGGCCGAGGTGGGCGTGGCCTGGCTGGCGGAACGGGGGGTGGCCCCCGACCGCCTCCATGCCGAGGACCGCAGCCAGCACACCCTGGAGAACCTCTTCAACGTCCGGGACCACATGCGGAGCGTCGGCTGGCGCCGTCTCCTCCTGGTGAGCGACCCTCTCCACCTCGCCCGGGCCGGAGCCCTGGCCCGGGGACTCGGGCTCGAGCTCCGCTGCCTCCCGGCGCCGGGCTGCCCCCCCGCCCCGGGTTCCTTGGCCTGGTGGCGGCGGGCGGCGGTGGAGGCCTTCCTCCTGCACTGGTACTACACCGGAATGGCCTACAGCCGTCTCATCCGCTCCCGGCGCCAGTTGGAGCGCGTGACCTGAGCCCGGGACCCCGCGGTCTCACCCGTGCGACCATGGGCCCCATGAGCCCGGATCCCATCCAGGGCGTCCCGACGGAAGCGGCGGAGGTGCCCGCGATCCCCTGCGCGGGGTGCAGCATCCCCTTACCCGCGGGACAGGGCCGGGTGCAGCCCGACGGGCGGACTCTCTGCGAATCCTGCCACCACCGCCGCCACCGCCAGCGGGTCTGCGCCGCCTGCGGTGCAGCCGTGCCCCGCAAGGACTGCCACCGCAATCGGAACGGGGAGTACATCTGCCGCTCCTGCCAGGCCTCAGGCGTGAAGAGGACCCTGCGGGGCACCGTCCGGAGGAAGGCGCGTCCGCTGGCCCTCCGGATCCTCAACGCGCTGGTCCTCGTCGCCCTGGGGCTGCTGGCGGTGCGTTTCGTGATGTCGGCCCTCCGGCAGTGGGACACGCCCGTCGCGCCGGCCCACCTGGACCGCTGAGGCCCGGGGTCAGGCGCGCCTCCGCCCCGCCCGCAGCAGGAAGGCGCAGACGCCGAGCACCAGGGTCAGCGTGCCCAGCTCGCCCCAGGACCCCCCGATCCGAGGCGGCATGGACTTGGGCGCGAGGCCGCTCACCACGAGGCCGGCCACGAGGATGCCGGCGAGGCCCTCGCCGGCCACCAGGCCCGAGGCGGCGAGGATGCCCGGGTCCCCTTCGCCCGGATCCGCCGCGCCGCGCCGGCGCTCCACCAGGGCCCGCACGCAGCCGCCCACGTAGATGGGCGCCATGGAGCTGAGGGGCAGGTAGACGCCGATGGCGAAGGCGAGGCCCGAGACGCCGCAGAGGATGGCGCCCAGGGAGAGTCCCGCGCCGCTCAGCACCAGGCTCCAGGGCAGGGCGCCGGACAGCACGCCCTCGATGATGGTCTTCATCAGCGTCGCCTGGGGCGCGGGGATCTCCTTGGTGCCGAAGCCGAAGGCCTTCCCCATGAGGATCACCGTGGCGGCCACCGCCCAGCAGGCCACGGAGGCCCCCAGGAGCTGGCCGAACTGCTGCCGCGCCGGCGTGGCCCCCACCAGGAAGCCGGTCTTGAGGTCCTGGCTGATGTCGCCCGCCTTGGACGCGGCCACCGCCACGATGGTGCCCACGGTGAGCACCGCGGCCCGCGCCCCGCCGTCCACCCAGCCCGCGGCGGCGAAGATGGAGGCGATGCCCAGCAGCGTGACCAGGGTGATGCCCGAGGTCGGCTGGGACGAGACGCCCACGATGCCCACGATGCGCGCGGCCACCGCCACGAAGAGGACGCCGAAGACGCCCACCCCCGCGGCGCAGACCAGCCTGGGGACGAGCCCCATGCCGCCGGCGAAGATGCCGGGCACCAGGCCCGCCGCGAGCACGACCGTGGCGATGCCCCCCAGCACGAAGGCTCCGGGCAGGTCGCGGTCCCGGTCGCCCTCCGCGGCCGCCTCCGGGCCCTTCGACTTCAGGCCGCGGGCCACGGCAGCGAAGGCGCCGGCCATGGTGGGCAGGCCTTTCAGCACCGTGAGGATGCCGGCGGTGGCCACGGCCCCGGCGCCGATGTAGCGCACGTACTTGCTCCAGATGGCGCCGCCGTCCATCTGGCTGACGAGCTTCACCGTCTCGGGATAGAGAGGCGCCGCGAGCTGGGCGCCGAAGAAGCTGATGAGGGGGATGAGCACCAGGGAGGAGATCAGGGCGCCGCTCACGATGACCCCGGACTGGCGGTAGCCCAGGATGTAGCCCACCGCGATGAGCGCCGGGGCCAGCTCCAGGGCCAGGGAGCCGTTGGGAAGGAGGCGGGCGAGGCTGAGGCTCATCTCCGGCGGCACCAGGAAGAGCAGGGAGACGAGGAGCTTGACGGCGGCGCCCACGGCCATCCCGCGGAAGATCCACACGCCTTGGCTGGAGCCTTCGGCGGTGGCGCGGAGCACCTCGGCGCAGGCGGTGCCTTCGGGGTAGGGCAGCTCGTCGTGGGACTGCACGATGAGCAGTCGGCGCAGGGGGATCATCGCGGAGAGCCCCAGCACCGCGCCCAGGAAGCAGAGCGCCACCACCTGGAGGTAGGGCGGCGCCATCCCCCAGAGGAACAGCGCGGGGATGGTGAAGATGGTGCCGGTGGCCAGCGACGTGGAGGCCGAGCCGATGGTCTGGGAGAGGTTGGCCTCGAGGATCGTGCCCTTCGTCCGGAAGGCCTTGAAGAGCGCCACCGTCAGCACCGCGGCGGGGATGGACGCCGCCACCGTGAGGCCCACCCGCAGGCCGATGTAGGCGTTGGCGGCGCCGAAGACCACGCCCAGGCCCAGGCCCGCCAGCACGGCCTTGAGGGTGAGTTCCGCCACCGGGGTCGGGGCTGGGGTTTCCATGGGCGCTCCGCGGGGATGGGGAACGCTACCACGGGGGCGGAATCGGGGCGGCGGTCCGCGGCCGGGCCCTACACTGGTCCTTTCCCGGAAGGCCCATGACCGCCGAGACCGCACCCAAGCCCCCGCCGCCGGCTTCCGTCCGCTGGACCGTGCTGGTCCTCGTGAGCCTCGCCCTCTTCGGCAACTACTACGCCTACGACGCCATCGGGCCCCTGGCGGACCACCTCCAGAAGCTCCTGGGTTTCACCGACACCCAGCTCGGCACCCTCAACGCGATCTACAGCTTTCCCAACATCATCATGGTCCTCGTGGGCGGGATCATCGTGGACCGCCTGGGCACGCGGCGCTCCACGGTGCTCTTCGCCGCCGTGTGCTGCCTCGGCGCGGTGGTGACCGCCGCCTCGCCCAGCTTCAAGGTGATGGCGACGGGAAGGCTGCTCTACGGCCTCGGGGCGGAGTCCATGATCGTGGCCATCACCGTGGCCATCGGCCAGTGGTTCGTGGGCCGCCAGCTGGGCTTCGCCTTCGGGCTCAATCTCAGCATCGCCCGGGCGGGCTCGTGGATGGCCGACCTGTCGCCCTCCTGGGCGAAGGGCTTCTATGCGGCGGGCTGGCAGCCGCCCCTCTGGTTGGCGGCGGCGCTGGCGGGCACGGCCCTGGCCTGCTCCGTGGCCTACTTCCTGGTGGAGCGCGCCGCGGCCTCCAAGTACGACCTCGCCGCCGCCGAACCCACAGAGCGCATCGTATGGGGCGACCTGGTGAAGTTCGACCGCTCGCTGTGGTGGGTGATCCTCCTCTGCGTCGCGTTCTATTCGGTGGTCTTCCCTTTCCGGTCCACCTTCGCCATCAAGTACTTCCAGCACGCCCACGGCCTCAGCCTGGAGGCCGCCGGCGCCATGAACAGCCACGTCTTCTTCGCCGCCATCTTCGCCACGCCGGCCTTCGGCCTGCTGGTGGACCGGACCGGCCACCGCGCCCTTTTCATGGCGGCGGGCTCCCTGCTGCTCTTCGCCGTCTTCCCGCTGCTGATCTACACCCGGGCCAGCCTCTGGTGGTCCACGGTGCTCATCGGCATCGCCTTCTCCCTGGTTCCGGCGGTGCTGTGGCCCGCGGTGCCCTACCTCGTCGAGCCCCAGCGCCTGGGCACGGCCTATGGCCTCATGACCATGCTGCAGAACGTCGGGATGATGGTGTGCAACCTGGCGGCGGGCGCCCTCAACGACGCGGCGAAGGCCGGCGAGGCGAATCCGGCGGGCTACCGGCCCATGCTGTGGATGTTCGCGCTGTTGAGCCTCGCGGGCTTCGTCTTCGCGTGGCTGCTGCGGCTGCGGGAGACGGGGCCCCTGGGGCACGGGCTGGAACGCCCGAAGCCCGGGATCTGAGGCGCGACCATGGCCGGCCACCTCATCCTCGTTCCCACGCCGATCGGCAACCTGGGCGACCTCACCCACCGCGCGGTGGAGGCCCTGGAGACCTGCGACCTGGTGGCCTGCGAGGACACCCGCCGCACCGGCGGCCTGCTGGCCCACCTGGGCATCGAGAAGCCGCTGCAGCGCTTCGACGACCACGCCTCGGAGGAGGCCTTCGCCCGCGTCGGCGCCGCCCTCGCGTCCGGGCTGACCGTGGCGTACTGCAGCGACGCCGGCATGCCGGGCATCAACGACCCCGGCTTCGAGATCGCGCGCCTGGCCCGGGAGGCCGGAGCGCAGGTCACCGTGCTGCCCGGCGCCTCGGCGGTGCTGCTGGCGGTGGTGGCCTCGGGCCTGCCCTGCCACGCCTTCTCCTTCCTCGGCTACCTGCCCTCCAAGGGCGAGGCGAGGCGCGCCTTCCTCCGGTCCATCGCCGCCCGGGAGGAGACCACGGTGGTCTTCGAGACGCCCCACCGCATCCATGAGGTGCTCGACGAGCTCCACGACCTCATGCCCGAGCGCGAGATCGCCCTCGGCCGCGAGCTGACCAAGCTCCACGAGTCCTGGTACCGGGGCACCCCGGCCGACGTGCGCGCGGCCCTCGGCTCGGAGTCCCGGGGCGAGATGGTCCTCGTGATCGCCGGGGCGGACGCCAAGCGCACGGTCTCGGAGGCCGCCGCCGACTTCGACGGCGAGACCCTGCCGGACTGGGCCCTGCGCTTCCTGGACGCGGCGCGGGATGGCGGACTGACCCTCCGGGAGGCCGTGAAGCCCCTGGCCCGGCACCTGGGGGTGAACGCCTCGGACCTCTACCGGCTGGCCTCCCGGCGCTGAAGGCCGGTGACGGCGCGGCGCGCCGGGCGGATCATGGGAGGGGAGGCCCCCGTGCACGTCGCCTGGATCGTCCTGCTGGCCGTCGTCGGGACCCTGCTGGCCGTGGTTGTCCTGCTGGGGGTCGCGGGCGTCTTCCTGCCCCGGGAGCACCGCGCCGCGCGGTCCCTCCGCCTCCGGGCCACGCCCCCGGTGAAGGTCTGGGAGGCGATCTCGGACCACGCCCGGGATCCCGCGTGGCGGCGGGACGTGAAGGCCGTGGCGCGGCTCGAGGACCACCAGGGGCGGCCCGTGTGGCAGGAGACCGCGCGCAACGGCCAGGCCATGAGCTTCGAGACCCTCGAGTCGGTCCCGGAACGGCTCCTGGTGCGGCGCGTCCTCGAGGCCGGCGGGCCCTTCGGCGGGACGTGGACCTATCAGCTCAGCGCGGAGGGCGCGGGGACGCGGATCACGATCACGGAGGACGGCTGGATCGCCAATCCGGTCTTCCGCGGCATGGCCCGGTATCTCATCGGGCACACCCGCAGCCTGGAGCGCTACCTCCAGGACCTGGCCCGGCGCTTCGGCGAACCCGGCTGGCCGGAACCCGTCTGACATGGGTGCCTATGTCCCCACGCCGGCGGACCGCCGCCGGCACCTCATCCTGGCGGCCCTGGGCGCCGCGGCCTTCGCCGTGCACACCCTCCTGAAGGTGCGGGACGGGCTCTTGCCGGAGCTGCTCTGGGGCTGCAACGTCTCGGACGTGGCCCTCATCCTGGGCTTCGCCTTCGAATGGCCCCGGGTGGTGGGCGCCGCCTTCGTGTGGCGCGTGGCCCTCGGAGAGCCCGGCTTTCTGGCGGGCCTGGGCAGCGGAGGGCGCTACGCCTGGACCTCGGCCCTGGTGCACCTCGTGCCCACGGTGCTGGCGGCCTTCTACCTGCGGCGCTCCGGGCTCCCCCGGGGCAGCGCCGCCTGGGCCCTGGCGGTGTCCCTGGCCCTGGTCCCCCTCAGCCGCGCCTGGACGCCGCCGGACCTCAACGTGAACTTCGCCCACCGCCGCCTGCCATACCTCGCCGAGCGGTTCCCCGGGCGGTGGTCCTATCGGTTCGTGTCCGTGCTGCTGGCCGGCGCGGCCCTGGCGCTGGTGGAGGCCGTCGGCGGAAGGTCCCTGGGGCGGGGGACTGAACCCGGGTCGAAGGAAGACCGTAGGGCTCCCCATGAACCCCGCGCCTGACCGCGACCGGAACCGCCGCCTGGCCCTGGCGGTGCTCGCCACGCTCCTCTTCCACACCGTGGTCAAGGCGCGCCTCGGGACGCTGCCGGAGCTCCTCTGGGGCTGCAACGTCGCGAGCTTCCTCATCGCTGCGGGGCTCTGGCTCGGCGAGGCGCGGCTGGTGGGGCCCGCCTTCCTCTGGCACCTGGCCGTGGGCGAGCCCGCCTACGTCTGGGGCGCATTGCAGGCGGGCCACACGGGCTGGACCAGCATCCTCGCCCACAGCGTGCCCACGGTCTGCGCCTTCCTCTTCCTGCGCCGCCGAGGCCTGCCCCGCAGCGCGCCCTACCTGGCGCTCCTCCTCTTCGTGGCCCTGGTGCCCCTCTCCTTCGCGTTCACGCCGCCGGCCCTGAACGTCAACATGGCCCACCAGCGCCTGGACGTCCTCCAGGCGCGCTTCCCCGGCCTCTGGTCCTACCGCGCGGTCTTCAGCGCCGGGATGCTGGCCCTGCTCCTGGTCGGGGACGCCCTGGCCTCCCGGGTCCTGGGGCGGCCTTCACCCCCAGCAGGCTCAGGGGAATCCGTTCCTGGAAGCTGAGCTCGCCCCGCACGTCCCGGCACTCCAGGCGGAGGAGGGGATCCGGGCGGTCCCAGTCGATGCGCACCACGCCGAAATTGTCCCCCTGGACCTGGGCCGCCACCCGGGTCGGGTCCGCCGGCCGGTAGCGGAATGTCGGCCCGCCCTGGTTCAGGCCGCTGGAGGTGAAGTCGTAGAGGGGGTAGCCCAGCCCCGCGTCCATCACCGCCAGCTCGCCGAAGTGGCGGTCCCCGCTGAGGATCACGACGCCCTTGGCCTGGGTGCGCTTCAGCAGCTCGAGGAGCCGGCGCCGTTCGGTGGGGAGGTTGCCCCACTTCTCCCAGCCGTGGTTGTCCGCCGCCACCTGGACGCTGGAGACCAGCAGGCGCAGCTCCGCAGGCACCTTCAACTGCTCCTCCAGCCAGCGCCACTGGGCTTCGCCGAGCATGCTTGAAGCCGGGTCCGGATTCGGGACGTAGCGGCCGTGCACGTCGTCCTCGCCCTCCGGACGGGGCTTCAGGGCGGTGCGGAAGCTCCGGGTGTCCAGGAGGATCACCTGGACCCGCCGCCCCTCGGGGCCGAAGACCTTGGCGTCATAGAGGCCCGGCCGGCGCCGCCGCGGGGAGCTGGGCGGCTCCTTCCAGAAGCGCAGGAAGAGGCGCTGGCTCTCCTCCCGCTCCGGGTAGTCGGCGCCCGCGTCGTTGGCGCCCAGGTCGTGGTCGTCCCACACCGCCCAGTGGGGCGTCGTCGCCCGCAGCCTCCGGAAGCCGGGGATGCGGTCCAGGCGCGCGTACTCCTTCGCCATCTCCGCCATGTCCTCGGTGTCGGCGTAGATGTTGTCGCCGAGGAAAAGGAAGAGCTGGGGCTTCTGGGCGAGGACCGCGTCCCAGATGGGCTGGGGCCGGTGCTGCTCCGCGCAGGACCCGAAGGCGATCACCGACAGCGTGCCTTTGGGATCCGCGGGCTGGGCCCGGAGGCCGGCGGAGGCGAGGGCGAGGGCGCAGGCGGGCGCGAGGATCCGGCGGAGCATCGGGGAATGGTAGCGTGGTGCCATGGCGCACCATGGTCACGAAGCCCGCGTGCTGGAGGCGATGGTGGAGGCCTGCCGCCGCCTCCACGCCCGCAACCTCCTCGCCGCCGCCGACGGCAACGTCTCCTTCCGCTTCGACGACCGGCGCATCGCCATCACCCCCACCGCCGTGGCCAAGGCCCGCATGGCGCCGGGCGCCATGGCCTTCATGACGCTCGAGGGGGAGATTCTTTCCGGGGAGCCCAGCGGCGAACGGCTCATGCACCTGGCGGTCTATCGCGCCTGTCCCGAGGCCCGGGCCGTGGTGCACGCCCATCCGCCCACGGCCATCGCCTGGAGCCTCGCCCGGCCGGACCTGGACGCCCTGCCCGACGAGGCCATGCCCGAGGTGATCCTCGCCGCCGGGCGCATCCCCATCGCGCCCTACGCGCGGCCGGGCACCGGGGCCATGGGTGAGGCGGTGCGGGCCTTCCTTCCCGCCCACCGCCTCATGATCCTGGCCCGCCACGGCGCCCTGGCCTGGGGCGAGGACCTGGAGGAGGCCGTGCTCGGCATGGAGCGCCTGGAGCACGTGGCCCAGATCCTGAAGGCCGCCCACGAGCTGGGCGGGGCGACGCCCCTTCCCCCCGCCGAGGTCGCCGCCCTGCGCGCGATGCGCGAGGCCCAGGGTCCGAGG
The DNA here is from genome assembly GCA_039812765.1 of Holophagaceae bacterium. Lineage (GTDB taxonomy): Bacteria > Acidobacteriota > Holophagae > Holophagales > Holophagaceae > JADJVL01. The sequence goes on from JBDIBF010000097.1 coordinate 8,485, forward strand.
CTCCGATGAAGGATCTGCGAAGCCTGGCCCTCAAGGTCGAAGGCGGCCGGCTGCAGGTGCTGGACCAGACCCGCCTGCCCTTCGAGGTGGTCTGGCTGGACGGGTCGGATCCCGGGGAGATGGTCGGGCACATCCAGCGCCTTTCGGTGCGGGGCGCTCCCCTCATCGGCGTGGCGGCGGCGCTTTCCCTGGCGGCCTTCGCGGAGTCGGGCGCCTCGGCTGCCGCCCTCTCCGCGGCCTGCGCGGAGCTGCGCCGGGCCCGGCCCACGGCGGTGAACCTCATGGCGGCCATGGACCGCATGAAGGCCGTGATGGCGGAAGGCGGCGGCGCCGCCGACCTGGCGCGGGAGGCCGAGGCGGTCTTCGACGAGGACGTGGCCCTCTGCGAGGCCATGGCCCGCCACGGCGTGCCCCTGCTCTCGCCAGGCGAGGCCGTGCTCACCCACTGCAACTCCGGCGGCCTGGCCACCGCGGGCGTCGGCACGGCCCTCGGCGTCATCCGGCGGGCCTGGGAGGCCGGAAAGGTCGCGCGGGTCTACGTGGACGAGACGCGGCCGCTCCTCCAGGGCGCGCGCCTCACGGCCTGGGAGCTGAAGGCCCTGGGCATCCCCTTCACGTTGATCACCGATTCCATGGCCGCGGTCCTGATGCGGGAGGGAAAGGTCTCCCGGGTGCTGGTGGGCTCCGACCGCATCGCCCGCAACGGCGACTTCGCGAACAAGGTGGGCACCTACGGCCTGGCGGTGCAGGCCCGCCACCACGGCGTGCCCTTCCATCCCGTGGCGCCCTGGACCACGGTGGATCTGGACTGCCCCGACGGCGCGGCGATCCCCATCGAAGCCCGCGCGCCGGAGGAGGTCCAGGGCTACGGTCGCACGCGCTGGGCGCCTGACTGCGACGTGTTCAATCCAGCCTTCGACGTGACTCCTGTCGGCCTCGCCACCAGCCTCGTGCTGGACCGGGGCGTGGCGCTCCCGGGCACCGACCTCGCGACCTGGCGACCCTGAACGACGAAGCCCCCGCGGGCGGGGGCTCCGGAACGCGGGAACGCTCAGTTGCAGGCGCCGAGGGTCCTGGCCTCGCCATTGATGGTGACGGAGCCGCAGGGCAGGCCGAAGACCAGGGTGGCGGACTTGTCGGCCCGCTTCAGCTCGAGGGTGCCCGAGATGGGATGGCAGCAGCCGGTGGCGCGGTCCCAGAAGAGCGGTGTGCCCTTGTCGATGGAACCCGCGGCCCCGGCGGCGCCGGGCGTCAGGGGGCTCAGGCTCCAGTCGCCCCAGAGCTTGCGCTGGCCCTCGACGCTGTGGTCGGCGAAGAGCATCGCGTCGTAGGTGAAGGCCACGG
>JBDIBF010000098.1:0-9811 GCA_039812765.1 Holophagaceae bacterium
GCAGGGAAAGCCACACGTCCCAGCGGCGCTCGTCGGCGGGGCGCTCCCGGAGGTGCTCCTCCACGAAGGGCAACAGGCGGGCGGCGAGGGCGCGCAGCCGCGGGCTGCGGTCGGCGGCGTCGCTGAGCCGGGCCGCCAGGGGCACGGGGCTCGACCCCTCGGACGCCGCGTCCAGCCAGGCGCCTTCGGTGATGAAGCGGGCGTAGAGCCCGGCGTATTCCTCCCAGGCCTGGGCGTCCGCCTCGTCGGGGAGCAGGACCGGCGCCGTGGACGGGCCATCGCCCACCGCGGCCGGGAGGGGCTGCTTCGCCTCCATCCTGGCGGGGGCCTTGTCGTCGTCCCGGGAGGCGGGCGGTTCCGCGTCCTCGTCGGGCCTGGGGCCGAGGGCGCGCTCCGTGCGCTTCTCCCCCAGGTTGCGAAGCTCGAGGATCAGGTGGGCCATGGCTTCCCGGTGATCGCCGTGCTCCCTGAGGAACTCCCGGACCACCTCGGCGCGGGTCCGGAGGCCGCTGGCGCGGTAGGCCTCCGCCAGGGCGGCCGGCGTCGGGGCATCCGTGCCTTCCGCGCGGATCCGGCGATCCGGGCCGAGCAGCGCCCAGTGGGGCCGGTCGGGGGACCAGCCCTTCAGGCGCACGAGCTCCCGGGTCACGTTCAGCCCGGGCTCCAGCTCCTGGAAGCTGAGCTGGAGGGCCAGGGCGGGATCCTGCTCCAGGGCCTGGGCGAGGTCCTGGGCAAGGCTCCGGCCGTCGGTTCCCGGGACGCAGAGGATCAGTCCCTCGCCGTGGAAGCGCAGGAGCTGGGTGAGGGTCAGGTTGTTGTCGCCGGCGGCGATGATGGTCTGGGCCGGCAGCGCGGCGGCGGCGGCGAGGAGGGCGGGGAGGAGCAGGGCGCGTCGCATGGTCCTGGCTCCTAGCGGGCGGCGGGCCGCAGCGCGGCCCACCGCGAGGCCACCGCCGGCTGGCCGCAGCGCCGGGCCAGGGCCGAGGCCTTCGCCGGCAGCTCGGCCCAGCGGGAACCGTTCAGGGCCTCCATGAACAGGGCGTCAGCCTGGAAGGCGTCGCCGCCCCGCAGGCAGCACTCCAGCAAGGGGCCCAGGCAGGTGTTCCAATCGCCGTCCAGGAGGACGCGGTGGACCTCCTGGACCGCGCCGCGCGGGGCCTCGCCGGCCTCCTTCAGGACGTGGGGCTCGCGTTCCCAGCGCCCCTGGTAGTGGTCCCGGAGTGCATGCCAGTCCTCCGGGCTCTTGGCCGAGGCGAAGAGGGCCCGCACCGCACCCAGGGGTGGCCAGTCTCCGGGCGGCGTGAGGGGGGAGGGCTTCATGGACGCCAGGAGGGGGCGCAAGGCCAGCCCGCCCCGGGCCCGGCTCATCCACAGCCAGAGCTCCCAGTACGGCTCCGCCCCCGGCGCCTGACGCAGGGCGTCCTCCACCGAGGGCTGCCATCGCTGGTACAGGACGCGCAGGGTGGGGCTCGCCTCGTCCAGGGGGCGCGCCTCGCGCAGCCATTCGCCCCCGAGTTCCCGCCACTGGCCATTTTTGAAGACGGTGTCCAGCTCCTGCGCGAAGGCGCCCCAGGCTTCGAGGTCCTGGGCCGGGTCCAGGGGCTTGGCGCGCGAGAGGTCGGCCTCCTGGGCGGCGGCCTCGCGCAGCGCCCGGGCCAGGTCCGCCTGCTGGAGGCGCTCCCGGACCGAGGGGACCTGCACGCCCATGAGCCGCTGGGCGGCGCGCTCGGCGCGGCCGCGCAGGACGCGCAGCAACTCCTCCCGGGCGTCGAGGGACTGCGGGAAGGCCTTCAGGTAGGTCCTCAGCTCCCGGCCCAGGTCCCGGAATCCGGCCCGGGCGAGGCTGGCGGCCAGATCCTCGGCGGAAGGCGGGGCGTCCCCCCGGGCGAGCACCGTGTCCCCCCGCCGGGCCACGAGGAGCCACTGGGGCTTCGCGGCGAGGTGGTAGCGGGCGACCAGGGCGCGATCGGCCCCGCTCCCAAGGGTGAGCGCGCGCAGGGGCACCTCGTAGGGCTGCAGGGGCTCCGACCGCAGGAGGTCCCGCAGTCCCTCCGCCAGCGTCCGCCCCCCCTCGGCGTCGAGCGCCACAAGGCTCGCCGGCGCCGTCGCGGCCTCGCCCGACCCGCGCTCCATCTGGGCGCGCAGCATGGCGTTCTGGGCCGTGAGGAGGACCGGGAAGGCGAGGGCCAGGCAGAGGGATCGCACGGTCATGGGGATGGGGGCGGGAGGTCCCGGACGCGGGACAGCCAGGATGCCCTCCCAGGATGGAGCACGTCGCCTGGAGGAGGCAGCCTGGCTGTCGGACCCGACCTGCCCGGATCAGGGCATGTAGCCGCCGGGGAGGATCTGGAAGGGGGCCGTGATGAGGCGCGTCTGGTCGAAGGGCGCCCGGCCGGTGCTCTTGAACCAGCTCGGGTAGACGAAGTCGCTCATGAGGATGCTGTTGATGCGGTAGCCCTGGTCGTTCTGCTCGCAGGCGTCGCAGACCTCGACGTAGCCGGTGGTGCCGTCGGGGCGCGTGAACGTGTTGTTCACGTAGGGGTCCGTGCGCATCTCGAGGACCTCATGGGAGATCGTGTTCGTCCAGTAGTCGACGGTCACGCCCTTCACGTGGCAGTAGCCGATGGGGTTGCCGCCGGTCACGGTGTGGTAGTCGCCCTTCGTCTGGCCGATGTACATCTTCCAGGCGCCGGAGGGCGCCGACTTGCCCTTGCCCACGAAGACCATGGTGGCGTCGAGGCCCCAGGCAGCCTTGTACTCGTTGTGCACCTGCTGGGCGATGGCGGTCGTGACGGACTGGAGCTTCGTGTCCGTGGTGCTCGTGGTGTTGTTGATGATGGCGATGGTCTGGGCCTGGAGCGCGGTGGCGCCGGCGAGGACCAGGAGGGAGAGGAGCTTCATTGCGTTTCTTCCTTGAAGGAAGGTTGTGTTGCCATGAAGGTGGGGACGTGCGGGGGAGCTGGAGCGAGGTTAGAAGCCGTCGCAGTCTCAGCCCCGTTAATTCTTGTTAATTCGCAGGGCCGGCCCGGGAACGACCGCGCCGGCCGACGCGGGGCTGGAAAATGGCGACTCGGGCCTGCCCGGCCAGGCCTCGCCCGGCCGCTGCGACGTCAGGCCCTAGGCCGGGCAAGGTCCTTCTCCAGGGTCTCGAGCATCAGCCCCTCCACCCGGGGCCGCGTCCCGAGGGACTCCCGGGGGAAGGGCTTCACCTCGCCGGTGCGTCGGTAGCCTCGGCGCTCGTAGTAGGCCAGCAACTCGGCGCGCAGGGTGATGACGGTCATGGTCATGGTCCGCGCGTCCCAAAGGCGGCGGACCGCGGCTTCGGCTTCGGCGAGGAAGACCTTCCCCAGGCCGCCGCCCTGCAGGCCGGGCTTCACCGTGAAGAGGCCGAGGTAGGCCTTCCCGCCCTCCAGGCGCTTCAGGTGCACGCAGCCCGCGAGCGCGTCGTCCCGGAAGCAGAGGAGCACCGTGGAACCCTCCGCCGAGACCAGGGCCTCCAGCTCCGGGGTCGTGATGCGCGCGCCGTCCAGCAGGTCCGCCTCGGTGGTCCAGCCCGCGCGGCTGCTGTCGCCGCGGTAGGCGGAGTTCACCAAGTCCACGACCGCGGGGATGTCGGCGGGGGTGGCGGGGCGGAAGCTCAGGCGGGGATTGTCTTCGCGACTCATAGGAAGACCTTCAGGACGAGACCGGCGCCGGACAGCGCCATGTCACCAGCAAGCGCGAGCACGAAGGCGAGGATGAACCTTGAAGCCCCGCGGAGGGCCCCAGGGGGCACAGCGCTCCGGCGGGCCACGACGGTGTGGCACCACTTGTCTCCGAGCCGCTGGTGCCTCGAAGAGTCGGCCATGCTCATGGCGGCAATGCCCCCGAAGAAGAGCCCATCGATGTAAAAGGCCGCGGAGCGCCCGAAGGCCGCACCGAACCGGCAGGGGGTGGCACGGTCCGTGACCACCACCAGGCCGCATACGAGCTTCCCCAGGCTGGAGCCGTGAATGCTCTCGCTCAGGGCGTGGTATGTGAGGGCCCCGAGAACAGACATCAGAGCCGACAGGAAGGTGAAGGGACCAAGCTTCGCGATGAATTGGTTGAAGTCCTTGTGGGCCAGGTCGCAATAGATCACCAGGGCCAACATCACCAGGATGAGTGCTGCGAAGACTGCTGCGTAATGAACCAAAAGGTCGATGGAGCGGGCGAGAGCCCGGATCCAGAACCCAGCCCCTTGGATCACCTCACTTCGATCGACATCCGCGGCTCCATCAGCCGGGGCGGGAGGGTGGCCTTCGAGCCCCGCCCCTGGCGGCTGGTAAGGATTGAAGGCCGTTTCGGAAGCGGATGGATCCAGACGCATGCCTCCATTTTGGGGGAAGGATGGTGGATTGTCCCCTCAGCCCTTCCTGCAGTCCGTGTACTCCGCTTGGCGGCAGTCGGGGCTGAGCTCGGCCACGCCCAAGCTGGCCGGCGTGCCCCGGAAGGCGCTCGGGCCGGTGGTGACGGACCTGGGCGCGGAGAGGGCGGCGATCCTGGCGGCCCTGGACCTGCGGGTCACGGGGATCTGAGGGGCCCGTCCGCTCAGCGCTTCCGGCGCCGCCCGGCGAAGAGGGCGGAGATCGCCGCCACCGCCACGAGGATCACCACCAGGAAGGGGTTCATGGCCCCAGTCTAGGCGTATTCGCCTTCGGCCATGTGCAGCAGCGGGAAGGGACGGCCCTGGCCGTCCAGGTCGGACCGTCCCGTGACCCGGAAGCCGAGCCGGCGGTAGAAGGCGACGGCCCGGGGGTTCTGCTCGTTCACGTCGAGGGTGAGCGGCCCCTTGAGAGCGCGGGCGTGGCCCACCAGCCGTCGGCCGTGGCCCTTGCCGGCGTGGTCGGGATCGATGAAGAGGGCCTCCAGCTTCGCGCCGTCGAGGCCCATCCAGCCGATGAGGCGGCCATCCTCCTCGAGGGCCCACAGTTCCAGCGCGGGCAGCGCGTGGTCGCGGACGAGGGGATGGAGCGCCCGGATGTCCGCTTCGGTGAGGAAGGTGTGCGTGGCGCGGACCGAGCGCAGCCAGAGGTCGAGCAGGGCGGTGTGATCTTCGGCCGTGCCGGGGCGGAGGGCCGGCGCGCTCAATGCGTCCCGGTGATGTAGTGCTCGAGCTGCGAGATGACGAAGGTCTGCTCGCTGATGACGGCCTTCACCACGTCGCCGACGCTGATGATGCCCAGCACGCGGTCGCCCTCGATGACGGGCAGGTGGCGGATGCGCTTGTCGGTCATGAGGGCCATGCAGTCCTCGATCGACTGCTGGGGCGTCACGCACACGACCTTGGAGGACATGATGTCGCCCACGGAAGTGTCCTTCGACGTTCGGCCCTCCAGCACCACCTTGCGGGCGTAGTCCCGCTCGCTGAAGATCCCCGCGAGCTTCTCCCCCTCCATGACGAGCAGGGCGCCCACGTTCTTGGCGGCCATCATCTCCAGGGCCTGGAGCACCGTCGCCGACGGCGAGACGGTCCAGAACTCGGAACCCTTCTCAAGCAGGAGCTGGGAGACGCGCTTCATGGGGCCCTCCGTGGACGGGATGGACCAGCATAGTCCTATTCGGGAACGGCGCTCAGTTCGGCAGGGGGCAGTCCCGCCACAGCCGCCACACGCCGTCCTTGCCCTTCTTCAGGACCTGAAGGTAGCGGCCCTTGGACGTGGTCTCCTTGCCGTCCTTGGCCACCAGGGTCATCTCGTAGCGGCCGCTGTCGAACAGGGCGTCCCCGAGCATGTGGGACTCCTCGGAGGTGATGGTCATGGCCTTCACCTTGTCGCCGGAGAAGAATCCGGTCATGAGCTCGGCGATCTCCCGGCGGCCCTTGTAGGTCTTGCCGTCCATGAAGTAGAGCCGGCCGTCCTCGGTGTACATCGAGGTCACGGCGGCGGCGTCGCCCTTCACCATGGCCGCCGCGAAGGCCTTGTTGGCCTTGTCGGCATGGGGCGAGGGCTTGGCGGGGGAGGCGGCGAGGATGGGCAGGGCGAAGGCCAGGGCAAGGCACGGGCGGCGCATGGGGACTCCTTGGGGACGGTGGGGGCCATGGTAGGCCCCGATTCCCCCTACGGCAACCGGTCCGGCCGGACGGGCCTAGCCCATGGCCTCCTCGAACCCGCACCCCTCCTTCGGGCAGATCAGTACCTGGATGGGATCCTTCCCCCGCGGCTTGCGGGTCTTCTCGAGCAGGTAGCTGTTCCCGCACTTGGGGCAGGACCGCGGCACGGGCTTGTCCCAGGCGGTGAAGTCGCACTTGGGGTAGTTGGTGCAGCCGTAGAAGGCCTTGCCGAAGCGGGTCTTCCGCGGCGCCACGTCGCCGCCGCACTTGGGGCAGGCGAAGCCGGCGAGGATCTCCTTCTTCACGGTCTTGCAGGTGGGGTAGTCCACGCAGCAGACGAAGACGCCGTAGCGGCCGTGGCGCTTCACGAAGCCCTTGCCGCAGGTGGGGCACGTCTCCCCGGTGGGCTCGTCGGCGGGGATCGGGATGCCTTTCGGATCCGCCTTGCGGATGCCCTTGCAGGTCGGGTAGTTCGGGCAGGCCCAGAAGGGTCCCCACTGGCCCTTCCGGAGGTTCATGGGCGTGGTGCCGCAGAGCGGGCACTCCGGCGCGTCCTCGGGCTCGTCCATGGGCTCCAGGTCGGCGGTGTAGTCGCACTTCTCCGCCTCCTTCTCGGCGCCGTAGTTGGTGCAGCCGAGGAAGAGGCCGTTCCTCCCGATGCGCTTGAGCAGCGTGCCCGGGTTCTTCTTGCGGTCCCCGCACTTGGGGCACTTGTCCCCGGTGGGCACGCCGGCCTTCAGGTTCTGCATCCCGCTGCCGGCGGACTTCAGCAGCTTCTCGAAGGGGCCGTAGAAGTCCTTCAGCATCCGGGCGTAGGTGGCCTCGCCCTCCTCGATGCGGTCCAGCTTGTCCTCCAGCCCCGAGGTGTACTTCGGGTCCAGGAGGTCCTGGAAGCCCTGGATGAGCAGGTCCGTGACCACCATGCCCAGCTCCGTGGGCTTGAAGCGGCCCTCCACCTTCTTCACGTAGTCCCGGTTCTGGATGGTCTCGATGATGCTCGCGTAGGTGGAGGGGCGGCCGATGCCGTCCTCCTCCAGCTCCTTCACCAGGGTGGCCTCGTTGAAGCGCGCCGGGGGCTTGGTGAACTGCTGGTCCGTCTCCAGCTTCTCCAGCTTCAGGGCCTCGCCCAGCTTCAGGGCCGGGAGCCCCACGCTGTCCTCGTCCTCGTCGCCGTCCTGTTTCGCGCCGTCGGCGATGGCCTCGGCCTTGGTCTCCGCCGCGTCGGCGCGGTACACCGCCAGCCAGCCCGGGAAGCGCTCGATCTCGCCCTTGGCCTCGAAGGCGGCCGTCTCGCCGTTGGACAGCGCGCTTTCCGCCTCCACCAGCGTCTCGTCGAAGCGCGCCGCCTCCATCTGGCAGGCCACCGTGCGCCGCCAGATGAGGGCGTAGAGCCGGAACTGGTCGGGATCGAGGTGACCGCGGAGGCTCTCCGGCGTCCGCGCGATGTCCGTCGGCCGGATGGCCTCGTGGGCGTCCTGGGCGCCGGCCTTGCCCGTGTAGACCCGCGCCTTCGCGGGCAGGTAGTCCTTGCCGTACTTCGTCGCGATGAAGTCCCGGGTCGCCTCGATGGCCTCCGGGGCCAGGCGCGGCGAGTCCGTGCGCATGTAAGTGATGAGGCCGACGGGCCCTTCCCCGAAGTCCACGCCTTCGTACAGCCGCTGGGCGTTGGACATGGTGCGGCTCACGCCCATCTTCAGCTTCTGGGCGGCCTCCTGCTGCAGCTTCGCCGTGGTGAAGGGGGCGCCGGGATTGCGCTTCTTCTCCTTGGTCTCCAGCTTCGTCACCTTCCACGGGGCCTTGAGGATGGCGTCCCGCAGGGCGTGGGCCTCCTTCTCGTCCCGTACCCGGCGCCTGGTCTCCTTGTTGCCGAGCTGGAGGGCCTGGCCGTCCAGGCGGGTGAGGCGCATCCAGAATTCCGGGGGGGCCGCGGCGGCGAAGCGGCCCTTCAGCACCCAGTACTCCACCGGCTTGAAGGCCTGGATCTCGCGCTCGCGGTCCACGATGAGGCGCACCGCCACGCTCTGGACGCGCCCCGCGGAGAGTCCCCGGCGCACCTTGTCCCAGAGCACCTTGCTGACCTTGTAGCCCACCAGGCGGTCCAGCACCCGGCGCGCCCGCTGGGCGTCCACCAGGTCCTTGTTGATGGCCCCCGGCTTCTCCATGGCCGCGGCGATGCCCTTGGGGGTGATCTCGTTGAACATCACCCGCTTCACCGGCAGGGACTTCGGGGGCTTGATGGCCTCCAGCAGGTGCCAGGAGATGGCCTCCCCCTCGCGGTCGGGGTCCGTCGCCAGGATCAGCTCGTCGGCTTCCTTCGCGGCCTTCTTCAGCTCGGCCACCACCTTCGCCTTGGCGTCCGGGATCTCGTAGACCTCCTTGAAGCCGTTCTCCACGTCGATGACGTCCACCTTCGCGCCGCCCACCTCGATCCTCTCGTTCTTGGGCAGGTCGCGGATGTGGCCCACGGAGGCCTTCACCACGTAGCCCTTGCCCAGGTACTTGGAGATGGTCTTGGCCTTCGAGGGACTCTCGACGATGACGAGCTTGGACAACGGGGACTCCTCGGACGATATAGAAACCGTCGAAAACGGATCATGGACCCCTCCCCCGGAACCTTGTCAAGCGGAGGCCTCGCGCGTACGCACGCGCGAGGAACGCTAGGCAAGTCCAAGGTCTTCAAGGAGATCGGAGGGATTCCGGACGAGCCTCGCGCCATCGCGCAGCAGGGCGTTCGGCCCCTCGCTCAGGGGCTCCTCGGGCCCGCCGGGGCAGGCCCAGACCTCCTTGCCCAGGTCCGCGGCGAGGCGCGCGGTCACCAGGGAGCCCGACTTCTGGGCGGCCTCCACCACCACCACGCCCTCCGTCCAGGCGGCCAGCAGCAGGTTGCGGCGGGGGAAATGCCACTTCTCCGGTTTCGCCGAGGGCGGGAAGGGCGTGATCACGCCGCCCTTGGCCGCCATGCGGTCCATCAGGCCGCGGTGCTCCGGCGGGTAGGGATGGTCGAGGCCCGAGCCAAGGACGCCCCAGGTGGCGCCGCCCTCGGCGGCCAAGGCACCCTCGTGGCAGGCCCCGTCGATGCCCCGGGCCAGACCCGAGAGCACCGCCACGCCGGCCTCGGCGAGGGCCTTCGCCCACGTTCGGGCCCGCGCGAGCCCTATGGTCGAGGCTTTCCGGGCGCCCACCATCGCGATCCGCCGCCCGGGCGGGGGGAGCGTCCCCCGCACCCACAGGGCCACGGGGTAGGGCAGGGGTTCGAGGAAGTCCCGGGCGCCGGCGTCCGAGGGCAGCACCAGGCGGGCGCCGCGGTCCTCGGCCTCCCGCCGCCAGCGGGGCAGATCCCGGGCCAGGCCCTCGAGCTCCGCGGCCGCGCTGGGGGGCAGCTCCGCGCCCTCCCGCACCCCGGCCCAGATCGCGGCCTTGGCGGACTCGGGCCAGGGCAGCACCGCGAAGGCCAGGGCCAGCGCATCCAGGTCGGCGGGCGTTCCCACGGTTTTCGTCCTTGAGTTCCGGGTCGAGGCTGGTAGACTAACGATCTTTGGTCAGGTCCGTTCCCCGTTTTCGGTCGGGTCTCTCCCTCCACCGAGGTGCCTCATGTCCCGTGAATGCGAGCTCTGCGGCAAGAAGCCCCAGTTCGGCAACAACGTCAGCCACGCCCATAACATCACCAAGCGCCGCTGGAACCCCAACCTCCAGGAGGTGCGTGCCCTGGTGAACGGCGCCCCGAAGCGCGTGCGCGTCTGC
>JBDIBF010000099.1:0-9527 GCA_039812765.1 Holophagaceae bacterium
CTGGCCCGCAGCGCGGGCCGGGAGCGGGAGCTCGCCATCCGCGCCGCCCTGGGCGCGGACCGCCGCCGCCTCGTGGCCCAGCTGCTCACCGAGAGCCTCGTGCTCGGTCTGGCCGGCGGGGTGCTCGGCTTCCTCCTGGCCCAGGCCGCCGCCGGGGTCCTGCTCCAGCTCCTGCCCCTGCGCGTGCCCGCCGGCGAGCCGCTGCTGGACGGCCGCGTGCTGGCCTTCACGGCCGCCCTCGCCCTGGGCACGGTGATGGTCTTCGGCGCCCTCCCCGCCCTGCAGGCCACCCGCGCGGACCTGCAGGAGGGCCTCCGGGAGGGCGCGAAGGGCAGCGCCTCCCCGGTGCACCAGCGCCTGCGCGCGGGCCTGGTGGCCGCGGAGGTGGCCCTCGCCACGGCCCTGCTCGTGAGCGCCGGGCTCATGCTGCGCAGCCTGTGGAACCTGCAGCGGGTGGACCCGGGCTTCCGGGCCGAGGGGGTGGCGGTGGCCTCCCTGGACCTCCCCCCCCGCAGGTACCCCGGCGCCGCGGCCCGCCGCGCCCTCGTCATCCGGGTCATGCAGCGCCTCAAGTCCGCGCCGGGGGTCGAGGTGGTCGCCGCGGCGGACCTCATCCCGCTGAACGGGATGACCACCTCGAGCTCCTACGCCGTGGAGGGCCTGCCGGACACGGACCGGCCCCCGGTGGCCCTGCACCAGGACGTCACGCCGGACTACTTCCGGACCCTGGGCATTCCCGTCCTCAAGGGCCGTGCCTTCGAGGCCGGCGACACCGGCGTGGTGGTGGTCAGCGAATCCCTGGCCCGCCACCATTGGCCGGGCCAGGACGCGGTGGGCAGGCACCTCTCCCTCTCGGGTTCCGGCGGCCCCTGGCTGACGGTGGTGGGCGTCGCCGCGGACGTGCGCTACGAGAGCCTTTCGGAGGCACCCGCGAGCCAGTTCTACCTGCCCCTGCTGGACCCCGCCGCGGAAGGGGACCGCATCCCGCTGCTCACGGTGGCGGCCCGGGGCCCGAGCGCCGCGGCCCTCAAACCCCTGCTGAAGACGGCCCTCCGGGAGGCGGATCCGGAACTGCCCGTCACGCGCCTGCGGACCCTGGCGGAACTCCTCGACCTGGACCGCCGGGACGCGCGGTCGCGCAGCGCCCTCTTCAGCGTCTTCGCGGCCCTCGCCCTGGTCCTCGCGGGGGTGGGGATCTACGGCGTCACCAGCACCCTGGTGGCCCAGCGCACCCGGGAGATCGGGATCCGCATGGCCCTGGGGGCCCAGGTGCGGGACGTGCTGGCCATGGTCCTCGCCCAGGGGCTGCGCACCATCGCCCTGGGAACAGCCCTCGGCCTGGCCGCCACCCTGGCCCTGGTCCGACTGCTCCGGAGCCAGGTGGCCGGCCTCGCCGCCGCCGATCCCCTCACCTGCGCCGCCGTCCTCGCCGCCCTGGCCGCCGTGGCCCTCGTGGCCACGCTCCTGCCCGCCCTGCGCGCGGCGCGAGTGGACCCGGCGGTGGCGCTGCGCACGGAGTGAAGCCGCTAAGCTGGACGCCCATGCACTCCGCTCCCGGATCCCGGCTCCCCGCGTGGCCCGCCCCGCCGTCCGCACCGCGGAGCGTCCGGCCATGAACGCTGGCCGCGTGCTGGTGGCGGACGACCAGGCGGACGTGCGGGAGGCCCTGCGGCTCCTGCTCAAGGGCGAGGGCTTCATGGTGGACGGCGTGGAGTCGCCGAAGGCCGCCCTCGCCGCGCTGAAGGCCGGCGGGCGCCTCGCCCCGGACCTCCTGCTGATGGACATGAACTATGGCCGGGACACCACCAGCGGCGCCGAAGGCCTGGAGCTGCTGGCCCAGGTCCGGGCCCTGGACGCGGACCTGCCGGTGGTGGTGATGACGGGCTACGGGTCCATCGAGCTGGCCGTGGAGGCCATGCGCCAGGGCGCGAAGGATTTCGTGCAGAAGCCCTGGGAGAACGCGCGGCTGCTGGCCATCCTGCGCACCCAGCTGGAGCTGGCCCGGGCCCTGAAGGCCGCGCGCCGCCTCACGGAGGGCGCGCGGCTGCTCCAGGGCGAGGCCGAGGCCTTCGTGGCCCGGTCCGCGGCGATGGCGGAAGTCGCGGCCACCCTGGCCAAGGTCGCGCCAACTGACGCCAACGTCCTGCTGCTGGGGGAGAACGGCACCGGCAAGAGCCTCGCGGCGCGGATCCTCCACGAGGCCTCGGCCCGCGCGGCGGGCCCCTTCGTGACCCTCAATGCCGGCGGCCTGAGCGAGGGCGTGCTGGAGAGCGAACTCTTCGGCCACGTGAAGGGAGCCTTCACCGACGCGAAGGCCGACCGGCCGGGCCGCTTCGAGCTGGCGGAGGGCGGCACCCTCTTCCTCGACGAGATCGGCAACGCGCCCCTCTCCCTCCAGGCCCGGCTGCTGCGGGTGCTGGAGACCGGCGAATTCGAGCGGGTGGGCTCGAGCCGCACCCTGCGCGTGGACGTCCGCCTGGTCTGCGCCACCAACGCGGACCTGGAGGCGGAGGTGCGCTCCGGCCGCTTCCGCCAGGACCTGCGCTTCCGCATCAACACCCTCCAGGTGGTCCTGCCGCCCCTGCGGGACCGGCCGGAGGATCTCGAGCCCCTCCTCGAGCACTTCCTGCGCCGGCATGCCGCGCGCTACCGGAAATCCGTCCCGGCCGTGCCGGCGGAGGCCCTGAGGGCCCTGCGGGCCCATGGGTGGCCGGGAAACGTGCGGGAGCTGGACCACGCCGCGGAACGGGCGGTGCTGCTGGGCGGCGCGGTCCTCGTCGCCGGGGACTTCGGCCTTCAGGCGCCGGCCCAGGGTCCTGCGGCCGAGCTGAGCCTCGAGGAGATGGAGGCCATGGTGATCCGGAAGGCCCTGGCCAGAGCCGGCAGCGCGACGGCCGCCGCGGAGCTGCTGGGCCTTTCCCGCAGCGCCATGTACCGCAGGATGCAGCGCTACGGCATCAGCGCCTGACATGGCCCTCTCCCACGACCGCCGCATCCAACTCCTGGCCCTCGCGGGCGGGGCCCCGGCGGTGGCGGTGGCGGGCCTGTTCCTCGCGCGTTGTGCTTGGCCGTGGCCGGCGGCGCTCGGGCTCTTCGCCGGGCTCCTCGCGGCCTGGTGGACCGGGGCCCTCCTCGCCCAGCGCCGCACCCTGCGGCCCCTGCAGACGCTCAGCAACCTCCTCGCCGCCCTGCGGGAGGGGGACTTCTCCTTCCGGGGCCGGGACGCGGACCGCGACGACGCCCTGGGCTCGGTCTTCCTCGAGCTCAACACCCTCGCCGACCTCCTGCAGCAGCAGCGCGTCGGAGCCCTGGAGGCCACCGCCCTGCTCCGGGCGGTGATGGCCGAGATCCCCGCGGCGGTCTTCGCCTTCGACGGGGAGGGGCGCCTCCGGCTGGTGAACCGGGCGGGGGAGCTGGCCCTGGGCCGGCCCTCCGAGCGCCTGATGGGCAGCACGGCGGACGAGGTGGGCCTGCAGGGGGCCCTCGCCGACCCGGGAGTGCATGACCTGGCCCTGCCCGGGGGCGCGGGGCGTTTCGACGTGCGGCGCTCGGCCTTCCGCCAGGGCGGCCTGCCCCACACCCTTCTGGTGCTCAACGACCTCACCCGGCCGCTCCGGGAGGAGGAGCGCCAGGCCTGGCAGCGCCTGGTGAGGGTGCTGAGCCACGAATTCAACAACTCCCTCGCCCCCATCCAGTCCCTCTCCGGAAGCCTGGCGGCGCTGGTGCGGCGGGAGCCGCCGCCACCGGACCTGAGGGAGGACCTGCTCGCGGGCCTGGAGGTCATCGCGTCGCGCAGCGGCTCCCTCCAGCGGTTCCTGGAGGCCTACGCGCGGCTCGCGAAACTGCCGCCGCCGCGGAAGGAGCCCCTGGACCTGGGAGCCCTGGCGCGGCGGGTGGCGGCGCTGGAGACGCGGGTGACGGTGAAGGTCGATCCCGGGCCCGAGGTCTCCCTGGTCGCGGATGGCGACCAGGTCCAACAGGTCCTGGTGAACCTGGTGAAGAACGCGGCGGAGGCCTCCCTCGAGACCGGGGGAGGCCTGGCGGTGGCCTGGGGCCGGGACGGCGCGTCGGCCTGGGTCGCGGTGGAGGACGAGGGGCCGGGCCCGCCCCCGGCGGCGAACCTCTTCGTGCCCTTCTTCACCACCAAGCCGGGAGGCAGCGGCATCGGCCTGGCCCTGAGCCGGCAGATCGCCGAGGCCCACGGCGGATCCCTGGCCCTGGAACCGCGCGACGAGGGCCCCGGAGCGCGGGCCCTCCTGCGCCTCCCCATCGCGCAAAGGGCCTGACGAGGGCCCGGCGTTCCAGGCAAGATGGGGGGACCATGCCCTCCCAGCCCGCCGTCCATCCCCTCGAGGCCCTGCTCCACGAATGCCGCAAGGTGATCGTGGGCCAGCCCCTGCTGCTGAACCGTCTGGTGGTTGCCCTGCTCTGCCGGGGCCACGTGCTGCTGGAGGGCCTGCCGGGCCTGGCCAAGACCCGCACCATCAAGACCCTCGCCGCCGCCAGCCACCTGGGGTTCCGCCGCATCCAGTTCACCCCGGACCTGCTGCCCAGCGACGTGGTGGGCACCCTGGTCTTCGATCCCAAGGCCCTCACCTTCACGCCGAAGAAGGGGCCCGTCTTCACGAACCTGCTGCTGGCGGACGAGATCAACCGCGCCCCCTCCAAGGTGCAGAGCGCCCTCCTGGAGGCCATGGAGGAGCGCCAGGTCACCCTCGGCGAGGAGAGCTTCCGCCTGCCCGATCCCTTCCTGGTGCTGGCCACCCAGAATCCCATCGAGCAGGAGGGCACCTTCCCCCTCCCCGAAGCCCAGATGGACCGCTTCCTCTTCAAGCTGCGCATCGACTACCCCAGCCAGACCGAGGAGATCGAGGTGCTCCGCCGGGCGGACGGCCACGAGGAGGCGGTGCAGCCGGTGGTGGACGGCGTCCTGCTGGGCCGCGCCAGCGCCGAAGCGGGCCGGGTGCAGTTGGACGAGGCTGTGCGGGGGTACATGGTCAAGCTGGTGCAAGCCACCCGCACCGGCCACGGCAAGGCCTGGAAGGGCCGGGAACTCCTGCGCTGCGGCGCCAGCCCCCGAGCCAGCCTCGCCCTCCAGAGCGCGTCGAAGGCCTTCGCCTACTTGAGCGGCCGGGGGCACGTGCTCCCGGACGATGTGGTTGCCCTCCTGCCGGACGTCCTGCGCCACCGCCTGCTGCTGACCTTCGAAGCCGAGGCGGACGGCGTCACCACGGATGAGGTCATCGCGCGCCTGCTGGAGAGCGTGCCCCGGCCCTAGACGCCGTCCAGGTCTCGGACACCGTCCAGAATCGGGACGGCGGCCAAGGGGGGGGAAGCCCTGCCCTGCCCCTCGGAACGCAAGGCATGGAAGGAGTTTCGGGGCCGCTCCCCATCCAGGCACGCATGTTCCTTGGCGGGCTGCTGGGACAAGGTTTCTCCTGGAAGAAATCAGCATCCCCGGTCCTTTCCTCCTCCCCTTCCTCTGGCAGGTCTGCCTCCCGAAGCATCCCACCAGCCCTTTCACTGTGTTCCCAGGGACTCCCGGCGAGCCCCTGGTATCAGCTTTGCCATCCGGAATCGTGCGCAGCCCGCGCACCCCGGCCATCCCGCCGGGTCCACGCATCCTGGAGGTTCCCATGCGTCCGGCCCTTTCCCTGCTCGCCGTCTGTCTCGCGCTGCCCGCCATCGCGGTGACGCCACCCCCGGGCGTCGTTCCCGCGTTGTCCCTGGAGGCGACCCGTCCTGCGGTGCAGTCCCTCGTCCTGACCCTGGACGATGGATCCGTGATCAGCCTCTCCGGCGCCCAGCTGGGCGGCGAGCAGGGTGGCTTCATCGTCTGGAACAGCTTCGGCGTCACCCAGATCGCCATGGCCTACCTCGCCAGCCGCGGGGACAACACCCTGAGCCCCGACGCCATCTGGGCGGCCTGGTCGCCGGTGGTGGACGCCGAGGGCCCCGTGGCCTTCCTGGTGACCGGTTCGACCCTCACACCCCTCGGCGGGGCCGCGCCGGGCGTCCGGAACCAGCGCGCCAAGCTCGCCGGCCTCACCGTGACCCTTACGAACGGCAGGACCCGCAGCATGCCCCTGAAGATGCTCGAGGACTCCATCAACGGCGTCCTCGCCTGGGGCGACGCCACCATCAAGTCCACCCTGGTGCCGTTCTACGATTCGCGCCCCTGGCTGCGGTCCAGTTCGAGCACGGTGCTCACGCGGTGGAACACGATGGACGCGGGGGGCGAGCTTCCGGGGACGATGTCAAAGCCTCTGTGCGATCCCAGCGGGTGGCCTTGATCGATCCCTCGGTGTCCGCAGAACCGGCCCGCCGCCTCGATGGTGGGCCGGTTCGCAGTTGACGGAGCTCTGCGAGTGGCCCAACCTCGGTCCAACATGACGGAGAACCCATGAACGCAGCCAAGCAGTTAAAGTCCCGTCCCAGGATCAAGTCAATCACGGTCCTCCTGGAGGATGGCCGCACCATGGTGATCGAGGGCGCCGCGCTCGAGGACCCCAACGGTGGCGCGCTCGTATGGAACGACTTCGGCGCCAAGAAAGTCATGAGGGCCGCCTACAAGGAGAATGGTGAATCGCACAAGGCCCAGAAGGTGGACGAGATCTGGGACGGCACCGCCATGAGCGCCGCGCCAGCGGAATTGCCGGCGGTGATGGTGAAACCGCAGTGCGAACCCGACGGGTGGCCCTGATCCCTGGATCTCGGCGGGCCTGGTCGGCTTCATACCCCCAGGATGTCCTTGACTGCCAGTCGCACCGCCGGGTCCGAGGGTCGCTCGCGGCTGAGCGAAAGGATCGCCGTACGAGCTCGGGATAGCATCCTTCCGGGATCGATCACCTTCGAGGTGACGTGGCGTCCCTCGAGGTAGTCCAACCTGGCCAGGATAAGCTTGTGCATCCAGTAACCGGGCAGCGATCTCTCGGCCATTTCGATGTGCCCCCTTGAACGGCTGATGGCCGGCGATGGATCGACGCCTTTTCCAACAAGCCACCTTGCCTCGATCTCCTCGGTCATGGCGAGGCCCAGCAGGTAGTTCGGGTTCCTCGGCGAGGGTTCGAGAAGCCTCTTATACAACCCAGCCGCTTCCTGGAGGCTGGAGGACGGGTCCTTTTTGAGCCTCTGGCGATGCTCCGCATCCACGAGGTGGGCGTTCGCGAGCGCGTAGGAGTGGGTTGAATCCTGCGGACTGAGCTTCTGCGCCCGTTCGAGATTCGAGATGGCATTCCTGAGGAATGCGGCGGGATCCCCGCCCCTCGAGGCTTCCGAACTCGCCATCTCCACCTGGATCATCCCGAACACTCCAGGGTAGGTCGCGACATCCGGATACCGTCGCATCAGGTCCTCGCAACGCTCCTTCGCCTTCGAATAGACCTCCATTCCATCCAGGCCCCTGGCACTCAGCGTTTCGACGAGCTGGACATAGGTCCGCAACAGCGCGAGGTTTGTCAGGACCGCCGATGGATCCGCGGATCGCGCGCGCGATGCGGTCTCGACGGCCCTCTTGAGGATCGGGAGCGGGTCGCCTCCGTTGGCATCTTCGACCCGTGCCTTCGCCCTAAGCACGATCAGTTCGCCCAGGAGCGACTCTGCGTGATCTGGCGCCAGACTGCGTGCACGGGCCAGATACGCGTCCGCCTGATCCATGAGCGCGGCGGATTCCGGTGAGCCCCTTCGGTGCAATCGTGCGGATTCTGCGGATTCGATCGCCAGATGGATGTAGGCGCGTGCATTCCCTGGATCCACGACCTGCAGGACCTCCGAAATGTGGGTTTGCGCCGACAACAGGTCCCCGACCGGCCGGGCGTCCCGGATAGAGCGACCCATCAAGTCATGGATTCGGACCGTGTCCAGATCTAACAAACCGGGATCGCTCGGGGCGATCGCCCGCGCCAGGTTCACCTCGCTTCCCGCGGCATTGAGCTCGGAGATCGCCTGTCCCGGCTCGCTGAAGGCGCGGGCGGCCCCCATCCTTCCCTCCGCCTCCAGCCGCTTCGCCTCGTAGAACCATGGCGCCTTCTCGAAGGCCGCGCGCGCATGGCGGATGGCGTCCTGGTACCTGCCGTCCACCAGCGCGAGCTGCCCCTCCTGGTACTCCGCCGGCTCGAGTTCGCTGCCGTGGCCGGCCTTCAGGAAGGCCAAGGCCTCGGCCTTGAGCCCCTGCTCCAGCTCGCGGACGCGGGCCTTGCGGGCGTCGGGCTCGGGGATGCGCTGGGCGTCCTCCAGCTCCTGCTGGTAGAGCACGCCGCAGGCCCGGCCGAGGGCGTACTTCACCTCGGGGCCGGCGAAGCCGGCGTCGAGGGCCTGCTGGAGGCGGCTCCGCGCCTGCTTGGCGTCGCCCAGGGCGAGCCAGGTGCGGCCCACGGCATAGGCCCCCGGGCCTTTCGCCAGGCCGCCCGCCCCGGCGATCTCGCGCTCCAGGGCCTGCAGCCGGGCCTCGACCACCCGTCGCTCACGCCGGATGTCGTGGGGCGGGAGCAGCTTCCCGTAGCGCATGAGGGATTCCAGGCGCTCCGCCTCCTGCCCGAAATGCTGGGCCCAACGCGCCTGGGCGGAGGCCTGGAGGCGGCTGCGCACGGCGATGCTGCCCGCGACCAGGACCGCCAGCAGGGCCGCCGCGGCGACGCCCACGGCGAGCTTGTTCCGCCGGGCGAAGCGCCCGACCCGCTCGCGCGCGGAAACGGGCCGGGCACGGATCGGTTCGCCCTCCAGCCACCGCTGCAGATCGTCGCCGAGGGCCCGGGCCGTGTCATAGCGACGGGCGGGATCCTTCTCGAGGCACTTGAGGACGATGGTCTCCAGGTCCCGGGGCACCTCGGGGTTCCGCTTGCGGGGCGCCAATGGCTCCTCGTAGATGATCTTGCGCAGGGCCTCCATCCCCTCCGCAGCGCCGTGGGGCGGCAGGCCCGTGAGGAGCTCGTAGAGCGACGCGCCCAGGGAGTAGACGTCGGCCCTGCGGTCCATGGTCTCCGTCTCGCCCCGGGCCTGCTCCGGCGACATGTAGACGACCGTGCCCATGACGAAGCCCGTGGCGGTCATGCCCTTGCCCGCGATGGCCTGGCGGGCGAGGCCGAAGTCGAGCACGTAGGCCCGCAGCTGGCCGTCCTCGTCCTGCTCCACCATCAGGTTCGCCGGCTTGAGGTCCCGGTGGATCAGTCCGCGGCGGTGGGCCGCGTGGACGCCCTCGCACACCTGCACCATGAGCTGAGCCTTCTCCCGCAGGTCCAGGCGGGTGAGGGCGGCCTTGAGCGTCTCCCCCTGGATGAGCTGCATCGCGATGTAGGCCTGCCCCTCGATCTCGCCGGCCTCGAAGATGCGGCAGACGTGGGCGTGCTCCACCAGGGCCTGGGACTGCGCTTCGTGGATGAACCGCTGGTGCAGCTCCGGGTCGTCCCGGCGCAGGATCTTCAGCGCCACGGGGCGGCGCAGCCGCGGGTCATGGGCCCGGAAGATCCGCGCCATGCCGCCCTCGCCGATGAGGCGCAACCGCTCGAAGGGGCCCCACGCGGTGAGCGTGC
>JBDIBF010000100.1:0-9234 GCA_039812765.1 Holophagaceae bacterium
CCAACCTCACCGTCCACGGCGTGGTGCTGGAGAAGGTGAAGGGCGGCCTGGCCGTCGACATC
Organism: Holophagaceae bacterium; assembly: GCA_039812765.1. Taxonomy (GTDB): domain Bacteria; phylum Acidobacteriota; class Holophagae; order Holophagales; family Holophagaceae; genus JADJVL01. The sequence goes on from JBDIBF010000100.1 coordinate 63, forward strand.
GGCATCCGCGCCTTCCTGCCCGGCAGCCAGGTGGACACCAAGCCCGTCCGCAACCTGGACCCCTACCTCGGCAAGTCCTTCGACATGAAGGTCATCAAGGTGAACCGCCGGCGCGGCAACATCGTGCTCAGCCGCAAGCTCTTCCTCGAGACCGTCAACGCGAGCCTGAAGGAAGAGACCCTGGCGGGCCTCGAGGAAGGCAAGCTGGTCGAGGGCACCGTCAAGAACATCACCGAGTACGGCGCTTTCGTGGACCTGGGCGGCGTGGACGGCCTGCTGCACATCACCGACATGTCCTGGGGGCGCCTGAACCACCCCAGCGAGATGTTCCAGGTGGGCGACAAGGTCGAGGTGGCCATCCTGAAGTACGACAAGGAGACCGCCCGCGTCTCGCTCGGCTACAAGCAGAAGTTCCCGGATCCCTGGCTCACGGTCGAGGAGCGCTACCCCATCCAGGCCGGCGTGAAGGGGAAGGTCGTCTCGATCACCGACTACGGCGCCTTCGTGGAGCTGGAGCCCGGCGTGGAAGGCCTGGTGCACGTCTCCGAGATGTCCTGGTCCAAGAAGGTCAAGTCCGCCAAGGGCATGGTCAACCTGGGCGACCAGGTGGAGGCCGTCATCCTCCAGGTGGATCCCGAGAACCGCCGCATCAGCCTCGGCATGAAGCAGATCACGCCGAACCCCTGGCTCGCCATCGCCGAGAAGTACACCCCCGGCATGGTCGTCACCGGCGTGGTGCGCAACGTCACCGAGTACGGGGCCTTCGTGGAGCTGGAGGAGGGCATCGACGGCCTGATCCACGTCTCCGACTTCAGCTGGACCAAGAAGATCAAGCACCCCAGCGAGATGTGCAAGAAGGGCGACGAGGTCACCGCCAAGGTGCTGAGCCTCGATCCCCTCGCCCAGCGCATGAGCCTTTCCGTGAAGCACATGGGCCCCAACGTCTGGGAGTCCTTCTTCGAGAGCCACCACGTCGGCGACACGGTGAACGGGAAGATCGCCCGCCTCACCGACTTCGGCGCCTTCGTGGACCTCGGCGAGGGCATCGAGGGCCTGGTGCACATCTCCGAGATCAGCAAGAACCGGGTCGAGGACATCACCAAGGAGTTCCAGCCGGGCCAGGACCTGGCGATGAAGATCGTCAAGCTCGACCCCGTGGAGCGCCGCATCGGCCTCTCCGTGAAGCAGCTGCTCATGGACCAGGAGCGCGGCGAGGTGGAGGCCGTGAGGTCCAACGCCCCCGCGTTCAAGAAGGCCACCCTGGCCGACGCCTTCGAGAAGGCCGAGCGCGAGGACTGAGGCGTCCCGCCTCCGGAAGAGCGCCCCGCGAGGGGCGCTTTTTCGTGGCCCCGACACCGCCCGGCCGCGCCGGGCTAGCATAGCCCCATGCCCCTGCCCGCCCCGGGAGACCCCCGGTGATCTCCCTCGAAGCCCTCCCGGGCTACCGGGACTGGGGGCCGCGCCTGGACACCCTGCGCTTCCACGACGGCCCCCTGTGGGTCCACGGCGAGCCCGGCAGCGGGGTCACCGCCTTCGCGGACTTCCTGGCCCTGGCCCGGGGCTGCGGCGTGCTGGACGACGCCGAGCGCAAGCCCCCCGAGGAAGTGGCGGCCTGGCTCGAGGTGAATCCCAGGGGCATCCTCGCCGCCCACGTGGCGCTGGAGGCGTCGCCCCACGGGGAGGCCGCGGCGGCCTGCCTCGCCTTCCGCCTGCCCACCTTCGAGGACGACCCCGCCGCGGCCGTGGCCTGCCTGCGGGCCATGGCCCGGGAGGAACGCGTGCCAGACGCGCCGGAGGCCCTGGCCGCCCTGCCCTGCCCCGCCCACCTCCGGGGCCTGAAGAACCGGCTGGTGCGCTGGAAGCTGCTGCGCCAGCTCCCTGAGCCCGCGGGCAGCCGGATGGACGCCCTGGCCCTGGAGGCGGAGGACCTCGCCACGAACCTCCACGAGCTGGAACGCGTGCTCCTCCACCGGGCCCTCCGCCGGAGCTATGGCAACCGGGTGGAGGCCGCCCACCGCCTCGGCGTCAGCCGCCGCCAGCTCTACCTGCTGATCGCCCGGCACGGCGATCCAGTGCGGGGGGAGCTTCCGGTGGCCGAGGGGCCGAAGCGCCTCACGAAGCGGAGGCCGTCAGAAGGATGAGGGGAAGTCCCCCTTCGCCTGCCGGGCCTTGCGGATGGGGGTCATCTCGTGCCACTTCACCGACGGCCCGCCCCGGGCCATGCGGATGATGGCCTCGAAGGTGTCCCACACGCAGGGGTCGTGGAAGCGCCCGTCCATCCGGGCGAGGCGGAGGTAGAGCGCGTCGGCCTCCTGCTCCGCGAGCGCCTCGAGGCTGTCGATCCCGAGCCGCCGCAGGTCCTCCCGCACGGCCGGGCCCACGTTGGGCAGGGCCAGGAGGGGATCCTTCGCCCGGGCCTTCAAGGGCCGGGCTCCCGGAGCTCCGCAGGGACCCGAAGCCCCCTGGGCAGGGTGTGGGCGCCGGTCTCGTGCCGGTAGAAGGCGGCGGTGACCTCGGCGCCGAGCAGGAAGATGGCGGACGAGTAGTAGAGGAAGAGCAGGCTGGCCATCACTCCCAGCAGGGAGCCGTACATGATGCCCCAGGTGAAGGAGTGGGCCAGGTAGAAGCCGAACCCGAGCTTGGCGGCCCACCACAGGCCGGTGGAGACGAGGGCCCCCAGGAGCGCGTGGCGGAACTGCACGTGGATCCGGGGCACGTGCTGCAGGAGGAAGGTGGTCACGAGGAGCCCCAGCAGGGGCGGCAGGTAGGGCAGCAGCTCGCTCTGGCGGAAGGGCAGGTAACGCCGCACCACGCCGCCGAGGAACAGGGCCATGAAGACCGCCAGGAAGAGCAGCCCTCCGAGGAGCAGGCCGACCTGCCGGAGCAGTGGGGCCTTGCGGGTCTGGCGGTGCTTCTTGATGCGCAGGCCGAAGATGTGGGCGAGGCAGTTGTCCAGGTTGCCGATCCCCCAGAAGCTGCCCACCAGCAGGACGATCCAGGAGAGGCCGACGCCGCCCGACTTCCGGCTGTTCTCCACCAGGTCCCGCAGCACGTCGTCGGGGAAGTAGGGGACGAGGTGCTCCAGCAGGCGCAGGGCGGCGGCGGTGTAGGCCTTGCTGCCGCCCACCACCACCGCGAGGAGCTTGAAGAGGAGCGCGGTGAGGGGCACGAGGCTGATCATCAGCCAGAAGCTGAGGCCCGCCGCGTAGCTGAGGCAGTCGTCCTTCCGGTACTTGAGGAGCACCTCCCAGGCGAAGCGGCCCGCCATGCCCGTCCGAGGCGAGGCCGCCTCCACCCTGCGCCAGGCCCTCGCGCCCAGCCGCTGGAGCGCCTCCGTGCGCCGCGTCCACTTCGCCCGGACCGCCTGGGTCTGCTCCTGCAGGGCCCGCGCCCGGGTCATCACGGGAGCGCCCTAGTAGCGGATCGGGTGGCGGGGCAATAGGTACATGACCCATGCCAGCACCAGACCGATGCCCAGGAGGCCCGCCGCGTGCTTCAGGATGCTCATCCGCGTCCGCTCGGGCCGGGTCGTGGGCGTGAGCATCCCCAGGATCAGGGAGATCCCCGATCCCATCAGGAAGAAGTGGATGACGTGGCTGCCGAGGAACCGCATGGCTCCAGGGTACCAAGGGCCCGCCGGGTTGGACGGCCTCAGTGAGAGGCGCGGCCCTTGCCAGGGGTGGAAATCCTGGAATCCTCCGGGGGGCGGACGGTTTTCGCCTCCTCGGAGGGCTTGGTAGAGGCAGGCTCCGGCAGCCGCGTCAGCGCGAGCGGGATCACCTCGTCCATGTGGCTCACCAGGTGGATGGAGAGCTGCTCCCTCACCTCCGCGGGCACGTCCTCCAGGTGGCGGGCGTTCTCGGACGGGATGAGCACGGCCTTGCGCTGCATGCGGTGGGCGGCGAGGAGCTTCTCCTTGAGGCCGCCGATGGGCAGCACGTTCCCGCGCAGGGTGAGCTCGCCGGTCATGGCCAGGTCGCTGCGGGCGGGGATGCCCGTCAGCACGGAGACCAGGGCGGTGGCGAGGGTGATGCCGGCGCTGGGTCCGTCCTTGGGGATGGCGCCCTCGGGGACATGGATGTGGATGTCGATGGACTCCATGAAGTCCCGGGCCAGGCCCAGGCGCTCGGCCCGGGCGCGGACGAAGCTGAGGGCGATCTGGGCGCTCTCCTGCATCACCTCGCCCAGCTTGCCGGTGAGCTTCAGGTTGCCCTTGCCCGGCACCGTCGCCGCCTCGATGGTGAGGAGGTCGCCGCCGGTGCTGGTCCAGGCCAGGCCGTTCACCACGCCGGGCAGGGCGTGCTCGTCGGGGCGGATGTCGGAGAACTTCTCGGGGCCGAGGAGCCTCGGCAGCCGCTCGGCGGTGACCACGGGGTCGAAGGCCTCGTCCTTCAGGCCCTCCACCCGGCCCGGCTGAAGGCTGTGGCGCGCCAGCTTGCGCAACACGGAGCTGATCTCCCGCTCCATCTGCCGCACGCCCGCCTCCCGGGTGTAGTCCTGCACCAGCTTCTCCAGGGCCTCCCCGGTGAAGGCGATGCCCAGGTCCGAGAGCCCGTGGCGCTCGAGGGCCTTGGGCAGGAGGTGGCTCTCGGCGATGGCCCGCTTCTCCTTCAGGGTGTAGCCGGAGAGGTCCAGGATCTCCAGGCGGTCCTCCAGCGGGGCCGGGATGCCGTCCCTCACGTTGGCGGTCGCGATGAAGAGCACCTGCCCCAGGTCGTACCCGACGTCGAGGTAGTGGTCCTGGAAGGCGTGGTTCTGCTCGGGGTCCAGCACCTCCAGCAGCGCCGAGCTGGGATCGCCACGCCAGTCGCTGCCCATCTTGTCGATCTCGTCGAGGAGCATCAGCGGATTGCGCACCCCCGCCTTCTTCATCAGCGAGATGATCCGCCCGGGCATGGAGCCGATGTAGGTGCGGCGGTGGCCGCGGATCTCCGCCTCGTCCCGCACGCCGCCCAGGGCCATGCGCACGAAGGGGCGGTTGAGGGCCCGGGCGATGCTGCGGGCCAGGCTGGTCTTGCCCACGCCGGGCGGGCCCACGAGGCAGAGGATGGGACCCCGGAGGGGCGGCGGCGCGGGCTCCTCTTCCGGGGCCACGCCCTCCCTCGGCTCCGGACGGGACGCGTCCTTGAGGCGCTTCATCACCGCCAGGTACTCGAGGATGCGCGCCTTGACCTTCTCGAGCCCGGCGTGGTCCTCGTCCAGCACCTTCTCGGCCTCGTCGAGGTCGAGGCGCTCTTCGGCCATCTTCGTCCATGGCACCGCGAGGAGCCATTCGATGTAGGTGCGGCTCACCGTGGCCTCGGCGCTCTGGGGCGGCATGGCCTCCAGGCGCTCGAGTTCCTCCCCGGCCTTCTTCATCGCCTCCTCGCTCATGCCCGAGGCGGCGATCAGCTCACGGAGCTTCTTGAACTCGTCCTTCTCGTCCTGCTTGCCCAGCTCCTGCTGGATCACCCTCATCTTCTCGTTGAGCACGTACTGCTTGTGGTCCTGGTCCAGGCGCTGGCGGGTCTTCTCCTCCACTTCGCGGTCCACCGCGCTGCGGGCCGCGTCCAGCTCCAGGAGGCGCATGCACGCGCCGAGGCGGGGCTCCACCTCCAGGGCCTCGAGGACCGGCTGCTTGTCCTTGACCTCGAGGGGCACGAGGGCGGCGACCGCGTCCACCGCCTTGCCCAGGGGCATCTCCCTGATCTGGTCGAGGGAGGTGAGGCGCGCGGCATCGGGGTTCCGGACGAGGAACTCCTCCACCGCGTGGTGGAAGGGCCGCACCAGCGCCTCGTCGGCCCCGGGGCTGGGCGGCTCCTGCAGCATCGTCACGTCGGCGCGGAGGACCTCGCCGTCCGGATGCCAGGCCTCGAGGCGCACCCGTGCCACCCCCTTCACGCCCACCTTGTAGTAGTCCTTCGGCAGCTGCACCAGGGACTCGACGAGGGCGAGGGTGCCCGTGGGATGGAAGTCCTCGGGCCCGGGCTCCTCCGCCCGGGGGTCCTTCTGCGTCAGCAGGACGAGGTGGTCCCCGGCCTTGATGGCCTGCTCCAGGGTGCGCACCGAGGCGCGCCGGCCCACCACGAAGGGCACCCGGGCGTGGGGGAAGAGCACCATGTCCCGGATGGGGATGGCGGGGAGGTTGAGGGTCTTGGGGCTGCTCACATCGGACTCCGGAGCCCCTTCGGCGAAGGGCTCACATCCAGTCTACGGAGTCCGCGCAAGCCCCGGCCGAGGTGCGGAACGCACCTGGGCGTTCCCGTCCGCACGGCATGCAAACGGCCCCTCGCGGGGCCGCCTCCAGGACATCCTGGCGACTCACCCCGCGGCGCTGATGGGCGCCGGCGGGATCCCGAGGATCTCCTCCACTTTCTTGCGGGTGACGCGCAGGTGGCCGCGGTCCTCGCGGTCCTCGCTGGGCAGGTCGAACATGGGCTCCAGGAGCACCTGCTCCATGAGGCTGCGCAGGCCGCGGGCGCCGAGCTTGCGGGTGGTGGCCTGGTCGGCGATGGCCTCCAGGGCGCCCTCCTCGAAGGTGAGCTCGATGTCGTCCATCTCGAAGAGACGGATGTACTGCTTGGTGATCGCGTTCTTCGGCTCCTGGAGGATGCGCACCAGGGCGGCCCGGTCCAGGGGTTCGAGGGCGGCGCAGATGGGCATGCGCCCGACCAGCTCGGGGATGAGGCCGAACTTGATGATGTCCTCGGGTTCCACGAGGTGCAGGAAGGCGTCCCCGGTGTCCTTGCTGGTGACCTGGGCTCCGAAGCCCACCGCCTTGGCCCGCACCCGCTGCTTGACGATCTCCTCGATGCCCACGAAGGCGCCGCCGCAGATGAAGAGGATGTCCTTGGTGTCGAGCTGGATGAACTCCTGGTGGGGGTGCTTCCGGCCCCCCTGGGGCGGCACGTTGGCGACGGTGCCCTCCACGAGCTTGAGCAGGGCCTGCTGCACGCCTTCGCCACTCACGTCCCGGGTGATGCTCGGGTTCTCGCTTTTGCGGCCCACCTTGTCGATCTCGTCGATGAAGACGATGCCCTTCTGGGCCCGCTCCACGTCGTAGTTCGCCGCCTGGAGCAGCTTGGTGAGGATGTTCTCCACGTCCTCGCCCACGTAGCCGGCCTCGGTCAGCGTCGTTGCGTCCGCCATGGCCAGGGGCACGTCGAGCACTCGGGCGAGGGTCTGGGCCAGCAGCGTCTTGCCCGTGCCCGTGGGGCCGATGAGGAGGATGTTGCTCTTCGAGAGCTCCACGTCGTGGGCGCCGAGGGCGCGCTTCGGGACGAGGATGCGCTTGTAGTGGTTGTAGACCGCCACCGAGAGGCGCTTCTTGGCGGCCTCCTGGCCGATGACGTAGTCGTCGAGGAAGGCCTTGATCTCCTTGGGGCGCGCCAGCTTGGTCTCCACCCGGCCCACGGGCTTGCCCTGGCGGCTCATGCGCAGCTGGAGCTGGCCCGCGTCGATGCACTCGTTGCAGATGAAGGCGTAACCGAGGTTCTCGGGGCCGGCGAGGAGCTGCTCCACCTCGTGGGCGGCCTTGGCGCAGAACGAGCAGCGCTGGTCCTTCTTCGGCTTGTTCATGGGGCCTCCCCGCCCTAGGCGTGCTTGCGCTTGCCGTTCACGTGGTGGATGGTCTGGAGCTTCACGATCTCGTAGCGGCGGACCCCCGCCGGGATCACCACGCGCACCTCTGAGCCCTCCTCCTGGCCCACCAGGGCCATGCCGATGGGGCTGCTGATGCTGAGCTGGGTCGGGTGGTCCCCCAGCTCCTCGGGAAGCACGAGGTGGTAGGTGACCTCCTCGTCCTTGTCCAGGTCCAGCAGGGTGACGTGGGAACCATAGGCCACGCGGTCCTTGGGGAGACGCGTGATGTCCAGGGTGGCCACCTCGGAGATGCGCTTCTCCATGGACACGACCTTGGACTGGAACATGTCCCGCTTGGCCAGGGCCTGCTCGTACTCGGCGTTCTCGGAGAGGTCGCCCTGGCTGGCGGCGCGGGCGATCTCCTGGGGGATCTCGTTCAGCAGGGCGTTCTTCAGCTCCTTGAGCTCGGATTCCAGCTTGGCGAGCACGTGCTTCGGCATGGGGGGTCCTTCGTGGGGTGGGGCGGGGCCGGGGGTGCGGCGGGGCCGGGTTCAGGAGAGGGCGGCTAGGGATTCTAGCCACTCGGGGGGCGGGAGGGGCGCCGGAAGGGGATCCCCCTCCCCGGGCCGGGTCTTGAAGCGGCGATGCATCCAGAACCACCAGCGGGGGTCCTTCCGGATCTGGGCCTCGATGCGGACGGCCATGAGCTGGGTGGCGGTCCAGGCGTCCCGCTCGGCGTCGCCGGTGGCGGGGACCTGGAAGGGCGCCTCGAAGCGGACCGTGACCGTGTCGTCCTCGTTGGGCCAGGAGAAGACCGGCAGCACCGGGAGCCCGTAGCGTGCGGCGAGGTGGCCCGCGGTGGCGAAGGTGGAGGCCCAGCGTCCCAGGAACCTCACGAAGATCCCGCGGGTCAGGGCGTCCTGGTCGAGGAGGAATCCCACCCCCCGGCCGGCCTTGAGGGCCTTCAGCGTGTCCCGCATGGCCCCGTCCTTCGAGATCACCGTGTTCCCGAAGCGCGTGCGAAGGCGCGCCAGCTCAGGCTCGAGGAGGGGGTTGTCGAGTTCCCGGGCGATGACGGCCAGGGAACGGCCGTGCCGGCTCTGGGCCAGGGCCGTGGCCTCCCAGTGGCCGTAATGCCCGGTGAGCTGGATGAAGCCTTTCCCCTGCGCCGCCGCGGCGTCGAAGTGCTCGAGTCCCTCGACCCGCACCCAGCGGTCCAGTTCCTCGGCCTCCATCCGCATCAGGCGCAGGGTTCCCAGGAGCAGGGACCCGAAGTGGGCGAAGCAGTCCCGGCCCAGCTTCCGGACCTCCGGCTCCGCGAGGCGGATCCCGGCATGGCGCAGGTTCTCCCGCACCACCCGGCGGTGCCGGGCGTCCAGGAGCCAGAAGGCGCGGCCGAGCCCGCGGCCGAGGGCGAGGGCGGTGGGATAGGGCAGGCCCCGGACCAGGCCCTCCGCCGCGCGGAAGAGGCCGTACTCGAGGCGGTGGCGAAGGGTGGGACGGACCAAGCGGGACCTGGGCGGACAAAAAAGGGGCGCCCCGGGGTCGGGGCGCTCCGACGAGTCTACCAGAGGCCGGCCGGGCGGGCCAAAGCGCCTTCCTGGAATGGGGA
>JBDIBF010000101.1:0-9074 GCA_039812765.1 Holophagaceae bacterium
ATCCCCGACACGGCCCAGGCCAAGGTGATCGGCGGCGCCCGGCGCCAGGTGCGCATCGCGCCGGACCCCGAGAAGCTGCGCGCCTTCGGCCTCTCCCTGGGCGAGCTCATGCCCGCGCTGCAGAGCGCCGAGGCCCAGCTCCCCGCCGGCGCCCTGGTCTCCGGCAACCGCCGCACCGCCCTGGAGGCCACCGGCTTCGTGCTGGAGGCCGCGGAACTGAAGCGGCTGGTGGTGGCGGTGCGCAACGGCCGCCCGGTCTACCTCGGCGACGTGGCCGCCGTGGGCGACGGCCCCGAGCCCGAGCCCGCCTACGTCCTCCACGGCGAGCACGGCGCCTTCGAGCCCGCGGTCACCCTCACCCTCGCCAAGCGCAAGGGCGCCAACGCCACCGCCCTCGCCGAGACGGCGTTGGCCAAGGTGGAGGCGCTGCGCGGCGGCCTGCTGCCCCGGGACCTCGCGGTGGAGGTCACCCGCAACTACGGCGAGACCGCCGGCGAGAAGAGCAACGAGCTGATCGAGCACCTCCTCATCGCGACGCTGTCCGTCATCGCCCTCATCGGCCTGGCCATGGGCTGGCGCAGCGCCGTGGTGGTGGGCGTGGCGGTGCCCGTGACCCTCGCGCTGACCCTGCTGCTCACCTACCTCTTCGGCTACACCCTGAACCGGGTGACCCTCTTCGCCCTCATCTTCTCCATCGGCATCCTGGTGGACGACGCCATCGTGGTGGTGGAGAACATCCACCGCCACCTGCACCTCCCGGGCCCTCGGAGGCCCTTCGCCAGGCTGGTGGTCGAGGCGGTGGACGAGGTGGGCAACCCCACCATCCTGGCCACCTTCGCGGTGATCGCCGCCATCCTGCCCATGGCCTTCGTGCGCGGGCTGATGGGCCCCTACATGCGGCCCATCCCCGTGGGGGCGAGCCTGGCCATGCTCTTCAGCCTGGCCATCGCCTTCATCATCAGCCCCTGGGCCGCCCGCCTCGTCTTCCGCAAGGAGGCCGGGCTCCCCGAGACCGACGCCACGGGCCTGCATCCGGCCAGCGAGGACACCGCCGTGCCCGGGGGCGCGGACCACACGGACGCGGAGGTCCCCGACACCTGGAGCACGCGGCTCTACCGCCGGGTGATGCACGCCCTGCTCTCCCAAGGCAGGGTGCGCCTGGGCTTCTTCGCGGGGGTGCTGGTGCTCCTCGCCGGGGCCATGGCCCTGGTGGGCGTGGGCGCGGTGAAGGTGAAGATGCTGCCCTTCGACAACAAGTCGGAGTTCATGGTGCAGCTGGACCTCCCCGAGGGCGCGCCCCGGGAGGCCAGCCTCGCCCTGGCCCAGACGCTGGCCCGCCGCCTCATGGAGGACCCGGTGGTCAAGGACGTGCAGGTCTACGCCGGGGAGGCCGCGCCCTTCACCTTCGTGGGGATGGTGCGCCACGCCTTCCTGCGGGAGGACGCGTCCATGGCCGACCTGCAGGTGAACCTCGTGCACAAGAAGAACCGCAAGGAACAGAGCCACGCCATCGCCACCCGCCTGCGCCCGGCCCTGGAGCGACTGGTGGAGGGCACCGGGGCCCGACTGAAGGTGGTCGAGATCCCGCCGGGCCCGCCGGTGCTGGACACCCTGGTGGCGGAGGTCTACGGGCCCTCGCCGGAGGCCCGGCAGACGGCGGCCACGAAGGTGCTGGAAGCCTTCCGGAGCGTGAAGGGCGTGGTGGACGTGGACAGTTCCCTGAACCCCACGGCCCCCAAGCTGCGCCTGCGCCTGGACCGGGAGAAGGCCGCCCTGCACGGCGTCGCGCCGGCCTCGGTGGTGCAGACGCTCTCCCTGGCCGGCGAAGGCATGACGCTGGGCACCTTCCACGTGGACCAGGGCGCCACCCAGGTGCCGGTCATCCTCCAGCTCCCGCCGGCCCAGCGGGCGCGGCTGGGCCAGCTCCTGCAGCTCACCGTGCCCGGCCAGCGCGGCGCCGTGCCGCTCTCCGAACTCGTGAAGGTCGAGGAGGGCGCCGAGGCGCCGGTGATCCACCACAAGAACCTCATGCCCGTGGCCTACGTCTTCGGGGACCTGGCCGGCGCCATCGAAAGCCCCGTCTACGCCCTCTCCGCGCTCAACCGCAAGCTGGACGCGCTAAGGAACCCCGATGGCGCCGTGGTGCCGCGCCTGGGGCTCGCCCATCCCGGGAACACGGAGCAGCTCGCCCTGAAGTGGGACGGGGAATGGCACATCACCCTCGAGGTCTTTCGCGACCTGGGCCTGGCCTTCGCCGCCGTGCTGATCCTCATCTACGTGCTGGTGGTGGGCTGGTTCGAGAGCTTCACCGTGCCCCTCGTCATCCTGGTGCCCATCCCGCTCTCGCTCATCGGCATCCTGCCGGCCCACCTGCTCCTGGGCTCCTTCTTCACCGCCACCAGCATGATCGGCTTCATCGCCGGGGCCGGCATCATCGTGCGCAACAGCATCATCCTGGTGGACTTCATCGAACTGAAGCTGAAGGAGGGCATGGCCCTGGAGGCCGCCGTGGAGGAGGCCGGCGTGGTGCGCTTCCGGCCCATGCTCCTCACCGCGGCCGCCGTCCTGGTGGGCTCCTCCGTGATGCTCGCCGACCCCATCTTCCAGGGCCTCGCCGTCAGCCTCATGGCCGGCGAAGTGGCCGCCACCCTGCTCTCCCGCCTCGCCGTCCCCGTCCTCTACTTCCTCCTCGCGCGCCGCGGCCGGGCGGCCGAACTCCAGCGCGAGGGCCTCGCCCAAGGAGCGAACCCGTGACCATCGACCGCCTCGTGCACATCTTCGCCGGCGCCATGATCCTCGCCAGCCTCGCCCTCACCCGGTGGGTCAGCCCGCACTTCGTCTGGCTCACGGTCTTCGTGGGCGCCAACCTCTTCCAGAGCGGCATCACCAACTGGTGCCTCCTGAGCCGCATCCTGAAGCGCCTCGGCGTGCCCGAAGGCCCGGGCTGCGGGATCTGAGGCCCCCATGCCCGCCCTCCTCAAGTCCATCCTCGCCATCGGCGCGGGCGCCGGCATCGGCGTCCTCTACTGGAAGCTGGTCGGCTGCCGCACCGGCGCCTGTCCCCTCACCGCCACGCCCCTCCGGGCGGGCCTCTACGGGGCCGTGATGGGCCTCGTGTGGGCCCTCACCCTTCGGAAACCCTGATGACGGACGGAGTCCCCATCCCGGGCTACGTGCTCTCCAAGACCCTTCCCGGACCCTTCGACGCGGCTCTGGCGCGCGTCCGAGAGGCACTCGGCACCGAAGGCTTCGGCATCCCCGTGGAGATGGACACCCAGGCCATCTTCCGGGCCAAGCTGGGACGGAAGTCCGAGCGGCGGATCATCCTCGGGGCCTGCCTTCCGGCGGTGGCCTTCGAGGCGCTGCAGGCCGAACCCGAGGTCGCCGCGCTCCTTCCCTGCAACGTCACCGTGCGGGAGGTCCCCGGCGGGACGGAGGTGGCGGCGGTCCGCCCGACGCGCCTCTTCACCCTCACGACGAAGGTGGACCCCTCCCACGCCGAAGCCGTGGAGGCGCGCCTCCGCGCCGCCCTGGACAGGCTCTCCTGAGGCCCATGGGCGCGGCTAGGATGAATCGTCCCGGCGGGAAGTCCGGGATGCCCGGAGCCCCCATGCGCAAGGTCAGCCTGGTCGTGACGATCCTCGCCGCCTCCCTCATCGTGGGCTGGTGCGGCGTCACCCTTTCCGACCGGGACGCGGCGAAGCCCCGTCCCGTGGACGCCCGGGGCCCCCTGCTGGAAGCCGAGCAGGTGCTCGTCAAGCGCTTCAAGGAGGCCCAGCCCAGCGTCGCCTACATCACGACGAAGGAGGTGCGCCAGGACGTCTGGAGCTTCCGCACGATGGAGGTCACCGCCGGCGCCGGCAGCGGCTTCGTGTGGGACGCCCGGGGCCACGTGGTGACGAACTTCCACGTGATCCAGGGCGCCAGCCGCGCCCTGGTGACCCTGTCCGACGGATCGGTGCACGAGGCGGAGTTCGTGGGCGCGGCGCCGGACAAGGACCTGGCCGTCCTGCGCATCACCGAGCCCCCGGCGAAGCTGAGGCCCATTCCCCTGGGCACCAGCGGCGACCTGCAGGTCGGCCAGATGGTCATCGCCATCGGCAACCCCTTCGGCCTGGACCAGACCATGACCACGGGCATCGTCTCGGCGCTGGGGCGGACCATGGAAAGCCCCAGCGGGCGCACCATCCGCGACGTGATCCAGACCGACGCCGCCATCAACCCCGGCAACAGCGGCGGGCCGCTGCTGGACAGCGCGGGGCGCCTGGTGGGCGTGAACACCGCCATCCAGAGCCCCAGCGGCGCCTCGGCGGGAATCGGCTTCGCCGTGCCCGTGGACACGGTGAACCGCGTGGTGCCCCAGCTCATCGCCAAGGGCAAGCTGGAGCGCCCGGACCTGGGCTTCGATCCCGTGGCCCAGCGCTGGCTCGAGCGCTTCGGCGTGAAGGAGGGCGTGATGGTGGCCGAGGTGCGGCGGGGCGGCCCCGCCGAGCGGGCCGGCCTCCAGGGCGTGCAGGTGGACCGCCGGGGCCGCTTCCTCCCCGGCGACGTGATCGTCGCGGCCAACGGCAAGCCGGTGAAGGGCTGGGACGACCTGCTGGACCTCGCCGAGGCCCTCGCGCCGGGAGCCGTCCTCAGCCTCGAGGTGCGCCGGGATGACCGCGCCTTCAAGGTCAGCCTGCGGCCCGGGAAGGAGCGGACGATCTAGACGTCCTCGCTGGCGGGGCCTGCGGCATCCCCGTCAGGCCCGCTGCCCGCCCGCCCCCCGGCGCTCCAGGAGGGCCCACAGCTCCAGCCAGGCGAGGCAGAGCCCCATGGCGGCCGTGGCCGCAAGGAGGGGCGCCACGCCGGCAGGTCCCAGCTGCAGCACACGGCGCAGGGCCGGAAGGGCGAGCATCAGCGCGACCACGAGGAGCACCGCCAGGCCCATGCGGCCCATCATCGGGTTCGGGATCGCGAGGGCGCGCAGGGGGCCCGTGCCCTCGCGCCTCGAGGCGAGCACCAGGGCGAAGGCCGCGACGAAGAGGGCCGGCAGCAGCGCCGTGCGGGTCCGGGCGCTGTCCCAGCCCTGCGCGCCGCACCAGGCGACGAGGCCCAGGAGCGGCGCGAGGACGCCCAGGCCCTGGAGCACGCCGGCCCGCAGCGCGACCCAGCCGAAGGGCGTCGCGGCGGGGTTCCGGGGCGGGCGCGCCATCAGGTCCGGTGCCTCGGGCTCGGCCTCCAGCACGAGGGAGCAGGCCGGGTCGATGAGCATGTGCAGCAGCACCAGGTGCAGGGGCAGCACCGGGGGATCCCAGCGCAGGAGCAGGGGCAGCAGGGTGAGGCCCAGCACCGGCAGGTGCACCGAGTAGACGAAGCGCGCCGATCGGCCCAGGTTGTCGTAGACGCGCCGGCCCATGCGAACGCCTTCGACCAGGCTCGCGAAGCTGTCGTCCACCAGCACCAGGTCCGCGGTCTCCCGCGCCACGTCGGTGCCCCGCGCGCCCATGGCGACGCCGACGTGGGCCGCGCGGAGGGCCGGGGCGTCGTTCACGCCGTCCCCGGTCATCGCCACCACCTCGCCGTCCGCCTGCAGGGCCTGGACGAGCCGCAGCTTCTGCTCGGGCCGCAGCCGGGCGCAGACGCCGGCCTCGGCGAGCCGCGCTCGCAGGAGGGCGTCGGGCAGGCCCTCCACCTCCTCGCCGGTGAGGGGCGGTCCCTGGAGGGGAAGCCCGAGCTGACGCGCGATGGCCAGGGCCGTGGCGGGATGGTCGCCGGTCATCATCAGCACGCGGAGGCCGGCGCCGCGGCCATCGGCGACGGCGGCCGCGACCTCCGGCCTGAGCGGATCCTCGAGGCCGACGAAGCCGAGCAGGGTGAAGTCGAAGTCGTGCTGGCTGTCGGGCAGTTCGGCGCCCTGGTGCTCGCCCACGGCCACGCCGAGGACGCGCAGGCCCTCGGCGGCCATGCCGTCCACGATCGCCAGGGCGTCCGCCAGCTCCGCCGCGGGCAGGTGGCAGAGGTCGAGGATGGCCTCCGGGGCGCCCTTGGCGGCGAGCAGATGCAGGCCCGGCGCGTCCTGGGCGTAGACGTGGGTCATGGCGAGGATGTCCGGCGTGAGCTCGTAGGCCCGCGTGGGCGCCCAGTCCGGGTGGAGATGCTCGGTGCCGTCCAGGGTCTCCTGGGCGTAGCGCCGCAGGGCCTTCTCCATCGGGTCGAACGGGTCCTGGGGCGTGGCCAGGACGCTGAATTCCACCAGCCGATGGAAGGCCTCGGGCAGCGGATCCGGGGACGCGGCGTCGAAGGCCCCGCCGGGGGTTCGCAGCGACCGCACTTGCATGCGGTTCTGGGTGAGGGTGCCGGTCTTGTCCACCGCGAGCACCGTGGTGGCGCCGAGGGCCTCCACCGCCGGGATGTGGCGCGTGAGCACCCCCCGCGCGCTCATGCGCCAGGCCCCCATGGCGGTGAACACCGAGAGGACCACCGGGATCTCCTCGGGCACCAGGGACATCGCGAGGGCCACGCCCAGCAGCAGGCTGGCCAGCAGGGGCCGGCCCGCCCAGAGCCAGGAGAGCAGCACCGCCCCGGCGGCGAGGGCCAGGGCGGCCAGGGCCCAGGCCCGCACCAGCCGGTGCGCCGCGACCTGCAGGGGCGACGGCAGCGTCTGGGCCTGGGCGAGGGCGCGACCGATGCCGCCCATGCGGGTGCGCACGCCGGTGGCGAGCACGCGGGCCTGGGCCACGCCCTTGGCCACGAGGGTCCCGGCGTGGACGCGGCCGGCTTCGTCCTCCGCGCCCTCCCGCTTGGCCACGACGCCGGATTCTCCCGTCAGGAGGGACTCGTCCACCTGCAGGACCCCGGTGGTGACCTCCGCGTCCGCCGCCACGCGGTCGCCCTCCGCCAGCAGGAGCAGGTCGCCCTCCACCACCTCGGCCCCGGGAATGCGCACCGCCTCGCCGTCCCGCAGCACCCGCGCCCGGGGCGCCGAGAGGTCCCGCAGGGACTCCAGGGCCCTGCGGCTTCGGCGCTCCTGGAGGAAGGAAATGAGGATGATGATCCCCACGAAGACGCACATCGCCGCGGCCTCGACGCGGTCCCCCAGGAGGAGGTAGACGGCCCCCGCCCCGAAGAGGAGCAGCAGCATGGGCTCCGACACGATCTCGCCGAGCATGCGCAGCGCGGAACTCGGCGCCGCGGCCGGGAGCAGGTTGGGCCCGTCGCGCACCAGGCGGCGGAGGGCCTCGGCCTGGGTCAGCCCCGAACGGACCTCCTCCGCCTCGCCCATGGCGCCTCCGCTCCCAGCATAGGCAGCGCGGGAGGACCCGCGGCGTGACGGGGCTCACGCCGGGCGGGGGCGTTCCTGCGACGGAAGGCTCCGCCCGCTAGTCCCACGTGATGGGCTTGGGGTCGAAGCTGGTCATGATTTCGAGGCCGCAGCCCATGGGCGGTCCCCCTTCGCGGGCGACGTCGGCGGCGATCGCCTCGGGGTCGAGGCCGCGGTGGGCGGCGAGGCCCACCCAGCCGTCGCGGCCGCTGCGCTTCGCGGCGTAGAGGCAGCGGTCGGCCCAGGCCACCGCGTCCTCCCAGCCGAAGGCGTCGGGGTGGTCAGGGAGCATCGGGAAGACCACGAAGCCCATGGAGCACGAGATCCGCTCCTCCCGGTCCAGCACGCGGAAGGGGAACTGCCGTACGGCGAGGTGGATGCGGGCGATGAGGCGGGCGGCGGACTCCAGGTCCGTGGTGTTGGCCACCACCAGGAACTCCTCGCCGCCCCAGCGCGCGACGATGTCCACGTCGCGCATGTGGGCCTCGAGGATGTCCCGGGTCTGCAGCAGGACCTGGTCCCCCGCCGCGTGGCCGAAGGTGTCGTTCACCTGCTTGAAGAAATCCAGGTCCAGCATGGCGAAGACGAGCTTGCTGTTGGCGGGGGGCTCGGAGCCCTCCCGCATGGCCGAACGGTGGGCCCGCTGGGCCTGGGCCGCCCGCTGGGGCAGCGTGACGTCCACGAAGCGCCGGTTCTTCAGCCCCGTGAGCGGGTCGTTCATGGACATGGCCAGCAGCGCCTCGTTGCTCAGCTCCAGGGCCACCGTGCGCTGGTAGACCAGGCGCTCCAGCTCCGCGTTGCGCCGCTGCAGCGCCCGGACCCGCCACCGCGCGAAGACCCACACCGCCGCCAGGAGGAACACGCCCCCCACGGCGTAAGCCTCGCGGGAGCGCCACCAGGGCGGCGTGATGCGGAAGTCCACCGCGATGGGCGCGCCGGGCCGGCCGGTGGCGGCCACGGGGCGCACCTCGAAGCGGTAGGAGCCGGGGGCGGGCATGGGGAGGTCGAGGCCCTTGCCTTTCACCTCCTGCCAGTGGTCGTCGATGCCCACCACCCGGGCCTCGATGCCGGGCGCGGCGGCGGGGGGAGGCATCCGCTCGCCGTCCACCTGCGCGGTCGCGGGCTTCGGGGCCGCCGGCGCAGCCTCCTGCGCCCCCGCCCCCAGGCAGAGGAAGACCCCCAGCCCCGCGGGGAGGATGAATCGGGCATGAAGGAAGGCTCGCACGAGGAAGGGGTGAAGGGTCCCCGCCATCATACGCAGCGTGGACGGGCCGTCACCTCTTTCCCGGGGGGCCCTCGTTCCTTGGCGTGTCCCCGGGGAGGCGGTCCAGCTTCAGGAGGAGCGGCTCCCCGAAGGCCCTGCGCAGGCCCGGCTCGAGGGCGGCGGCGGCCTTCAGCGCCTCGGCGCGGCTGGGGAAGGCGCCGTAGCAGGCCTGCCACCAGCGGAAGCCGTCGCGCCGCACGTAGGGCAGCACCATGAGGTCCGGCACCTCGGCCTGGGCGAGCTTCGCCAGGGAGCGCAGCCCGTCGGCGCTGCCCGACACCACGAGGCGCAGGGTCCAGCTCCCGGCCCGCGCGTCGGCACGCTGGGCCTCGCCCATGGCCAGGCTGAGGGGGAGGTTGGCCGTACGCCAGGCCTCCAGCCGGTGGGCAGGCGTCCCGGCGGCAGGCGTCCCGGCGGCAGGCGTGCCGGCGGCAGGCGTCCCGGCGGCGGGGGTCCCGGCGGCGGGTGTGCTGGCGGAGCGGGCCGCGGGAGCCGGGGCTGCCGGGG
>JBDIBF010000102.1:0-9073 GCA_039812765.1 Holophagaceae bacterium
CCAGTACACCCTGAGCCGCTACATCGGCCTGGGCTCCTACGGCTTCGGCATCGTGGGCGAGGACCAGTACGGCCGCGCCAACTCCGCCCTGCGCAACATCTTCCCGGTCTTCGGCACGGTGCGCTTCTTCAACAGCCGCTTCCGGTTCCGCGGTGACGCGAACGCCGACCTCGCCGACGCCAACCGTGGTTTCTACACCGCCACCGGCAACACCGAGACCAGCCTCCTCGCCGTGGGCGACGAGCGGTTCATCTTCAGCTACCTTCCCTACGGCGTGTCGAACGACTTCCTCCGCCGCGAGCTGGTGGATGTCTCCTCGACGGTGACCTACGGGTCCGACCTGTTCGGCAACGCCAACGCCGGCGGCCCTGGCTCCATCAAGGTGGGCGAGGGCAAGGACGGCAAGAAGGCCCTGGTGAGCATCAGCAACATCCCGGTGGCCGGCAATGGCGGCCCCTCCGCGGGCACCCAGATCAGCATTTTCAGCAACAACATCGGCACCTCGGGCGGCTCCGGCCAGGGCCTGACGGTCCAGGGCCTCGGCGCCTCCGCGGCGCTGGGCGCCTCCCTGCCGTCCACGGTCTCCTCGGACGACAACGCCGGCCACACGGCCATGGCGGACACGAAGGGCGGCCAGGCGCTGCCGATCTACACCCTGCCCTTCGGCCTCTACACCGCCGGCAGCTGGCACACCGTGGACGGCCGCGATGACGGCCGCAGGGCCGGCTACACCGCCAACCCCCTGAACGAGCAGCTCAACCCCTCCACGCGCGCCACCGCCGTGGTCGGCACCGCGGGCGGCTACAGCGGCCCGGCCTACGTCCAGTTCCGCGGCGGCTCCCCCGAGGCCAACCCGAGCTTCCCCGACGTGGTCCAAGTCCCGGTGACCCCCTCCGGCGCCTACTCGAACAACGAGGCCCAGGCCCGCGTGGTCCCCTCCAACTCGCCCTACCACTTCGCCATCAACAACGCCGCCTCCCCGACCCAGGGCAATGACGGCGTCTCGGCGCCCCGCTACCGGGACGTCCCGGCCCAGGGCACGCGTTCGGACGTCAACGACCTCCTGCGCATCTACGCCGGCAAGGTGCAGAGCGAAGTGGACGTCCACCAGGTCGTCCCGGGCCGCGCCATCTACTACTCCACCAGCACCCCCGCGGGCTCGGTGAACAACGTGGACAACCTGAACGTGGGCTCCGGCGTCTTCACCGACAGCCGCCTGCGCATGAGCTACACGTGGCCCACCATCGTCACCAACACCGCCGCCGGCTACCCGGCCGCCGGGGCCTCGAACCTCTTCGCCGAGCAGGACGTGATGGAGGTCGCGACCCCGAACATGAGCGGCAACGCCCGCTTCTTCTTCACCGGCAACTTCCCCCAGGCCACCCCGAACGGGACGGGCCTGGCCGGCGCCGAGCAGGATCCTGCGAACTACTTCGGTAAGTTCGGCTTCCCCATCAACCCCGGCGGCGGCAACCTCGTCTTCACCGGCACGGGCGTGAGCCGCACCACCTCCGGCACGATCCAGCCGATCCACGCGGTCACCCACTCCATCTGGGTGCCCAACAATGCCGACTTCCACCAGAACTTCCCGAACGCCTACTCGACCCCCGCGGGCGGCGGCAACAACACCGACATCCCCTTCACGGGCCTGCGCGGCTACGTCGATCCGAACCTCCTGAACTACTTCGGGGGCAACACGGTCGGCCAGGACCAGCTGCTCTGGGGACGGTCGGGCGCCTTCGTCTACATGGGCATCGGCACCGTCGGCAATTCGATCACCCAGTTCCCGAACGACCGCAACGCCAACCCGGCCAACCTGAACACCGGCGCCGGCGACCGCGTCTTCTTCCTCTGGCTGAAGAAGGACGCCACCGTGGCCACGGACCCCAACGCCTACGCCTGCTGGGGCGGCTCCATGCTCAGCTCGGGCAGCTCGGTCTTCGCGGCCGGCGGCCGCACCACGGCCCCCGCCTTCGACATGCACGGCGCCGGTCTGACCATCACCAACGCCCAGATCTCCTTCGCGGAGCTCAACGGCCAGCTGGGCGCCAAGAACCAGCCGCTCAACAGCAGCACTTCCATCGGCACCTGGCGCCGGACGGAGTTCGAGCTGCTGCGCAACATCGTCGGCGCGCCCGCCCAGTTCGGCATCGGCGCGCGGGTGAAGCTGATGGATCCCCGGGTGGACGCCACCGTCGTGAACTCCACGCTCCCGACGGGCACGGCCTTCGACACCGTCACCACGCCCAACACCTATGACGGCCTCGTCCAGAACAGCGTGGTGGTCTACGGCATCCGCGACCGCGGCACCAAGACCACCCAGAACGGCGCGACCTACTCGAACCTCCTCGGCGAGGCGGGCCTCGAGCCCGGCGCCCCGGTCATCGCCCAGTGGTGGAACACCGGCACGGGCACCGACGTCGCCAGCTCCAGCTTCCCCAACGTGATGAAGGCCTACAGCACCACCTGGCTGCCGGCCGAGTACACGGAAGTGGTTCACGTGAACCACAACTTCGTCTCGAAGATCCAGCACCCGAACACCCCGGACGCGAACCCGATCGATTGGAAGCTCTACGCCCAGATCGGCCTGATCGCCCCCAAGGGCCACAGCCTGCTGACCGGTGACCTCAAGCCGGTGGTCACCCCCGTCCGCCAGCTCTACATCAACGACTTCGTCACGAACTACGCGGACGGCAACCCCGCCGGCAACCCCGGCACCATGCTGGACATCTTCAACGGGAACGCTCGCAATGCCATCACCGGCGCTCCCGCACCGACCGCCCCGAGCTACAAGGTCATGGACGGCAACGGTACCGGTCCCTTCGACTGGACCATCAACGGCCACTCCAGCGTCCAGCTCTCCTGGCAGCCCGCCGTCAATGATCTCCGCCAGCCCTCGGGCTACATCGTCACCTTCTACCGCGTCAACCCTGGCTTCCTCCAGGTGATGCGCGAGGTGCGCATGGCCCACACGGGCGGCATCGGCGCCCGCCAGGTCCTCAACCTGCCTTCCTTCTCCTTCATGGACGCCAACGGCCCCTTCAATCCGGGCGCCGGCACGGCCACCTACCTGGTCAAGGTCCGCAACGTCTGGATGGAGGGCACGGAAGGCGCCGCCGGCCACAGCTTCGACATGGGCAAGGCTCCCTTCGCCCAGCGGTTCCCCATGGCCTACGCCGACGTCATCTCCGGCGTGTTCGTGGTCCGCTACTAGTTCAAGGTCCCCAGGACCGGAAAGGGCCCCGCAAGGGGCCCTTTCTCCGTCTAGGGGTTGCGGGTCCAACCGCGCCTGCCCAGGATCCAGCCCACGGTCCGCCGCCAGTGCCGGTCCCGCACCCGACGGAGGGCCGTCCGGCGGGTCCGGACCCGCCACTGGGCTGCGCCGAGCAGGAGTGCTCCCGCGGGCTCGGCGTGGAGGCGGTTGGGCTGGCCCCAGAGGTCCGGATCGCCCCAGGCCGGCGCCCGGTTCCAGGGGCAGACCTCCTGGCAGAGGTCGCAGCCGGCCGCCCAGCCGGTCCGGGCGATGGCCTCGGCCACCGCGGGCGGCGGCTCGGCCTCGGTCTCGACGGTGTAGGTGGTCATGCAGCGGTTCGGGTCGATCCTGAAGGGCTCGAGGGCTGAGGTGGGACAGGCCTCCAGGCACGCCGTGCAGGAACCGCAGTGTTCGGTGCTGAAGGGATTGTCGGGTTCGAGGTGCGCGTCCAGCAGCAGCACGCCCAGGAGGCCCCAGGAGCCGTCCTTCCCGGCGATGAGGAGGGTGTGCTTGCCCTGCCAGCCCAGCCCCGCCCGCGCCGCGAGCTGGCGCTCCAGCAGGGGCGCGGTGTCCACGCAGACGCGGCCCTGGAGGCCCGGGATCCAGGCCTGGGCGGCGCGCAGGAGCCGCGACAGCCGCCCCTTCAGGGTGATGTGGTAGTCCGTGCCCCAGAGGTAGCGGCTCAGCTTGAGGGAACCCGGCGCCGCGCCCGGGATGGCGTCCGGCCGAGCGTAGGGGAAGAAGCCCACCAGCGCCGTGCGGGCCCCGGGCATCACGGCCCTCGGGTCCAGCATCGCGGCCGGATCCAGGTAGGGCAGCAGGGCGGCCCGCCCTTCCGCGAACCAGGCCGCGAGGCGCTCCCGCTCGATCTCGAAGGGCTCGCAGGACGCGAAGCCCACCCGCGCGAAGCCGAGCGTGAGGGCTTCGGCGCGGAGCCAGGCTTTGAGGGACGAGGGATCCATGTCTCCAGGGTAGCCCTTGACACGATCCTTGATTGACTTAGTGTACTACAACACCGATACACTGATCCCGATGCGCGACCTCCTCCACGTCAACCCCGCCGAAGCGACGCCGATCTGGCGCCAGATCGAGGAGGGCCTGCGCCGCCTGGTGGCCAGCCGCGCCCTGCCTCCCGGGGCGGCGGTTCCCTCGGTTCGGGACCTGGCCCGGGACCTCCGGGTGAACCCGGCCACGGTGGCCAAGGCCTACCAGCGGCTGGCGGAGGCCGGCCTGCTGGAGACACGGCGGGGCGATGGGACCTACGTGGCCGAGGCGGCCCCGCCCGCCCTCAAGGCGCGGGAACGCCGCCGGGTGCTCGACGCCGCCGCGCTCCGCTACGCGGGCCATGCCCTGGAGGCCGGGGCGGACCTGGGAGAGGCCGAAGCGGCCCTGCGCCGGGCCTGGAAGGACCTGCATGAAGGAAGGATGGAACACCCATGAGCATGATCGACGTCGAGAGCCTGGGCGTGCGCTACGGCCGCCACCGCGTGCTGGAGGACGTGTCCTTCCGCGTGGAACCCGGCCAGGTTTACGCGCTGCTGGGCCGCAACGGGGCCGGGAAGTCCAGCCTGGTGCGCTGCCTGCTGGGCTGGCAGCGGGCCAGTGAGGGCAGCGTCCGGCTCTTCAGTGCGGACGCCTGGAAGACCCGGGCCCAGGCGATGGAACGCACGGGCGTGGTGCCCGAAAAGCCGGACCTGCCTCCTCGGCATACGCTTGCCGAATTGGAAGCCTTCTGCGCGGGGCTCTACCCCCGCTTCGACCACGCGGGCTTCCGGGCCCGGCTGGACCGGGCGGGAATCTCCCGGAAAGCCAAGGCCGGCTCCCTCTCCCGGGGACAGGCGGCCCAGGCCATGCTGGCTCTCGCGCTGGCGCCTGGACCGGATCTTCTCGTCCTCGACGATCCCACCCTCGGCCTCGACGCTGTCGCTCGCCGGGCCTTCTGGGAGGCGCTTGTGGTGGATCTCGCCGAACGCGGCGTGACGGTCTTTCTCACGACGCACGACTTGGCGGGCGCCGAGGGTGTGGCCGAGCGCGTGGGCATCCTGCACGGAGGGCGGCTGGTCTGCGACGAGACCCTGGAGAACCTGAAGCACCACCTCCGCCGCCTGCGGTGGAGCGGCGAGGCGAACCCGGATCTGCGGGGCCTGCGAATCCTGCGGCAGAGCAGTGGACCCTTCGGCCCCGAGGCGGTGGTGGAGGGCTGGATCGAGGACCGGCAGCAGCCGGGCCTCCACGCGGAGCCGCTCTCGCTGGAGGAGGCGTTCATCGCATGGACGGACGAGCACGAGGAGGTGCGGGCATGAAGACGCTGCGCGTGGCATCCCTGGTGTTCAAGGCCAACCTCTGGGTGGCTGGTCTCTCGGCGGTCGTGGCCCTGGTCGCCTGGTCCCTTCCCCTGCTCGCCCATCGGCCGGCCACCTCGATCGCGGATGTCCGCGTGGGATTGGCGGGTGGGTATGCCCTCGGGACGACCCTCGCGGTGTCGATCCTGCTCGGGTTCGGCCTCGTCAGCACCGGCCTGCAGGAAGGGAGCATGGCCTTCCACATGGCTCGGCCGCTCTCCGCCTGGCAGGTCTGGCTGGGGCGTCTCAGCGCCGCGTGGGCGCTCGCGGCGGGGTGCGGCCTCCTGGTCTGGCTCGCATTGACCTTCACCCGTGAATCCTGGGTCGAAAACGCCCGCGTCCTGGGCGGCCTGGGGATCCTGGCCTTCGGCATCCTCCTGCTGTTCCATGCCGTGGGGACCTCGCTTCGGGCTCATTCGGCCTGGATGATCCTGGACCTCGCGTCCCTCGGCCTGGCCGCCCTGGGAGGACTGGGGCTCGCCGAGATGATGGTGGGCCGGTGGGAGAGCCAGGAAGTGACTGCCATGGCCACCCTGATCGTGGGAGGCGGCTTCCTGGTGCTCCTGCTGGCGGGATGGCGATCGATCCACGCCGGCCGGACGTCCCTGGCCGGAAGCCATCGCGCCTTGTCCATCACCCTCTTCATGGGAATGCTGGTCGTCCATGGATCCAGCTGGGTCTACCGCTGGCGCCTCCGCACTGTCACGGCCACGGACATTCCGTCCATCGCGTTCATGGGGGGGGGGCCAGGAGGGTCCCTGGCTTCATGTCGGCGACTGGGACCGGTCCTGGAATTCATCCATGCGTTCCGTGCTGCTGAACACCGACACCGGCCATGGCTTCCGCGTGCCCAGCGAAGCCTTGGCCCTGAGCGGGAACGGGCGGGTGGCCGTCTGGTGGGAATTCAAATTTCCTCCCTTCGGGAGCGGCCTCAGCCTCCAGAAGGCGCGACTCGGACGGGACGGGGCCACCGTCGAGGACACAGGGCTTCGTCCCCCGCTGCGGGAAGGGTCCAGCCTGAGACAGGCCGCCCTGGCGCTGAGCGAGGATGGGTCCCAGGTGGCCTGTCTCGTCGGCCATGAGATCAGCATCCATTCGCTGGCGGACGGCTCGGAACTGCTCCGCGAAAGCCTCGACGGGGCCTCCTCCGCTCCTCTCCTGGAGGGGGGCGGCATGGTGTTCCTGGGGCCAGACCACCTTCGGGCGTTCATCTCGGAAGGGGGCGCCGCGCGGTCCCTGGGATTGTATGAGGTGGATCTGCAGAGGCGATCCATCGCGAGGACAGGAAAGGTGGAGCATGCATCCTTCTGGCAGATCCGCGCGATCGACGCCGGAGCCCGCCACATGCTCCTCCGCCGGAGCGAAGCCTCTCGAAACACGATGGAACTCAGGGACGCAAGCACCGGAACGCTCCTCCGGGTGGTGGGGGAGTGGCAGCGTGAACCTGGCATCCAGGCCCAGTTCCTTCCGGACGATGGCCTGGCGGTCCTGGAGTACGCCCCTGGAAAGGTCTCGCTGCGTCGTCTCGATGTGTCCGGAAAGGTGGTGTGGGAGTCCACCTTGCCGATGGCCCCAGGAGGCATGGAGTCAGCACCACCCGTGATCGCCATGGACTCCCAGGCGGCTCCCGGCCAGATGAAATGCACGATCCGATACCGGTCCAGGACCGGGGAGCGCACGGCGACGACCTACCGCGTCGCGCTGCAGGACGGCCACCTAGATCGGGATCCGGATCCCGTCGCGCCGAGGTATGTGTGGGATGAATCCCGGTGGAGGACCGCCGCTTCCGAGGGGGCCTTCCCGCGCAGGTTCCGCCTGACCGAACGCGGAACCCTCCTGCGCGTGACGCCGGGCGGATCGACGCAGTGGGTTGCCGGGCCTCGCTGAGCTTGGAGGGAAAGGACTCGGGGCGGTAGCCTGGGAACACGCCGCCCCCATGAACCTCCCCAACGCCCTGACCTTCGCCCGCATCCTCATGGTCCCCATCCTCGTGGTGGTGCTCATGACGCGGGTGACAAACCACGAGCTGATCGGCGTGACGGTGTTCTGGATCGCGTCGCTCACGGACTGGCTGGACGGGTACCTGGCACGGCGGTGGAAGCAGGTGACCATCCTGGGGAAGTTGCTGGACCCGCTGGCGGACAAGCTGCTGGTCGCGGGTGCGCTCCTGTCCCTGGTGGAGCTGGGCCTCGCCCCGGCCTGGATGACCTTCATCATCCTGGCCCGGGAGTTCGCCATCACGGGGCTGCGGGGCATCGCGTCCGAAGAGGGGGTCACCATCGCCGCCGGCACGCTGGGCAAGTGGAAGCTGGGCTTCCAGGTCGCGGCCATCAGCTGCCTCATCCTCGGCCCGCGGCTGGACCAGTGGCTCTACGCCTGGACGGGGAAGGAGATCTTCCGCCTCTTCATCCAGCTCAACCATCCCTACAGCTTCGTCTGGGGCCTGGGCGTGCTGCTGCTCTGGGCTGCGACCTTCCTGGCCATCTGGAGCGCGGCGGTGTACTTCCTGGACTTCTGGAAGGTGCTCGGTGACCGGCTGCTGAGCGGCAGCGGGAGGCTCACCGGCAGCCAGGATGACGACAAGGACGCCGAATAGATGATCCGCCGCTATCTCATCGCTGGCTTGTTCACCCTCCTCCCCCTGGTGGTGACCCTCTACATCCTGAGGAGCATCTTCAGCGCGCTGATCGGCATCTTCGAGGGGCCCCTGCGCTGGGTGGCCGCCCACGCCGGGCTGCCGAACCCGCCGGTGTGGTTCCTGGGCCTCACCTCGGCGGTGGCGACGGTCCTGCTGCTCATGCTGGTGGGCGCCCTGGTGGGCAACTTCGTGGGACGGCAGCTCCTCATGTGGCTCGACGAACTCATGCTCCACGTGCCGGTCGTGAAGGGCATCTACGGGGCCACCAAGCAGCTCATCAGCGCCATCCAGAGCAACCAGACCGCCGAAGGGAAGGGCGGCGGATTCAAGGAGGTCGTGGTGGTGGAATGGCCCCATCCCGGCAGCCTCACCCTGGGCTTCGTGGCCCACCGGGACTGCGCCTGGGCGGTGGAGGGCGGCGAGAACATGGTGGCCGTCTACATCCCGACCGCCCCCAACCCCACCTCGGGCTACGTGGTCATGGTGGAGGCCTCCCGCATCCGGCCCGCCCACCTCAGCCCGGACCAGGCGCTCACCTGGGCCGTGAGCGGCGGCGTCATCGTGCCCAACCACGTGAAGCTCCCCGAGAAGCAGGCCGAAGCGTGAGCCTCCTCAAGGGCCGGACCATCCTGGTGAGCGGCGCCGGCAGCGGCCTGGGCCGCACTGCGGCCCGGCGCTTCGCCGAGGAGGGCGCCGAGCTGATCCTGCTCGGCCGCCGCCGGGAGGCGCTCGCGCGCACCCTGCCGGGGGCCCGCCACGTGCCCCTGGACCACGCGGACGGCGGGGCGGTGGCCGCCTTCGCGGAGACCTGTCCGCCCCTGGACTGGATGTTCCTGGCGG
>JBDIBF010000103.1:0-9045 GCA_039812765.1 Holophagaceae bacterium
CGGGGATGGTGCCCGTCTTCGCCCAGGCCGCGCGGCGGCCCAGGCCCTGGGCCGTGCCGATGCGCGCCGACTCCCGGAGCCCCCGCAGCACCTCCTGGCGGACGGGCTCGCCATGCAGCCAGGGCTCGTCCACGAGGCGGCGGTCGGCGCGGAGCAGGGCCTGCGGGGCGATGGCCGGGCCTCCCGCCTCGCCCTCCAGGCCCAGGGCTTCGTCCGGCGAACCCGGCGGCCCCTGGAAGCCTTCCGCGGCGAAGGCGTGCGCCAGGATTTCCGGCGGCACCTCCCCGGCGAGGGCGCGGAAGTAGGCATTGCAGGAGACCGCCAGGGCCCGGGCGAGGCCCAGTTCGCCGTGGCCCGAAGGTCGCCAGCAACCGCTGGCGGGACCACAACGCAAACGGGGCGTCGGACGGTCGGGGAAGGCCTCGGCCCACGCCTTGGCCACGAAGGGCTTCTGCAGGGAGCCCACGGCGATGGGCGCCTCGGCTCCCGTCCCGTCTCTGTCCAGCCGCCACACTTGCAGGCGCGGGGCCGGCGCCGGGGCCTGCCGCGCGACGAGCGCCGGGGCCGCCGCGAGGATGGCCCCGGCCAGGATCCTCACGGCTTGGTGCCGGAGGCTTCGTCGAAGACCACCCGCTCCGTCCAGCCGCCGGAGGCCGTGCGGCGGCGCTCCACGCGGAGGCCGGTGGTCCGCGGCATCCAGCCCAGCAGGCCCAGGATGCGGTCGCTCAGGGGCCGCACCTGCTCGGGCCGCGCGGGGCCTTCCACCTTCTCCCAGCGCCTGCCCTCGGCCCGAGCCGCGCCCAGGTCCAGGCGGCCCCAGCGCACCAGGTCCGGATCGGCCTTCACCACCGGCAGGTCCTTCAGGTCCGCGGCGGAGGAGGCCACCCACAGCAGGGGGCCGGCGCGGCGCACCGCCAGCACCGGCAGGCCGGGGCCCACGCGGATCTCGGTGCCCTCAGGGGCCTTCGCGACGCTGGCGCGGCCCGCGCGGCGCGCGGCGGTGGCGCGGCAGAGCTCGATGAACTCCGCGTCCCTCGCTTCGGGCCAGGACAGGGCCATGCGCCGCGCTCCGTCCTTCGTGAGGAGGAAGCCCCAGGTGGGCACGGCCTGGCGGGCGAAGAGGGCCTTCCACGGCGCGAGGTCGCCCTCCTCGAAGGCCGGCGCCCCGGGCGCGAGGCGGGGCCGCGTGAAGTTCACCAGGTAGCGGTCCTCGCCGCCCTGGGCCGCGGCCGGGGGCAGGCTCGCGAGGGCCGGCACGGGCTTGTCCGCGGGGGCGGGCACAGGCTCGAGCAGGGCGCGGCGGAAGGCGGGCCAGAAGTCCGTCTGGCCGTTCTCCCACCCCGACGCTGCGGCGGCGGGAGCCTCGAAGGTGAAGACCCCGCCGCGGGTCTCGTTCCCGCCCTCGCGCACTTCCACGAGGCGGCCGTCCTCCAGGCGGAGGGCGGCCTTGAGGTGGCCCTTCTCGGGCCCGGGGGCCCAGAGGAACTCCCGCTGGAAGTAGCGGTCCTCCCGCAGGGCGTCGAGGTCCAGGTCCAGGGAGGCGAGGCCCGGCAGCGGCGCGGCGAGGCCCTTGCCGGCCTGCTGCGCGTCCAGGGCCAGCTTCAGGGCGCGCTCGCTGGTAGCCAGCAGGAGGCGGCCACCCACGCGTGCCCAGGCCAGGCCCGCGCGCCGGTCGGGGTCCTTCGACGTGTCCCCGGCGCCGGGGGCCACGAGGGTGTAGGCCGCGCCGCCGTGGGTGCGCTTCGTGCCACTCGGCAGCTCCAGCGGGAGCTGGGCCAGGGGCGTCTCCACCACCAGCACCGCCTCCAGGTGGCCCGCCTCCAGGATCGCGAGGCCCAGGGCCGTGGGCTTGAGCTTGCGCAGCTCCGCCCAGGTCCAGGGGAGGTCGCCGGAGAGACGGCCCCACTGGTCCTCGAGCTTGGAGCCCACCTGGGTCTTGCGCCAGGCGGAGACCACGGGATCCTCGGCCTTTGCCTGCCCGGTGAGCAGGTCGCGCCAGGCCCCCTTGAGCGCGGCGTCGAAGGCCGCGGCGTCGGGGATGACGAGACGCACCGGCGCCTCGGGCAGGGGCAGCGGGCCTTCTCCGGCGCGCAGGGAGGCGGCGAGGAGCAGCGTGAGGAGGGAACGGGTGCGGCTCATCGGACGCCCTCCGCGGTCAACAGGTTCGCGATCATGGGCCAGGCCAGGTCCCGCGGGCGGATGGGCGCGGGGCGCCCGTTCACCACCCGGAAGCTGTCCACGGCGCGGCCGGCCTCCGGCGTGAACTCCGCGCGCAGGGACTTGGCGGCGGAGGCGCTGCGGTCCCCGAGGAGCCCGGCGATGCGCCGGGCCTGGGGCTCGTCGCCGGTGCGGTAGGCCACGCGCGCCAGGTCCGCCAGGGCGAGGTTCACCTCGGCGGTCTTGAGGCGCCGTTCGCTGGCCGCGCGCAGGAAGGCCTCCGGCGTGAGCCCGCCCAGCGCATGGCGGGCCGCCTGGGGAGAGGCGGCGAGGAGGCTCCTCGCCGCGCGCAGCCGCAGCAGCTCGCGGTCCCCGTCCACGTCCAGGCCGCTGTGGGAGCGGGCCATGGAGGCGGCCAGGGCGGCGCGCAGGGCGGCCTCCTCGTCCAGGGGCGCCGCGGTGCGCAGGGTCGCGCGGGCGGTGAGGATGTCCGTGGGCACGGCCTTCAGCCGCGCGGAGAACGCGGCCGGGGAGGCGTCAGCCTTGGCCGAGAGGGCGGCGTGGGCCGCGGTCCAGGCCGCGGGGGCGCGCTCGGAAGCCGGCGTGCCCTCGCCGCCGGAAGCCGCGCCGAGACGGCGCCACTGTTCGAAGGCCAGGACCTCTTCGCGCTCGGACCAGGGCGTGCGCCGGCGGGCGTCCGCCAGGAGGCGGCAGGCCTCGGCAGGCTTCTTCAGTTTCATCAGGAGGTCGGCGCGGCCCTTGGCCTGGCCGAAGGTGTACATCCGGGGCCAGCGGGCCATCCAGAGCGGCGCCTCGGCCGGGATCGCGCCGGCCAGGGTGTCCATCAGCCCGCCGAGCTGGTCGGGCTGCACTTCGCCGCGGAACCAGGCCTCGTCCAGCTCCCGGTCCAGGGCGCCGGCCTCGGCCGCGGGCTGCAGGGCGAAGGCCAGCTTCCAGGCGGCGGAGGACACGGGGCCCTCCTCCCGCTTCTCCCGCAGGAGCCTGCGGAATCGCTCGTCCACGGCGGCGTTCTGCCGCGCGTCGAGGAAGGGCCTGCGCCAGGCCTGGAGGCGGTCCACCAGCGGATCCGGCGCGCTCCAGTCCTCCGCCGCGCGGGGCGCGGGATCCTCGGCGGGCGCGCCTTCGCCCTCCTCGCCGGAGGCTTCCGGGGCCGGGACCTCCCGCGCGGTGTAGGCCAGGGCCGCGCCCTTGCGGAGCTCGGCCAGCAGCGCGTCCACCCTCGCCAGCGCGGCGGCCCCCTCGTTGCGGGCGAGGTGCAGGCGCAGGGCCAGCAGGCGGTTCACATCGTCGGAGGGCGCGCCGGCGTCCAGCATCGCGAAGATGCGGGGCTTGGCGTCCCCGGGATTGAGGGCCTCGTCCAGGGCGTCCAGGGCGGCGGTCCGCTCGGCGCCGGGCTGGCGCTGCAGCCAGTCCGCGGCGTGCAGGTAGGCCGGGCCCAGCCTGGCCAGGCCGCGCCGGGGCAGGGGCGCGCTGTCGGCAGTCCACAGCTCCCGGAGCCAGAAGCGCACCTGCTCGGCGCTGAGCTGGGGCTCGCGGCTGCGCCAGCGGCTGGCCAGCGCCGCGCGGAAGCCCACCTCGTCGGCGGTGGTGAAGCGGTTGGCCGCCTCCGGACGGCGGTCCCGGAGGTAGGCCAGGAAGGCCGGCCCCACGGGCCTGGAGGCGTCCAGCAGCTCCAGGGGCGAGGCCAGGCCCCAGTCCTCGGCGTGGGCGGCGAGCCAGCGGAACTCCTCCTCGGTGAGCCGGGCCTGGGCCTGGCGCACGTAGGCGCGCAGGGCGGCGGCGGCCTTCTCCTTCCGGCCCGCGGCCACGAAGAGGTTCACGCGGCCCTCCAGCCAGGCGCGGTCCGCCTCGGGGCCGGCGAAGCCGGACTCTAGCTCCAGGGCCAGGGGCGTGTCCTTGAGACCCTGGGCGAGGCGCAGGGCCAGCAGGGCGCGCGTCGTCTCCGCGCCGCGCTGGGGCACGGCGAAGGGCAGGTAGGGCGCGGTGCGGTCACCCGCCCGATAGCGGGCCAGGGCCTCCAGGACGTACCAGGCCTCGCCGGGGCGGTCGCCCCAGAGGGCACCGGGCAGGCGTCCCTCGTCGGCGCCCTGGCCGGCGATGCGGTCGTCCCCCTGCTCGGACAGCTCACCCTGGGCGTTGCGCCGGGGGGTGAACTCGGGCCAGATCCAGCGGGCGTCCTTGCCGAGCACCTCGCCCACGGTGCGCGGGCCGCGCAGCTTGACGATGAGGGGGTCCTCCACGGCCTTGGGCTCGTTCTTCAGGAGGCGGGCCACCGCGGTGGTGACCCGCTCGGTGGTGGCGCGC
The DNA here is from genome assembly GCA_039812765.1 of Holophagaceae bacterium. GTDB lineage: Bacteria > Acidobacteriota > Holophagae > Holophagales > Holophagaceae > JADJVL01. The sequence continues at coordinate 4,483 of JBDIBF010000103.1, forward strand.
CGGGCCTGCAGCACGGGGTCCGAGGGCGCCGTGGGCTCCCAGAAGCGGAACCACGCGGTGCGGGCCTCGGGGGTCGCCAGGCCCAGGAGCGCGGGCGCGTCCCAGCCCCGGGCGGCGAGGACCCAGAAGCGGTCCCACTTCCGCCGGTCGGAGAGCAGCTCGCGGAACTCCGCCGCCTTGGCGGGCTGGGCGGCGGCCGCCCGGCCCCAGGCCTTCAGGGCCTCGGGATCGTCCAGCCACCAGGCCCACCAGGCGCGCGGGCTCTTGGGGGTGAGGTCCCCGCCGCCGCGCACCTGGGCCAGCAGCTCCTGCCACCGGGGCTCCACGAAGGCCAGCAGTTCCGCGCCCTTGTCCCGGCGCACCAGGTCCCGGGCCCAGAGGCCCGAGAGGTCGGGCTCGCGGAAGACGGGCACGTTGGCGCCGTTCTCGGTCTTCCAGCCGACCATCTCCTGGCCCACGGCCACGGCGTAGGCCAGGGGCGGCGCGGCCTGCCAGGGGCCGGGGCGCTGGGCGAGGAGGCGCAGGGCCAGGGCCGCGCGCACGCCGGGCTCGAGGCCGGCGGTGCCGGTGAAGGCCCACCAGGCCCGGAGCTGGCCGTCGTCGGGACGCGCGGCGTTGGGCGGGAAGATCGTCCGCACCAGGAAGGCGCGCACCTCCTCCTTCGCGTCCGGCCGGCCGCTGCGCTCCAGGAAGGAGGCCACGGTGGATTTGAAGTTCTCATCATCGGAGGGCTGGGTGATGAATCGGACATACTGCCCCGTGAGCAGGGCCAGCTCCGCCTGCCGCTGCAGGTAGACCTGGCTCCCCGCCAGGGCGCGGATGTCGCCCTTGGGCGAGTAGATCGCAAGGGCGAGGTCGGGATGGCCCGCCTCGAAGAGGCGCGAGGCCGCGCCGGCCTTGCGGCGGGCCAGATCCTCCGCGGCGTTCTCCCGGCCTTCGCTCTCCTTCTTGAAGGCCGCCAGGGCGGCCTGCTCGATGGCCAGGGCCTTCTTCGGGTCCCCCGCCCGGGCGTAGAGGCCGCTGCGCCAGCGCGCCACGCCCTCGTCGGCGGGCCGGGCCTTGTTCCAGCCCTCCAGGTAGTCGGCGGCCTCACGGATGCGGTCGGCCCGCACCAGCAGGTCCACGGCCTCCTGCCAGAGGTTCTCCTTCTCGGGGCGCACCGCCACGGCGGCCTTGGCGGCCGCGAGGGCGCCCTCCACGTCGTGGCCCGCGCGGCGGATGTCGCGCACCGCCACGGCCCAGCGCACGTCCCGGGGGCTGCGGGCCTGCTGCTTCTCGAAGAAGGCCAGCAGGTCCGCGCCCTTGCCCGCGCGGTTCGCGGAGCGGCCGGCCGCGGCGAGCCACTCGCGGTCGGTGCGGCGGTTGAGGGCCTCGATCCAGAGCCCTGGCACCGGCGCGGTGGCCTTCTCCAGGTCGGCGGCCTTGGCGAGCTGGGCATAGAGGTCCGCGTGGAGGTCCGTCCGCAGCTTCGCGGCTTCGGCCTTGGCGGCGGGGTAGGGATCCCAGGCGGGATTCTCCCGGAACGCGAGGCGGGCCTGGAGGTGCAGGGCGCCCAGGCGCCGGCCCTCGTCCAGGCCCTCCTGGGCGAGGAGCATCGAGACGGCGCGGCGGGCCTGGCCCAGGTCGCCGGCGGCCAGGGCCTCCGACGTCAGGCGTTCGAGGAAGCCCTCCTTGTGCCCGGCGGCGGCCCGGGGCAGCACGGCTTCGAGCGCCGCGCGGGCCTCGGCGCCGCGGTTCACGCGGGTGAGGAAGGCCAGCCGGTCCTCCAGCAGGCCCAGGCTCCAGGGGTAGCGGGCGGTGAGGCCCGCCCAGGCCTTCGCGGCGGCATCCACGCCCTTGGCCCGCTCCACGTAGGCGGCGCGGCCCGCTTCGGCGCGGAGCTTCACCGAGCCTTCAGGCAGCGCGGCGATGCGCGCGTCGAGGGCGGTCCAGAGGGCGTCGGCGTCGGATCCGCGGCCGTGGTCCGCGAGGTAGCGGGCCCGCTCGGTCTCGAGGTTGATGCGGTCCTCCTCCGAGGCGGCGAGCTGGGCGCGGCGGGCCATGATCTGGTTGCGGTAGGCGACGATGCGGTCCTGCGTCCAGCGCGCCTCGATGAGGCCGCGGCTCCATGACTCCACGGCGTCGAGGAAGCCCGGGGCCTGGGCGCCCGCCGCCATCTCCCGGCTCTTCTCCAGCAGCAGGTCCCCCAGGCGCGCGATGGCCTCGTGTTCCGCGGGGCGGTTCTCGTCACGCTTCACGTCCCGGGCCTCCCGGCCCTTCGGGTCGTTGGGCAGGTCCATGCCGTCCATCCAGTCGTCGCTGTCGAAGGCGAGGCCCGGCGTGGGCGTCTCCAGGGTGGCCAGGGGCAGGAAGGCGGCCAGGGTGTGCTCGTCCTCGGCCACGCCGGGTCTCAGGTCGCGGATGCGTCGCTCCACGCGGCGGTAGACCTTGTCGCGGCTCAGGAGCTGGGCGAGGCGGCGCAGGCTGCGCTGGTCGCGCTCGTACCAGGAGAAGAAGCCGTCGTCCGACTCGGGGCGCAGGGCATCGAGGTATTCGCGGATGGCGCCGTCGAGGTCCCGCACGTTCTCCCGCAGGACGCCGGTCTCGAAGGCGAAGAAGCGGGGGCGGCCCAGGGCCTTGCGCCCCTCCTCGACGACGGCGAGGGCCTCGCGGTCGTGGTTGTAGTCCCAGAGCAGCGTGGCCAGCTCGGCGACGCGGTCCGGGTTCCGGGTGTCGCGGCCCAGCACGTTCTTCCAGGTCTCCATCGCGGCCGCCGGATGGCCGCGCTCCTCCTCCAGCTCGCCCAGCTCGGTCCAGAGGGGCGCCGCGTCCATCAAGGCCGGGGCCGTGCGGGCCACCAGGGCGCGGGCCGCGGCGGCGTGGGAGGTCTCCAGGGCGTTGAGGCTGCGGTGCAGGGAGAGCACGCGCCTGGCCAGCTCCCCGTCGCCGGGGTAGGCCGCGGCGAGGCGGTCCGCGGCGGGCACGGCCTTCTCGAAGCGCGAGAGGCGCGACCAGCCCTCGAAGAGGAGCTGGTCCTCCACGGGGGTGCGGTCACTGCGGGCCTCCAGGGCCGCGAGCTTGGCCTCCAGCGCGCCCTTGGCCATGGCCTCGGCGAACCAGGCCTCCCGCACGCCGGGATCAGTGTGCAGCAGCGCCCAGCGCCGCGTCTCCAGGAGCGCGTCGGGCACCACCACCCTGCCGACGGCGACGGAGCCCTCCGCGCCCCGGTGGTCCTTGGCCCAGGCGGACTGGGCCACGAGGCGCTGGGCCTCGCGGAAGACCTGGGGGCTCTGGGGGAAGCGCTCCAGCGCCTTGAAGCGCACCCAGTCCGCCCACTGCACGAGGCGCACGCGGCCGCCCATGGCGGGCTGGTCGGGGAGCTCCACCCGCACGTCGCCGGCGTTGGAGCGCGCGAAGAGGGCGCTGCCGCGGAACTGGTCCGCCACCCGGGAGGCCAGCCTGCGCAGGTCGTCGTGGCGGCTGCGGCGGGCGTACCAGCGGGCCGCCTTGTGCCAGATGCCCTCGCCCTGGAAGCGCTTCAGGGCCTGCTCGAAGCGGGGGCCGAGGTCGTCGTCCAGGTTCCAGCCCTCCAGGCGGTCCGCGAGGCTCATCCAGAGCGCCTCGGCGTCGGGCATGCGGTCCATCTCCCCCAGCAAGAGGGCGAGGGAGGCGTGGTGGCTCTTGTCCCGGTCGTCCAGGCGGGCCACGGCCTCGTCCAGCAGGGCGCGGTACGCCGGGGCCGCGCGGCCCTTGTTCCGGGCCCAGGGCCGGTCCTCCGACGCGCGGGCGCCTTCGTCCGCCGGCGGGGCGTCCCCGTCGGCGTCGGACCCTTCGGAGGAAGGACGCGGGCCGAGGCCGGAGGGATCCTTCGTCCCGTCGGCGGCGGCATGGCGCAGGCGCGCCTTGAAGAGGCGGGTCTCCTCGTCGAGGGAGACCTTGGTCTGCCGGGCCGCCAGCAGCGCCACGCGCCGGGCCTCGTCCAGCACCGCGGGGGAGGCGCCGGCGCCTTCCACCAGGGGCAGGAGGTCGAGGGCCGCGCGGCCCTCGCCGCGCTGCACGTGGCGCTCCATGAGGGCCACCCGCAGGGCGGGCAGGTCGGGGTGCTTCGGCGCCCGGCGGGCGAGGACGTCCGCGAGGGCGCGGGCCGTGGCGAAGGTGCGGTCGGCGAGGGACTCGTTCTCCAGGCGCTCCAGGGCCTCCTTCCAGCCGCCGCCGGTGAGGAGGAAGGAGAGGCCGCCGGTCCAGAAGCCCGGCGTGCGGTCCAGGTCCGCGACCCAGCGGTAGGGCTCGTCGTTGGCGGAGCCCCAGGCCACCGGCCGCCCTCCGGCCTGGAGGGCCAGCGTGGCCAGCGCCGCGAGGTCCGCGGTCTGTTCCTCCGGCGTGCCGAGCTGCGCGGCCGCGAGGCGGGCCCGGAAGGCCTCCGGCGCCGCGTCCAGCTCGCCGTGCAGGCGCGCGAGGAGCAGCCAAGCCTTGCGGTCGAAGCCGGCGGCGTGGCGCCGCTCCACCTGCCGCAGCAGCTCCGCGGCGGCGTCGCCCCGGCCCTGGCCCTGGTGGTAGGAGGCCAGGCGCGCCAGGGCCCCGGCG
>JBDIBF010000104.1:0-9007 GCA_039812765.1 Holophagaceae bacterium
CTGGCCTCGGCCCTGGCCCCCCTCGAGGCCCTCCGGCCCCGGCTGGCGGATGCGCCGGGGACCCGGGTCCTCGGCCCCCTGGAAGCGCCGGTGCCCAAGGTGAAGGACCGTTGGCGCGCCATGATGCTGGTCAAGGCCGCCACCCGGCCCCAGCTCGGGTCCGCCCTCCAGCGCCTCCGCCTGGATCCGGGCGCCCCGGTCAGCCTGGACCGGGATCCCCTGGAATGGGGAGTATAAAAAGTAATCATACCTGCTGGCATAGAGGCTTCCGGAGGCGCTTGGATGAACTCAAAGTGAGATAAAAAAGAAGTTAAAAAAAAGTGATCCAAGGCGCTTGCGGTCTTATCAATGAACCCTGGAGGCGCCTATGCATGCGAGACCCCCTCGGGAGGAAGGCTTCACCCTGGTGGAGATGCTCGTGGTGCTCGCCATCGTGGCGGCGCTCAGCATCGCCGCCGTCGCATCCCTGAACGGGCGGCCCAACGCCGCCGTCAGGACCACCGTGGACGACCTGGAGGGCGTGATCTCCGGGGCCCAGAAGCTCGCGGTGGCCTCCGGCCTGGACGTCTACCTGGTGGCCGACGGCACCTGGGACCCCAAGGCCGGTTCCCCCTTCATCCTGGCCTACGACACCGTCAAGCAGGTGGATCGCGACACGAAGCCCGCCGATCCCGCCTCCGCCGCCCGCGAACGGATCGTGGCCCGGGCGCGCGACCCCCATGGGGACATCACCGACCCGCCGGGGGTCTACAGCATCCTCTACAACCCCGTGACCAAGGTCCAGAACCGCGAGCAGTCCTACGCCGGCGTGGTGGTCGGGGACTCGGACTGGTACACCACGGCCCTCGGCACCACCCCGGATCTCGCCTCCATCTCGCCCGGGAACACTTCCCCGCTGAACAGCGCCCTCGTCTCCACGGCCCGGCTCTGCCAGGGCTCCACGAATTTCGTCACCGTCAGCGGCGTGAGCAAGCGCTTCACCTCGCCCTTCCACATCCAGGTCGTGGGGATCCGGAACGCCCAGGCCCTGCCCGGCTCCCCCATCGGCGTGCTCATCGTGCCCAACAACTCGGGCACGGTCTACAAGTTCATGAACACCGGCAAGTTCAACGAATCGAAGTGGAGGCGGATGTGAAGCACTCCGGTCGCACCGGTTCCGGGCGCCGCGCCCAGGCGGGCTTCACGCTCGTCGAGCTCCTGGTCACCGCCTTCATCCTCGGCGTGGGCATCCTCGGCCTCTCCCTCCTGCAGGTCATGTCCATCAAGGCCTCCCGGGGCGGGCGCAGCCTGAGCACCGCCGCGCTGGTGGCCGACAAGGTCATGGACCAGGTGGAGCTGGAGGGCCGGCTCACCTGGGCCGACGTGACCTCCAGCCAGTACAACACCCCGACCGCCGGCATCCCGCTGAAGTACATCAACACCGACGCGACGGTGGTGGACACCTTCAACATCTACGGCGCCCCTCCGGACACCGGCTACCCCGTGGGGGACCCTCGCCGCGACGTCTACTTCACCACCCGCACCCGCCGCGTCGCCAACGTCGGCGGCGGCACCACGGGCCAGATGCACGACTTCCTGGTGACCGTGGAGTTCTACGACGAGACGGTCGCGAGCAGCGGGGCGAAGATCCTGCGCACGCTCCAGATCAACCGGAGGATCGTCCATGGCTACTGATCGCGCACGCCGCCGCATCCGCGGCTTCTCCCTGGTCGAGCTGTTGGTGGCCATGCTGTTCACGGGCCTGCTGATGGCCGGGATGGCCCGGGTCTACCAGTCCAGCCTCTCCTCCTTCTACACCTCGGGCGAAGTGCTCTCGAGCTTCCGCAGGAACCGGGCGGCCACCGACATGCTCTACGAGGACCTGAACTCCGCGAGCATGTACCTCACGAGCCTGTCCGCGGCCCCCACGGACCTGAGCGAGACCAACCCGCCCTTCTACATCATCCCGAACCAGCCGGTCGCCGGGGCCGGGGCCGACGATCCCGCCACCGCCGACCAGATCTTCTTCTACATGGACCTCCCCCTCCCCTTCGAGGGGAGCTACGCCCCCTCCGGCGCCGGGGCGCGGAGCGCCACGGAGATCATCCAGGCCGGCGGCGCCCTCCTCGCCTCGGACAACAGCTTCACCATCGAATGCGGCGACGCGCTCTACGCCAACCAGGTGAAGCCCGGGATGTCCATGATCTTCAAGGACCAGTGGGAGACCGGCTACATCGTGACGGCCACCCCCTCCGGGAGCCAGGTGACGGTGACCCTCGGCCAGCCGGCCTCCGCCCAGATCTCGGGGCTCGGGGCCAGCGGCGCCCCTTCGAAGAACAAGCACATCACCGGAAGCGGGATCCTCTTCTACCGGCCCGGCCAGATGGTGCGCTACAGCGTGAAGATGAAGAACCTCGACCCCCAGATCCCCGCGGGCATCCCCTGCCTCGTGCGCGACCAGGGCATCTACTCCCCGGCGGGGTTCGTCGCCGACGCCACCCAGGAGTCCGTCATCACCGAGAACGTCTCGGGCTTCAAGGTCTACCTCAGCGTGGATTCCGGCAAGAACTGGGAAGGCTGGGGCAAGACCTACGCGGGCTTCTCCTCGGGTTGGACGAACGGGCTCCGGGCGGACGTCAACGCCCGCCTGGCCACCGTGGGGCGCACCGACTACAAGACCACCAACGGCGTGCTCGACTGGTTCCGCATCGTGCCCACCCTCGTGCGCGTGGATCTCAAGACCCGCACCGCGACCAAGCGCACGGAGTACGGGTCGAGCCCGACCGCCCAGGCCTACCAGGACATGCTCCAGACGGTCGTGATCGTGCCCAGGCACTCCGGCCTCCCGCTGAGCTGAGGAGATCCCGATGACCCGCAAGCCCCCGACCCCCGGCGACGGTTCCCAGACCGGCGGCATCACCATCCTCGTGGCCCTCATCCTCCTCGTCCTCCTCACCGTGGCCGCGGCGGGCATGTCCCGGAACTCCTTCCGGGAGATCGTCAACTCCGGCACCGTGCGCCAGGGCTCCCAGGTCCGCAACGTGGCCGACGCCGGCATCGAGTGGTCCATCTACTGGCTGGACATCCAGAACAGCACCAACGCCGCCGACACGGCCCTCAAGATGCGCACGCTGAAGCAGACCCTGCTCCAGAACGACACCCTCGCGGGCTTCGCCTACGACGTGAACACCCAGGCCCAGTACAGCGGGCCGCCCTCCGTCTCCACCCTCCAGCCCGACAACACGTACCCCGTGGTGAACGACACCACCCAGGGCTTCAGCATCGCCCTCACGCGCATGGGGAAGCTCCCGATCACCGACATCAGCCAGGGCGTCACCCAGGGCACCTTCACCCCCGCCCAGGGCTCGGAGTCCAAGCTCGCGCCCGACCTCTGGGCCGTGCGCTCCGACGGCCAGCTCCAGGTCGGTACCGGAACCTTCGCGCCGGGCTTCATCCACTCCAAGGAAGCCTGGATCAGCACCCCCGTCCAGTAAGCCGTCGTCCCCCAAGCCTCAAGGAGCATCCATGTTCCGTCTCCTCGCCTCCTCCCGGGCTGCCCTCCTCGTCTTCTTCGGGCTCCTGTTCGCCTCGGCGCCGCTGCGCGCCCAGCTCGACCCGAAGCTCCAGACGGTGGGCCCCTCCTTCCTGGACCTCTACCAGCAGAGCGCGAACCTCTCGCAGAAGCCCGAGGTGGTCACGGTCTTCGACTTCTCCGGCTCCATGGCCTCGGCCATGTACCACCGGGACTACATCTGGCCCATCAACACGGACACCAGCGACGGCAATTCCACCGCCGGCATGACCTTCACCCTCCGCACCGGCAACGGGACGAACACCACGGCGTCCAAGGACAAGTACGGGACGATCATGGCCACGGGGCGCTTCGACGTGATCGTGAACCTCACCAGCGGACTGACCCTCACCAATGGCAGCCTGGTCCGGCCCGACGGGACCCTGCTGGAGTACGCCACCGCCGGGGACACCGCCATCAACACGAACTACGTGAACAGCAGCCCCCTCCTGGGCGGTGAGAGCTCGGCGGTGGGCTTCAAGGCCGCCTCCGACGTTCGGAACTGGATCCGCTGCGCCTCCCACGTCCGGTTCAAGTACACCCCGACCACCGGACCCTTCAGCGGGGTGGCGCGCACCTTCGACCTGCCCCTGTGCTGGACCATCCTGGACGACCCCTCCGTGCAGCCCAACATCGCCGCGGGCCAGTTCCGGAAGATGTACAACACCTACCCCCTGAAGATGACCATCCTGAACCCGGCCACGGGCATCGAGATCGAGATGGACACCGCCTACCGCGTCGCCTCCCAGACCGCCGGCGCCGCCACCGGGATGTTCTCCGCGACCACCGGCAGCGCCCCGATGACGGCCTGCACGTTCGCGAACAGCAACAATGGCTCGGGCAATTGGGTGGGGTGGAAGTCGAACTACATCAAGTGGATTTGGAACACGTCGACCGGCATCATCCAGTCCACCAACGCCAATGGGAAGGCTTTCAAGCAGAGCCTCGATCCAGATCCCAACGTGGCAGGCGACATGATCCCGGCCCGCACCCGCACGCAGGGCGTCAAGGACGCCGCCATGCGCACCTGGGCCAAGTACTACAACAAGGTCTTCTGGGCCTACCGCTTCCTCAAGTACTTCGCGCCGGACAGCACCAGCACCCAGACGGACGACGCCACCTATCCCAACAACAACTCCCGCAGCAACGACAACGCGGGCAATCCGCTCACCACCGCCGAGTTCGGCTGCGGGCAGCGGAGCTGGTTCCTGCTCAACAACAACTCCGACAACGGCCTCAAGCGCCTGGCAGCCCTCCTCCAGGGCGGCAGCACGACCCTGAACTCGGCGTTGTCCAACACCTACGCCCAGCTCAACGACCCCAACAACGTCTTCAACGACATCGAGGTGGGCGCCGACAAGCCGGTGGAGTGCCGCAACATCTACGTGATGCTCTTCACGGACGGCGTGCCCAACACCGATCCCGGCACCCCCGACAACACCAACACCCCCTACGTCGGCTCCGAGCCCGCGCCGGCCACCGCCACCATGGGCACGGCCAAGACGGGGAACCTCTTCTTCGCCGCCAACAAGACCCGCATCGACCCTTCCAACGCGACCCCCTACTACAACGTGATCAACCTGGCCGCCCTGGCCGCGCACGGGGGCGACACCGCCAACGGCGGCTGGGTTCCCCCGGCCTACCCCGCCAGCACCCAGACCTTCCCGGGCGGCTCCAGCACGAAGACCTCCGCCTGGATCCCCTTCTGGGTGAAGGAGCGCGGCGCGGGCATCAACAAGGTCACCTTCTCCAAGCCCCGGGCCATCACCACGATGACCATCGGCGTGAGCCTCACCGGCCTCATCACGGACGCGGCCGCCCCGAAGCGCCGCCTCTTCCTGGCCGCCGTGGTGGGCGAGCCCGCCCGCCTGACCTGGGACGCCTCCACCGCCACGGAATACGCCCTCAAGGACCCCAACGACCCCTCCAAGGGCCGGGCGCCCAACGCCATCTACTTCTTCGACGCCACGGACCCGGGCAAGCTCACCCAGTCCCTGGACTCGGCCTTCAACGAGGTCTCGCTGCAGTCCAACATCAACGTGACGTCCAACCCGAACCTGCCCTACATCGGCGCCAGCTTCGGCAAGCAGGTCTACCTCGGCAAGTTCAAGCCCCCGTCCGCGGGCGGCGTGATCTGGCCCGGCGACCTCTTCATGTTCGCCACCAAGGAAGTCAACAACCAGACCGTCTTCCTCGACAAGGGCGGCAACCCGACCAACACCCTGGACGAGAACACGGCCCAGTGGTCCGCCGCCGCCACCTTCGTGGACGCGCCCGCTCCCGCGGCGCCCAAGTGGACGACCCGCAACCTCTACACCCGCATCCCTGGCAGCGGAGGCACCCCCGAGCCCGGCCTCACGGTCTTCTCCGACGTGGGCTACAGCGGAGCGGGCGCCCACACGCCACCCTTCCAGAAGATCCAGCCCTACGTCGCCACGGCCCAGGCCCTGGATTCGAACCGCCGCATCGCCGTCCAGTTCGCGGCCGGCGGCGACACCAACGCCGCCCTGGACGCCGCCGGGCGCCCGAAGTTCACCCGCAACAACATGATGGGCGACATCATCGATTCGAGCCCCAACGTCATCGAATACAAGTGGGAGGACGTGGCCTCGACGGTGGCCTCCATCCCTGCCCTCGCGGCGGTGAACGGCAACCGCTTCCGTCTCATCCTGGTGGGCACCAACCAGGGCTGGCTGCATGCCTTCGGCGAAGTCACGAAGGTCGCCCAGGTCGAGGTGCCGCCGGGCTCCGGCAACTTCCAGGAGATCGTGAACGGCGCGGTCCAGGAGCTCTGGGCCTACCTGCCCACGGACTTCCTGTCTCGCATCGACTACCTCACGTCGGCCAACAACCCCCACCGGTTCATGGTGGACGGCACGCCGGTCATCTACCATCTCGACCTCCCGCCCGCCGGCGGGGGCAGCGGGAACGGCGTCGTGGACGTCGCCACCGAGCGCGTGATCGCCATCTTCGGCCTGCGCAAGGGCGGGCGCAGCTACTACGCCCTGGACATCCACAACCCCTTCACCCCCGCCATGAAGTGGTCCCTGGTCCCCGACGAGTCGGCGGTCTTCCCCGCCTCGCGGACCGTCGCCGGCGGCCCCAGCCAGGCCACGGTGCAGGGCATCCTCTCCAAGATGGGCTACTCGACCTGCACGCCGGCCCTCGCCCGCGTGATGTTCAACGGCGGCCTGCGGGACGTTGCCTTCTTCGGCGGCGGCTTCAGCCTCCCCGAGGTTGAGACGAACTACGCCGGCGCCAAGCTCGGCCGCTCGGTGCTGGCGGTGGACGTGAACACCGGCGAGGTCATCGCGGCCCGGGACCTCACGGCCGTGAGCGCCACCATCGGCCCCATCGTGGCGGGCGTCGTCCCCTTCGAGTTCTTCCTGAACTCGGGCATGGCCCAGCGGGCCTACTTCACGGACTTCTACGGGGGCCTGTGGAGCTGGGGCTCGAAGCAGGTGTCGAGCGGCGGCGCCGCCGACCCCTTCAACAACTACCGCATCGACACCTCCGACGTCGCCCGGTGGACCAACGACGGCAGCGTCGGCACCACGGGCGGCGTCCGCAGGGTCGCCCAGGACGGGACCGGGGTCAGCGCCCTCTACTCGACGCTTCCCGCGCCCTTCCGGGTGGGCTCCTTCCCCGGCGCGGCGAAGGTGGCCGCGGCCGCGATCCCCGCCGCCGTCGGCGTGGTGGTGGAGAGCGGCGACCGCAACAACCCGCTCAGCAACGCGACGTTCGCGACCTACGTCGGCAACAACCCTCCGAGTCCCGCGCTGCACAGGGTCACGGTCTACTTCGACCGGCAGGACAGCCGGGCCTGGAACCTGGACTCCGCCTCGGGCCCCGATACGGGCATCACCGACTCGCAGCTCAAGAACTTCAGCGCCCAGAACAGCCCCACCGCGCCCGAGATCACGCTGGGGAACAGCAACTTCTACCTGGCCCCCAGCAGCGGCAATCCCTACTTCGGCTACTACATGAACCTTCCGGGCCCGTCGAACGGCTATCTTCCCAAGGGCCTCACCGAACCCATGGTGGTGGCGGGCTCCCTCTTCTACTCCTACTTCAGCCCCGACTCGGCGGATCCCTGCCTCGGCGGCTCGGGCACCACCTCCACCCGGAAGATCTGCGACGTCATCTACCCGATCTTCGACGACTCCCGCACCACGGTCTCCTGCAAGAGCAGCACCGTCGACACCTACGTCGGCGTCGCCTCCGCCTTCGCCGCCTACTCCACCCGCGGCGTCATCCAGGCCGGTGCCATCGCGGTGAACAGTCCGCCCCCCGGGACCTCGGCCACCACGCCGGTGATCAATACCGTCCTCGGCCGCGCCCAGGAGCGGTTCCCCAGGCCCCGCGTCTGGCGCACCGTGCGCTGAGTCCCGGCGCGGTCCCCGACGAGGCACCGGCCCAGGCCGGTGCCTCGTCCGGGGCCTGCTAGGGTGGAGGCGATGCCTTCCCCCGCCCACGGTCTCCGCCCGAAGAAGGCCCTCGGCCAGAATTTCCTGGTGAACCGCGGCGCGGTGGCCCGCATCCTCGAGGCCGCCCTGGCCTGCCCGGCGCAGGCCCTTCTCGAGATCGGGCCCGGGCCGGGCGCGCTCACCGCGGGCCTGGTGGCGGACGGGCGGCCCCTCACGGCCCTGGACCTGGACCCGGAGGCGGTGGACCTGTTGCGGGAGCGCCATCGCGGCGCGGGCCATGCGGCCTTCGTCCTGGGGGACGCCGTCACGGCGCCCCTGCCCTCGGGCCGGGACCTCGTGGTGGTCGGCAACCTGCCCTACAACGCCGCCACCGCCATCCTCACCCGGCTGCTGGTGGAAAACGTTCCCTGGCGGCGGATGGTGCTGATGTTCCAGCTCGAGGTGGGCCAGAAGATCCTCGGCCTCCCAGGCACCAAGGCCTACGGGCCGCTGTCGGTGCTGGCCCAGGCCTGCAGTCGGCCCTCCCGCCTGCTGAAACTCGGGCCCGGCTCCTTCGAGCCGGCGCCGAAGGTGGACAGCATCGTCCTCCTCTTCGAGCCCCATCCGGATCCGTTGCCCCTGGCGGAGCGGGCGGGCTTCCTGGACTTCCTGCACCGCAGCTTCGCCCACCGGCGCAAGACCCTGCTCAACAACTGGCAGGGCTTGGTCGGTCCAGAAGAGGGCCGGGCGCGGCTGGCGGCCCACGGGCTGGAGGCGGCGGTGCGTCCGGAGGCCGTCTCCGTGGACCAGTGGCGGTCCCTCTGGAAGGCGCGACCATGCTGAACCTGCCGGTGGTCCCCTTCGAAGGCTGGGAAGCTCCGCCCCTGGAGGGCGAGCTGCGCCTCATCCCCATCGGCGGCCTCGGCGAGTTCGGCATGAACGCCCTCGTGGTCCACACCGCCGGCGACCTCTGGCTGGTGGACTGCGGGCAGCTCTTCCCCTCCGAGGACCAGCCGGGCATCGACCGCATCGTGCCGGACTTCGCCTACCT
>JBDIBF010000105.1:0-8790 GCA_039812765.1 Holophagaceae bacterium
ACGGTGAAGCTGGCCCCGGAGGCCGGGCTGGCCCCGGTGGCCGCCCTCATCCACCGCCTGGGCTACCGGCCCCACGCCCTCCAGGACGACGCGGACCTCGAGGCCCTCCGGAAGGCCGAGCAGCGCGGCGACCTCATGCGCCTCGGCGTGGCGGGGGCCTGCGCCGGCAACATCATGCTCATGGCAGTGAGCCTCTACGGCGGCGCCTCGGGCACGCTGGCGGACCTCTTCCGCTGGGTCAGCGCCGCCCTCTTCGTCCCCGTGGCGGCCTACAGCGCCGTGCCCTTCTACCGCTCGGCCGCGGGCGCGCTGAAGGCCCGGCAGGTGAACATCGACGTGCCCATCGTCCTCGCCCTGGCCCTGGGCGCCGCGGCGAGCGCCTTCAACCTCCTCCACGGCTCCCCGCACCTCTACTTCGACTCCCTGGCGGCCCTGGTCTTCCTGCTCCTGGGCAGCCGCTACGCCCTGCGCCAGCTCCAGGCCCGCTCCGCCCGCAGCTCCCAGGTGCTCCAGGGCTTCTTCGCCCCCGTGGCCCACCGCCTCGACGGGACGGAGGCGCGGGACGTGCCCCCCGAATCCCTGCGCGCCGGCGACCGCGCGCGGGTGGAGCACGGCGAGCGGCTCCCCGCGGACGGCCGGCTGCTGAGCGGCGCCACCCAGATCAACGCCGCCTGGCTCACGGGGGAGTCCCTGCCGGTGGAGGCCCGGGAGGGGGACCGCCTCTGGGCGGGCACCGTGAACGAAGGCCCCGCCTTCGTCCTGGAGGTGGCCGAACCCCTGGCGGAGAGCCGCCTGGGCCGCATCCTCCGGGACCTGGAGAAGGACGCCCGACCGGCCCTCGTGGGCCTCACCGACCGCGTGGCCCGGCACTTCCTCTTCGCCGTCCTGATCCTCGCGGCGGCGGCCTTCGCCTGGTTCGCCCGCACGGCGCCCCTCGAAGGCTTCAACCGCGCCCTCAGCCTCCTCATCGTCACCTGCCCCTGCGCCCTCGCCCTCGCCACGCCCCTCACCTTCAGCCGTTCCCTGGGCCGCGCCTGGCGCAAGGGCTACGTGGTGAAGTCCGGCGAGGCCCTGGAACGCCTCGCCGGCGTGGACCGCGTCTGCTTCGACAAGACGGGCACCCTCACCCGGGGCGAGCTGGCGGTGCGGGACTGGGTGGACCTGGAGGGCGATCCCGCGGAGAACCGCGCCCTCGTCCTCGCCCTGGAGCGGGACAGCCTCCATCCCATCGCCCGGGCCCTGCGCCACCATCTCCGGGGTTCCGGGGCCCTCGGGCTCACCGGCAGGGAGGAGCTGCCCGGCCTCGGGGTGCGCGGCCGGAGCCTGGGTGGCGTGGCGGAAGTCCGGGCCGTCCCGAATGGCGATGGCACCGCCACCACCGTGGGCCTCTTCCTGGACGGCCGCCTGCGCGCCGTCGCGGCCCTCACCGACCAGGTCCGGCCCGAGGCCGCCCGGGCCGTGCGCGAGCTGGCGGACCTGGACTGCCGGCCCTTCATCCTTTCGGGCGATGCCGCCGCGGTGGTGGCCCGCCTCGGCGCCGAGCTGGGCCTGCCGCCGGCGGCCTGCCTCGCCTCCCAGGGGCCCGAGGCCAAGGCGGCCCGGGTGGCCGGGGGAGGCCGGACCCTCATGGTGGGCGACGGCGCCAACGACGCCCTGGCCTTGCGGCAGGCCCACGTGGGCCTCGCCATGCACGGCAGCATGGACCTGAGTCTGAAGGCCGCGGACATCTACCTCGCGCGCCCCGACCTGGGCGCCGTGGCGGACCTCGTGGTGCTGGGCCGGGAGACCCGGAAGGTGCTGCTGCGCACCTTCGCGGTCTCCATCGCCTACAACGCCGTGGGCGGGGCCCTGGCCCTGGGCGGCTGGATCAACCCCCTGGCGGCCGCCGTCCTCATGCCCCTCAGCTCCGTGAGCGTGCTGCTCCTCAGCGCCTGGGGCACGGCGGCGATGCGCGCGCGCTTCCGGGAGGCCCCATGAGCCTGGAGCGACCGTGAGCATCGTCCTCCTCCTCGTGCCCCTGGCCCTCCTCCTGGGCCTGGGCTTCCTCGCGGCCTACCTCTGGGCCGTCCGCCACGACCAGTTCGCCGACGGCGACACCCCCGCCGTCCGCATGCTCCTCGACGACAAGACCCCCGAACCCTAAGGAGACGCCATGGACGCCCAAGACGCCCCCCTGCAGCCCTACGACGACGGCATCGTCAAGCAGTTCGTGGGCGCGACCCTCGTGTGGGCCCTGGTGGCCTTCCTCCTCGGCGTGCTGGTGGCCGTGCAGATGGCGGACTTCACCTTCAACTTCGGCCTGCCCTGGACCAGCTTCGGGCGCCTCCGGCCCCTCCACACCAACGCGGCCATCTTCGCCTTCGCGGGCAACGCGGTCTTCGCCGCCGTGTACTACTCCACCCAGCGGCTCTGCAAGACGCGCATGTGGAACGACCTCCTCGGGAAGATCCACTTCTGGGGCTGGCAGTCCATCATCGTCGCCGCCGCGGTGACGCTGATGCTCGGCTTCACCCAGGGCAAGGAGTACGCGGAGCTGGAGTGGCCCATCGACATCGCCATCGCGGTGGTGTGGGTGGTCTTCGCGGTCAACTTCTTCGGGACGCTCCGGATCCGCCGGGAGCGCCACATGTACGTGGCCCTGTGGTTCTACATCGCCACCATCGTCACCGTGGCCGTGCTCCACATCGTGAACTCCGTGGCCATCCCGGTGAGCCTCTTCAAGAGCTACTCCGCCTACGCCGGCGTGCAGGACGCCCTGGTGCAGTGGTGGTACGGCCACAACGCCGTGGCCTTCTTCCTCACCACGCCCTTCCTCGGCCTCATGTACTACTTCGTGCCCAAGGCCTGCGGGCGTCCCATCTACAGCTACCGGCTGTCCATCCTCCATTTCTGGGCCCTGGTCTTCATCTACATCTGGGCGGGCCCCCACCACCTGCTCTACACCGCCCTGCCGGAGTGGGCGCAGACGCTGGGCATGGTCTTCTCCATCATGCTGTGGGCGCCCTCCTGGGGCGGCACCGTGAACGGCCTGCTCACCATGCGCGGCGCCTGGGACAAGGTGCGCACCGAGCCGACCCTGAAGTTCCTCGCCGCCGGCGTCACCTTCTACGGCATGTCCACCTTCGAGGGTCCCCTGCTCTCGGTGAAGTCGGTGAACATGCTCGGCCACTACACCGACTGGATCGTGGCCCACGTCCACGGCGGCACCCTGGGCTGGAACGCCTTCCTGAGCTTCGGGATGCTCTACTACCTCGTCCCCAAGCTCTGGAAGCGCGAGATCCACTCGAAGAAGCTCGCGGACGTCCAGTTCTGGATGGGCTTCGTGGGGATCATGCTCTACGTGATGTCCATGTGGACGGCGGGCATCACCCAGGGCCTCATGCTCCAGGCCTTCAACGAGCGCGGGAAGCTGATGTACCCCGAGTTCATCGCCACGGTGGTGCGCATCGTGCCGCTCTACTGGGTGCGGGCCGCCGGGGGCGGGCTCTTCCTCCTCAGCTTCGTGCTGATGCTCTACAACGTGGTGAGGACGATCAAGGGTGCCCCCGCCGCGGAGGCCCAGGCCCCGGTCCTCAAGCGCCGGGAGCACTTCGACGACGGCCGCCCCGAGAAGCCCCACCGACGCCTCGAGGGCCTGCCCCTGGTGTTCACGGTGCTTTCGGTGATGGCCATCCTCGTGGGCAGCATCATCGAGATCCTCCCCGCGCTGACCCTGCACGAGTACGCCAGCCTCCAGGGCAAGGGCGAGCCCTATTCGCCCCTGGAGATCGCCGGACGGGACATCTACATCCGCGAAGGCTGCTACAACTGCCACTCCCAGATGATCCGGCCCACGGTGCCCGAGGTCATGCGGTACGGCAAGCCCACCACCGCCGCGGACGGCGCCTGGGACCACCCCTTCCAGTGGGGCTCGAAGCGCACCGGGCCCGACCTCGCCCGGGTGGGGGGCAAGTACCCCGACATGTGGCACCTCCGGCACATGGACGATCCCCGGGTGATGACCCCGAAGTCCACCATGCCGTCCTACACCTGGATGCTGCGGGACCGCACGGACTTCGCGGGCCTCCCCCGACGCCTCACGGTGCTCCGCCAGACCGGCGTGCCCTATACGCCCGAGCAGGTCCAGAACGCCGCCGGCCTCGCCCAGGCCCAGGCGAAGCAGATCGCCGACCGGCTCTTCGCCCAGGGCGGGCCCAGGAACATGGAGGACAAGGAGGTGGTGGCCCTCATCGCCTACCTGCAGCGCCTCGGGAAGGGGGCCGGGAAATGAAGCAGGCCGTCCTCGCCCTCTTCCCCCACGTCGGGCTCACCGTCGTGGGGATGCTCCTCTTCCTCGCCGTGTTTACCGGCTGGGCCGCCTGGGCCTTCAGCCGCAAGCGCAAGGCCGAATTCGACCGCGTCTCCCGCCTGCCCCTGGAGGACTGACCATGGCCCTCAAGCGACCCGACCCGAAACTGGACCACGACTACGACGGCATCGAGGAGCTGGACTATCCCGCGCCGGCCTGGTTCAACGCCATCTTCTGGGGCAGCATCGTCTTCGCCCTCTGCTACTTCCTCTACTACCACCACTACGACGGGGGCAGCCTGGCCCAGGAGTTCGAGGCGGGGCAGAAGGAGCACGCCGCCCTGGTGCGCCAGCTCAACCCTCCGCGGGTCTTCACCGCCCAGGAGGTGGCCTTCGCCGAGAAGGACGCCGCCACCCTGGCCCGCGGCCGCGCGAACTTCGAGGCCAAGTGCGCGCCCTGCCACCTGAAGGACGGCGGCGGCCAGACGGGCCCCAACCTCACCGACGACTTCTGGATCAACGGGGATGGCACCACGCCCTTCCTGGTGCGCACCCTGCAGGACGGCGTGACGGACAAGGGCATGCCCGCCTGGGAGGACAAGTTCCAGCCCGAGGAGATCCTCGCCATCGCCGCCTACGTGCGCTCCCTGCGGGGCACCACGCCGGCGAACCCCAAGGCGCCCGAAGGCAACGCCGTGGCGAACTGACGCCATGGACAGCGCCGCCGAACGAAGCCGATTCGCGTTCCTCCACCCCGCGGACGTCCGCGGGCGATGGAACCGCCTCCGGAACGGCGTCTTCCTGGTGCTGCTGCTGGTCTACCTCGTGCTGCCCTGGGTGCGCATCCGTGGCGAGCAGGCCCTGCTGCTGGACGTCGTCCACCGGCGCTTCAACGTCTTCGGCCTCACCCTCTGGGCCCACGACGCCCCCAAGCTCTTCCTGATCCTGGCCTCGGCGGCCTTCGCCCTCTGCTTCGCCACCGCCCTCTGGGGCCGCGTCTGGTGCGGCTACGCCTGCCCCCAGACCGTCTTCGTCACGGCCCTCTTCCGGCGCATCGAGCGGGCGATCGAGGGCAACCACCTGGCGCGCCTGCGCCTGGCCGGGCGGACCCTGGAGAACGACTGGCTCCTGAAGAAGGGCCTGAAGTGGCTGGCCTTCACCGCCGTGGCCCTGGTGCTGGCCCACAGCTTCCTGGCCTACTTCGTGGGCACCGAGCGGCTGAGGGCCGCGGTGGTCCGGGACCCCAAGGCCAACGGGGCACTCTTCGTGGCCATGGTGCTCATCACCGCCTTCGTGCTGCTGGACTTCGCCTGGCTGCGGGAGCGGCTCTGCTTCACCCTCTGCCCCTACGGCCGCTTCCAGACCGTCCTCATGGACCGGCACTCCAAGGCCATCGTCTACGACGGGACCCGGGGCGAGCCCCGCCGCGGGACCGGGGCGGGGAACGGCGACTGCGTGGCCTGCGACCGCTGCGTCCAGGTCTGCCCCACCGGCATCGACATCCGCGACGGCGTGCAGATGGAATGCATCGCCTGCACCGCCTGCATCGACGCCTGCGACGACGTCATGGTCAAGCTGAACAAGCCCAGGGGCCTCATCCGCTACGACACCGAGGCAGGCCTCGCGGGCGAGGCGCCGAAGCCGCTGCGCCCGCGGCCCCTGGCCTACTTCGCCGCCACCGCGGGCTTCGCCGGCGTGCTGGCGGCCCTGCTGGTGCTGCGCTCGGACGTGGACGTGGTGGCCTTCCGCGCCGGGGGCGCGCCCTACCAGGAGATCCGGGCCGAGGGGACCGAGCCCCTGGTCACGAACCACCTGCGCTTCGACCTCACCAACCGCACCAGCCGCGACCTGGCGGTGCGCATCGACGTGCCCGCCGACCTGAAGGCGAAGGGCATGGAGGTGGTCACCGCCACCAATCCCGTGCCCCTCCCGGGCCGGAAGGAAGTCCGCGCGGACCTCTTCGTGAAGTTCCCCAAGGCCCTGCTGGACCTCGGCAAGGTGCCCGCGCGCTTCACCTTCAGCACCGGCGAGGGGCGAACCCAGACGGTGGACCTCACCCTCGTGGGGCCCTACCAGTAGCCTCGCCCTCAGGGTCGAGGACGCGCCGCAGCCGGGCGGGATCCGGGATGCGGAAGCCGTCCTCCCGGGTCTCCACCAGGCCCTCCTTCCCCCAGGCGCTCATGGTGCGGCTGACGGTCTCGAGGGTGGCGTGGACGAAGCGGGCCAGCTCGCCCCGGGACAGGGCCACGGGGACCTCCGCGCCGCCGCCCGCGGGCTCCTCCCCGAAGCGCTCGGCGAGGGTGAGGAGCAGGGCCGCCAGCCGCCGGGGCACCGTGGCGCAACCCAGGATCAGGATCTTGTCCTGGAGGGCCCGGTTGTGGGCCGCCAGGGCGCGGATCATGGCCTCGCCCCGGGCCGCGCGGTCCCGCATGGCCGCCAGCACCGGGGGGGCCGGAACGCGCACCACGGAGGCCTCCTCGCTGGCCGCGAGGGCGGCGGCGGGATAGGCCTCCCCGGCCAGGACGGCCGCGTCGCCGATGCTCTCCCGGGGTCCGAAGAGGGCCACGATGATCTCGCCGCCGTCCGGGGCCCGGCGGAGGATCTTCACCAGCCCCGAGCGCACCACGGTGAAGGCCGTGGCCGCCTCCCCCTCGTGCCACACGGCTTCGCCCCGGGCGAGGCGCCGCACGGAGGCCTGGGCTGCCAGGGGCCGGAGGGCCTCGGGCTCCCAGCCCGCGAAGAGGGCCGCCCGGGCCAGGGTGCGCGCGAGGTCGGCGGGATCCATGGGGTCCAGCATGGCGGACCTTCCCCGGGGGCCCAAGGGGCGCGATCCGGCAAGGGGGGCCCGGCCCCCCTTGCGCAATGTCAAGGCGCCCGGTCGGCGCGGGCGGGACGCTGGAGAGGCCGAAGCCCGGCCCGGAGGACCCCATGGACTTCACCGCCCGCACCCCCCTCGGCGAGATCGCCGCCGCCTTCCCCCCCGCCATGCGCGTCTTCGAGGCCCACGGCCTGGACTACTGCTGCGGCGGCCAGCGCCACCTCGGCGAGGCCTGCGAGGCCTCCGGGCTCGCCCCGGCGAAGGTGCTGGAGGAGCTTGCCGAGCTCCGCGCGGCGCGGACCGGCGAGGAACGGGACTGGCGCCAGGCCACGGCCACCGAGGTAGTGGAATACCTCCTGGCCACCCACCACGTCTTCACCCGCACCGAGCTGGCGCGGCTGACGCCCCTCATGACGAAGGTGGCGGGCGTGCACGGGGAGCGCCATCCCGAGCTGCTCGCCATCCGCCAGTGCTTCCAGGCCCTCGCCGCCGACCTCATGCCCCACCTGATGAAGGAGGAGCAGGTGCTCTTCCCCTACATCCTCGCCCTGGACGGCGGGCGGGCCGCGGCCGGCTGCTTCGGGACCGTGGCCAACCCCATCCGCGCCATGGAGCATGAGCACGACGACGTGGGCGAACTGCTCCACCGCATCCGTGACCTGTCGCGGGACTTCGCCCTGCCCGAAGGCGCCTGCGGCAGCTACCAGTCCCTCTTCATGGGCCTGGCGGACCTGGAGGCCGACCTGCACCAGCACATCCACCTCGAGAACAACGTCCTCTTTCCCAAGGCCCTGAGCCTCGAGGGGGTCCCGGCCTGAAGCCGACCGGCCGAGTCTTGATGGAAGTCAATGCGGAAAGGGGGAGCCCAGGCGAGGCTGGAGGCACCCTGCACGTGGAGCCGGATCCCATGGCCTACACCCTCGACACCCCCCTGGGCGAGATCGCCTCTGCCTTCCCCGCCTCCACCCGGGTCTTCGAGGCCCGGGGCCTCGACTACTGCTGCGGCGGCCAGCGCCCCTTGCGGGAGGCGGCGGCGGCGGCGGGCGTGGCCCCGGAGAAGGTGCTGGACGACCTGGCGGACCTGGCGGCGGCCCGCATCGACGCGGGGCCGGACTGGCGGCAGGCCACCGGGGGCCAGCTCATCGACCACCTGCTCTCCACCCACCACGCCTTCACCCGGTCGGAGATGGCCCGGCTCATGCCGCTGATGACGAAGGTGGCGGGCATGCACGGAGAGCGCCATCCGGAGCTGATGCTCATCCGCGCCACGGTGCAGGACCTCTTCCACGACCTGGGGCCCCACCTCATGAAGGAGGAGCAGGTGCTCTTCCCCTACATCCGGGCTCTGGAGGAGGGCCGCCCCGCCGCCGGGCCTTTCGGCTCCGTGGCCAACCCCATCCGCGCCATGGAGCACGAGCACGACCTCGTGAGCGGCGACCTCCTGCTGCGCATCCGCGACGTCAGCCGGGACTTCGCCCTGCCCGAGGGCGCGGACGCCAGCTACACCAGCCTCTTCGACGGGCTGGCGGCCCTGGAGGCGGACCTGCACCAGCACATCCACCTGGAGAACAACGTGCTGTTCCCCAAGGCCCTGGCCCTGGAGGCCGGGCGCTGAGAGGGCCTCAGTCCTGGGGGCCGGCGAAGCAGCGAGGGTTCCGCTGCCAGGGCCCGAGGACGTGGGCGTC
>JBDIBF010000106.1:0-8089 GCA_039812765.1 Holophagaceae bacterium
GTCGTGTAGCCCAGGTCCCGCTCCGCCGACAGCACCTCGAACACCTGCCGCACCGTCGAAGGTCCCCGGTCCCACAGGACCGCGAGAATGCTGAGCTCGCCTTCCGTCGGCTTGGGGGTCGGGGTGCTTCGGGGCTGGGTCATGGAGGCCTCTGGGAGAGGGGTACGAAACAATGTGTACGTTGTTTATCGTAGGTTTCAACGAAAAAATTCGTATTTCGAGTCAAAAATATAAAGTGTTTAAAAAATTATATTTATCGAATTACTCGCCGCGTCATCATCTCCTCCACCTCCAGCACCGCCGGCAGTTCACGCAGGAGGTCGGCCTTGAGGGCGGGGTCCATGCAGCGGTCGCCGAGGTAGGTGGCGGTGAACGCCGAAGCGAGGACGGCGTCCCGGGTGGACTGGACGGGACCGCCGGGCTTCCGGGCGCGGATCCTTCCGCCGGGGGCGACCCAGACCTGGGTCTCGTCGCCCGGGGCGAGGGCCTCGTCGAAGAAGCGGCTGAAGCGTCGGACGGCCGGCGCCTGCGGATCGAAGCCGGGACCCGGCCAGGCGCGCTCGAGGTTCCCCATCAGGAAGGCCATGCGGCTTTCCCGGGGGAAGGGTTCCACGATGCGGGCGACGAAGGCGTGGGCGGCCCGGCCTTCCACCAGGAGCCGTGCCAGCGCCTCCGCGTCCCTGGGCCTGCCCCGCGTGAGCCGCGCCAGGACCCGCACGTCCACGTAGAGGCAGAGGGCGTAGAGCTTCCTCCCCTCGCGGATGCGGAGGAAGACACCGGCGGCCTTCAGGCGCGGCGCGCCCCGGCCGGGGAAGGCGCGTTCGAGGGGGAAGCCCTCCTGGCTCGTCTGCTCGATCAGCCTCAGCGGAGGCTCCTGGGCGCCCGGCACACCGCCAGGGGTTGTCGCGAAGGCGACCAGGGCCTGCAGCGCGAAGGGTCGGAGCATGGCCCCATGATGAACCGGTTGGACGAGGGCGGGGATGGCGTCCCGAAGGGAAAGGGGCCACACTCGAGCCGACCCTTCCGACCCCCCCGTGCAGGCGCCTCCCCTTCCCGCCGACGAGGCCTTCCGCCTGGAGGCCCTGCGCGGGCTCTGCATCCTCGACACGCCGGACGAGGCCCGCTTCGACCGCATCACGCGATCGGTCGCCCGCCTCTTCAAGGTCCCCATCGCCCTCGTCTCCCTCGTGGACGAGTCCCGGCAGTGGTTCAAGTCCCGCGTCGGCCTCGAGCCGAGGGAGACGCCCCGGGACATCTCCTTTTGCGGGTGGGCCATCCTCGGCGAAGGGCCCTTCGTGGTGGAGGACGCGCGGGAGGACCCGCGCTTCCTGGACAACCCTCTCGTGACCGGCCCCCCCTTCATCCGCTTCTACGCCGGCGCGCCCCTCCACGGACCCGGCCGGGCGAAGATCGGCACCCTCTGCATCCTCGACCGCGAACCCCGGGCCTTCCCGGCGGGCGAGATCACCGCCCTGCAGGAGATCGCCGCCTGGGCGGAGGGCGAGATCAACGCCGCCCTCCTGGAGGACGCCCGGGCGGACCACGAGGAGCTCCGGCGCCGGCTCGCCGCCGCCGAGGCCCGCTTCCAGGCGCTGGCGGACCTCAGCCCCGACATCGTGTCCCGCCACGACCTGGGGGGCCGCTTCACCTTCGCCTCCGCGGCCCTCACCCGGGTGCTGGGCCTCGACCGCGCCCAGGTCCTGGGACAGCCCGCCGCCGACCTCGCCGGGCCCGAGGACCAGACCCCGCTGCGAGGGTTCCTCGCCGCCCTCGCCGAAGGGCGCGCCTCCGGCCCCGTGAAGGTCCGCGTCCCCCACGCCCAGGGCGGCGCCGTGTGGCTGGAGCTGCGCGGTTCGAAGGTGGAGGGGCCCGATGGCGGGGAAGTGCTGCTCAGCGCCCGAGACATCACCGACCTGCAGGCCCTCGAGACCTACCTTGCCCAGGAGACCACCCGGGACCCGCTCACGGGCCTCTACAACAAGCGCTACCTGATGGAACGATTGGATCCCGCCCTGCGCTCCGCGCGGCGTTACGGCCACCCCCTCAGCTTCTGCCTCTGCGACCTGGACGGCCTCAAGGCCGTCACCCGCGACCACGGCCCATCCCACGGGGACGAGGCACGGAAGTCCTTCGCCGCCATCGCCCGGGCGGAGATCCGCAGCGAGGACCTCGCCGCGCGCTTCGGGAGCGACGAGTTCGCCTTCCTCTTCCCCTTCATCCCGCCCGCCGACGCCGCCGCCTGCCTCGAGCGCATCCGCGCCCGGCTGCGGGAGAAGACCTACCTCGGCCGGGACGACCAGCCCTTCGGCCTGACCGCCACCTTCGGCGTGGTGGGCCTGGGTCCCGGAATGGCCACCGCCGAGGACCTCTTCGAGGCCGCGGACGCCGCCCTGTTCCACGCGAAGACCCTGGGGCCCGACCGGGTCCACGTGGAAGGCTGAGGGCCGGACGGGGCCCTGCCCGAGCCAACGGATCAGGAACTCCGGTACCGGACCCGCCGATGATGGGCATCACAAGGGGCCTCCGTTTCCCCTCCCGCGGCCCGGACCCGGAGTAAGGTGGCGGCGCTGGTTCGGCGCGGAAAGCCACGGGTCAGCCTTCCCCGTGCGGCGCCCTTCCTGGGAGGCGATCGCCATGCTGCCCAACCCCATGCCCCCGGCCCGGGACTTCCTGGAGCCTCTGCTGGACCGTGCCGGAAGGAGCCCCCACGCGCTCCTCCAGCTCCTGATCGCGGTGCAGCACCACTACCACTTCGTCCCGAGCGAGGCCATGGAGGTCCTCGCCGCCGAGCTGGGGGTGACGCCCCTGCGGGTGAAGGGCGTCGTGAGCTTCTACAGCTTCCTCAGCGACACCTTCCAGGGCGAGGTGGTCGTCCATGTGAGCGACAACATCACCGACCGCATGCAGGGCAGCCGCGAACTCGCCGCGCACCTCTGCGACCTCCTGGACGTGCCCCTGGGCCAGGTGAGGGAGGACGGCCGGGTGAGCGTGCACTTCACCTCCGACATCGGCCTGGGGGACCAGGGCCCGGCAGCCTTGGTGAACTACCTGCCGGTGACACGCCTGACGCGCGAGCGCATCGAGGCCCTCGCCCGGCTCATCAACGCGCGCACGCCGCTCTCCGCGTGGCCCCCGGAGTTCTTCCGGGTCGAGAGCATCATCCGGCGCTCCGACGTGATCTTCCGGCGTCCCGTGCCCCCCGGCGCGGGCCTGCGGGCCAGCCTCGAGCGCGGCGGGGAGATCCTGCCCGCCTGGGAAGAGGATCTCTCCCCCAGCGACGCCCGGCGCCACCACCTCGACAAGGGCGGCGCCGAGACCCTCAAGGAGCTCTACCGAAGCGAGCTGCGGGGCCGCGGCGGCGCGGGCTTCAAGACCGCCATCAAGTGGGAGTCCGTGCGCAGCGCCAAGGGCGGCGGGCGCTACGTGCTCTGCAACGCCGACGAGGGGGAGCCCGGCACCTTCAAGGACCGCGTCCTCCTCGCCGAGTTCCCCGACATGGTCTTCGAGGGGATGACCATCTGCGGCCACGTGGTGGGCTCGAAGAAGGGCGTCCTCTACCTCCGCCAGGAGTACGTCTACCTCCTTCCGCACCTCGAGGCCGTGCTGGCCCGGCGCCGGGAGGCGGGGCTCCTGGGCCGCGACATCCTGGGCTCGGGGCTGGAGTTCGACATCGAGATCCACCTCGGCGCCGGCGCCTACATCTGCGGCATGGAGAGCGCCATGATCAAGAGCATCGAGGGCCGACGCGGCATCCCGCGCCAGCGCTGGCCCCTGCCGGTGCACCAGGGCCTCTACAAGCGCCCCACGGTGGTGAACAACGTGGAGACCTTCGCCAAGGCCGCCGTGGTGAGCCAGCGCGGCGGGGCCTGGTTCGCCGCCATCGGCACGCCCCAGTCCACCGGCACCAAGCTCTTCGCGGTGTCGGGGGACGTGGAACGGCCCGGCGTCTACGAGTACCCCTGGGGCGTCACGGTGCGGGAGGTGCTGCGGGACTGCGGCGGCCTCGACGCCCTGGGCGTCCAGCTGGGCGGCCCCAGCGGCACCCTGCTGAACGCCGAGGCCTTCGACCGCACGGTCTGCTTCGAGGACCTCCCCAGCGTCGGCACGTTGATGGTGTTCGGCCCGGGCCGGGACCTCTTCGAGGCGGCCCGCAACTTCGCCGCCTTCTTCCGGCACGAGAGCTGCGGCCTCTGCACCCCCTGCCGCGTGGGCACGACGCTCCTCGAGAACTACGTCTCGAAGTTCGCCCGGGGCTTCGGCTCCCCGGTGGACCTGGAGGAGATGCGAGGCATCGCGCGCACCCTGCGCACCATGAGCCACTGCGGCCTGGGCCAGACCGCGAGCCTGCACCTCATCGACAGCTTCGAGCGCTTCCCCGCCGTGTGGGAGGCGCGCATGGGCACCCGGGACTTCATCCCCGCCTTCGACCTGGATGGCGCCCTCGAGGAGGCCCGCGGCCTCACCGGGCGCACGGACCAGGAGGCCCACCTCACCCCCGCGGAGGTCCGCGCATGACCAGCACCTTCTTCCTCGACGGCCAGGAGGTCCCCTTCACCCCCGGCCAGACCGTCCTCCAGGCCGCCCTCCAGGCGGGCCGCTACATCCCGCACCTCTGCTGGCATCCCGAGGTCGGACCCCACGGCTCCTGCCGCCTGTGCACGGTGGTCATCTCGGGCAAGCCCTTCTCGAGCTGCACCCAGCCCGCCATGGCCGGGCAGCACGTGGACTGCGACACGCCGGAGCTGCAGGCCCTGCGCCGGGCCGCCCTCCAGATGCTCTTCGTGGAGGGCAACCACTACTGCCCCTCCTGCGAGAAGTCCGGGGCCTGCCGCCTGCAGGCCACCGCCTACTTCCTCGGCATGCAGGACAACCACTTCCCCCAGCAGTTCCCCAGGCGGGCCCGGGACGCCAGCCACCCCGGCATCATCCTCGACCGGGACCGCTGCATCCGCTGCGAGCGCTGCGTGCGCGCCAGCCGCTTCCTGGACGGCAAGAACGTCTTCGGCGTCACGCAGCGGGGCATCCGCACCAGCCTCGAGGTGAACACCCCCTCGGGCCTCCTGGGCGAGAGCGCCCTGGCCGTCCACGATCGCGCCGTGGCCCTCTGCCCCACCGGCGCCCTGCTCCCGAAGGAGGGCGCCTGGGAGGTGCCCATCGGCGCGCGGCGCTACGACCGCGCCACCGTGGCCGAGGCGGACCTGCGGGAGTACGCGATGACCGAGGCTGGCGGCCTCCAGGAGGTCCACCATGGCTGAGAAGCTCAAAGTCGCCACCTGCTCCCTGGCGGGCTGCTTCGGCTGCCACATGTCCCTGCTGGACCTCGACGAGCGCCTGCTGGACCTGCTGGAGGTGGTCGAATTCGACCGCAGCCCCATCGACGACCTCAAGCACATCCGCCAGCCCGTGGACCTCGGCCTGGTGGAAGGCGGCGTGTGCAACGCCGAGAACGTCCACACGCTCCTGGAGTTCCGCAAGATGTGCAAGGTGCTGGTGGCCGTGGGCGAGTGCGGCGTCACCGGCGGCATCCCCTCCATGCGCAACGCCCTGCCCCTCAAGGACTGCCTGGAGGAGGCCTTCATCCGCGGCATGGGCACCGAGAACGCCCACATCCCCAACGATCCCGAGATCCCGCTCCTGCTGGACCGCGTGCGGCCCCTGCACCACATCGTGAAGATCGACCACGTGCTGCCGGGCTGCCCACCCAGCGCCGACGCCTTCTGGCACTTCCTCACCCGCCTCGTGGCCGGGGAGGACCCCGCCCTGCCCCGCGAACTCATCCGCTACGACTGAGGACCCCATGACCCCCACCGTCCATCCGCGCCTGGAGACCGCCCCGAAGGGGGAGGCCCTCGACCGCATCGTCATCGAGCCCGTCACCCGGGTGGAAGGCCACGGCAAGGTGACCCTCCTCCTGGACCGGGAGAACCGCGTGAAGCAGGCCCGCCTCCACATCGTGGAGTTCCGCGGCTTCGAGAAGTTCATCCAGGGCCGCCCCATCCGCGAAGTCCCCGTGCTGGTGCAGCGCCTCTGCGGCATCTGCCCCGTGAGCCACCACCTCGCCGCCGCCAAGGCCGTGGACATGATCGCCGGCGCGCGGGCCCTGCCGCCGACGGCGGAGAAGCTGCGCCGCCTGCTCCACGTGGGCCAGACCCTCCAGAGCCACGCCCTGCACTTCTTCCACCTGGCCAGCCCGGACCTGCTGCTGGGCTTCGAGTCCGACGTGGCCGCGCGCAACATCGTCGGCGTCATCCGCAAGCACCCCGACGTCGCCCTCCAGGGCGTGAAGCTGCGCAAGTACGGCCAGGAGGTGATCCGCATCCTCACGGGCAAGCGGGTGCACGGCACCTTCGCCCTCCCCGGCGGCGTGAACAAGGGCCTGGCCCCCGCGGACCGGGAGGCCCTGCTCGCGGAGATCGACACCATGGTGGCCTGGAGCCGCGGCGCCGTGGACCTCGCCCGCACGATGTTCCTGGCAGACCGGGCCCGCAACGAGGCCTTCGGATCGTTCCGTTCCAACTTCCTCAGCCTCACGGCCCCTGACGGCTCTTTCGAGCTCTACGACGGCGACCTCCGGGCCACGGACGCCGAGGGCGCGCGCATCTTCGACCACGCCGACGTTGTGCACTACCTCCGCATGATCCACGAGGAGGTTAAGCCCTGGTCCTACATGAAGTTCCCCTTCATCGTCTCGAGGGGCAACGACGAGGGCTGGTACCGCGTGGGGCCCCTGGCGCGCCTCAACAACGCCGGGCGCATGCCCACGCCCCTGGCCGAGGCCGCCCGGAAGGACTTCATGGCCCTCGGCAGCGGCGGCCCCGTGCACGCCACCCTCGCCTACCACTGGGCGCGCCTGGTGGAGATGCTCTGCGCCGCGGAGCTGATCCGCGAGCTGCTGCTGGATCCGGACATCCTGGGCACGGAGCTGCGGGCCGAGGGAACCCCGGGCCTCGAAGGCGTCGGCGTCATCGAGGCGCCCCGGGGGACGCTCATCCACCACTACCGGGTCAACGAGGAGGGGACCGTCGTGAAGGCGAACCTCATCGTCTCCACCACCCACAACAACACGGCGATGAACTCCGCCGTACGGGAAGTGGCGGCCTCGGACTTCGACGGCCGCGAAATCACCGAGGGGCTCCTGAACCGCATCGAGGTGGCCATCCGCGCCTATGACCCCTGCCTGAGCTGCGCCACCCACGCCCTGGGAAAGATGCCCCTGGAAGTGGAAGTCCTCGACGCCGAGGGCGGGCTCGTGGTCCGCCGCGCCCGGGGCGGGGAGGGCTGATGGAGAGCGCCTCCCTCGCCCTGAAGCCCCTGGCGGTCTTCGGCTGGGGCAACCCGGCCCGGGGCGACGACGCCCTGGGCCCCCGGCTGCTGGCGCGGGTGGAGGCCTGGGTGGAGGCCCGGCCCGACGCGCGTCTGGAGGCCTTCACCGACTTCCAGCTTCAGATCGAGCACGTGGAGGACCTGCGGGGCCGGGGGCTCGCCCTCTTCCTGGACGCCTCCGTGGCCGCGCCGGCGCCCTTCGCCTTCCGCGAGGCCCGCCCCGCCCCCGACGCCAGCTTCACCTCCCACGCCCTTTCCCCGGAAGCCCTGCTCCACGCCTTCGCCCGGGTCACGGGCGCGGCGCCGCCGCCGTCCTTCGTGTTGGCGGTGCGCGGCGAGCGCTTCGCCCTGGGCGAGGGCCTGGGCCCGGCCGCCGAGCGCAACCTGGAGGCTGCCTGGCGCTTCCTCCAGGGCCTGCTGTCGGACCCCGATCCCGCGCGCTGGCGCAGCCTCGCCGACGGCTGACGCCGCTCAGTCCGCGAGGCAGAGGCCCACCCGGTGGCCCCAGCCGGATCCCGTCGCGCGCCAGCCCTCCGCCGTGGCCTCCACCCGCTCCGCCGGGCTCGGCAGCGCGTCCCAGCCCAGGATGGCGGCGAGGCGCCGGTGGGCTTCGTCGTAGGTGAAGCGGCGCGGCCCCGCGGGCCCGCGGACAACCAGGGCCCACACGCCGTCCGGCCAGGCGACCTCCGCGCCCTCCACGGCGCCGCCGAAGGCCCGGGCGGCCTCGGCGGGGGACCACGTCCGGCTCCAGGGGCGGGTCCGAGCG
>JBDIBF010000107.1:0-8087 GCA_039812765.1 Holophagaceae bacterium
ACAAGCTGCGCAGCATCGAGCTGAAGGTGGGCGCCCTGCCCAAGCACCCCCGGGGCAGCCTCGGCTACGCCTTCAACTGGAGCCCCGAGGGCGTCATCAACGAGTACATCAACGACTGCGAGGTGATCCGCATGGGCCACCGCTCGATGGTGCCCGCCCTCGAGGGCCTCGAGATCGTCACCATCGACGGCGTCCAGCTCGAGGCGGCCACCACCAGCGGCGGCCTGGGCACCATGTGCGAGACCTACGAGGGCCGCGTGCAGGACCTCGCCTACAAGACCATGCGCTACCTCGGCCACTTCGAGCGCGTGAAGTTCCTCCTCGAGGAGCTGCGGCTCCGGGACGACCGCGAGCTGGTGGGCCGCATCCTCAAGAACGCCCTGCCGCCAGTGGACGAGGATTACGTGTTCGTCCACGCCGCCGTGGAGGGCTGGCAGGAAGGCCAGCTCGCCCGCAAGGAGTTCGTGCGCAGCTACCCCCAGATGGAGATGGCCGACGGCCACGTCTGGCGCGCCATCAGCTGGACCACCGCCGCCAGCCTCTGCGCCGTGGTGGAGATGGTCCGCGACGGCCTCCTCCCCGCGAAAGGCTTCCTCAAGCAGGAGGAGATCCCCCTGGACGCCTTCCTGCGCACGCGGAACGGCAGCCTGTACCTGGGCGGCGACCGCCGCTAGGCCGCGTCGCGGCTAGCATCGAGGCATGGCTCCCCGCGTCTCCCTCATCGCCACCTGCATGGGCCGCCTGGCGCACCTGCGCCGGGCCCTGCCCACCTGGACGGGCCAGCCCGACGCCGAGGTGGTGCTCGTGGACTGGTCCTGCCCCGACGGGAGCGGCGACTGGGTGGCGGACGCCCACCCGGAGGCCCGCGTGGTGCGGGTCCCGGGCCAGCCCTTCTTCCACCACAGCGCCGCGAAGAACGCCGGCGCCGCGGCGGCCCGGGCGCCCTGGCTGGCCTTCGTGGACGCCGACGTGCTGCTCGCCCCGGACTTCGGCGAACGGGTCTTCCCCGGCCTCGTGGAGCCCGCCTTCTGGGTGGCCGAGCGGGGTCCGAAGGAGCTCACGGGCACGGTGCTCTGCCCCCGGGAGGCCTTCGAGGCCGTGGGCGGCTACGACGAGGCCATGGTGGGCTGGGGCTCCGAGGACGTGGACTTCTTCCGCCGCCTCGCGGCCCGGGGCCTCCCCAAGCGCACGTTCCCCGCGGACCTGCTCACGGGCCTTCCCCACGGGGACGAGCTCCGGGTCGCCCACACGCCCCTCAAGGACAAGGACGCCGGCTGGCTGGTGAACATGCTGTACCTCGAGGCGAAACGGGCCCTCCTGGAGCGGCAGGGAGGCGAGTTGGCGCTCCCGGTCCGCCGGAGCCTTCACGCCGAGGCCCAGCGGGCGGTGCTGGACTCGCTGCGCGGAGGCGGCGACGCGGTGCTCGAGCTCTCCACGGGCTGGCGAACCCTCTCCGGCCCCGCCCAGGTGGAGGAGAAGCTCGTGTTCACGCTGCGCCTCCCCCGCTGAGGCGGCCCTCAGGCCAGCAGTCCGCCGAGGGCCAGGGCGGTGTCCTCGAGGTGGTCGCCCAGCATGCCGAGGTGGCTCCCCGCCACCCGGAGGACCCGCCCCGGGGCACCGAGGGCCTCCCAGCCCATGCGGGGTCCCGCGCCCTCGAGGTCCTCCTCCGTGGCCAGCAGGTGGAGCGGCGCCCGCACCGGGGCCGGCGCGTAGGCCCGAAGCGCGTGGCCGTATGCGGACACCAGCAGCGCCCGGCGGGTGTGGAGGGCCTGGCGGCCCAGGTCCACGTCCACCGGCAGGGGAGCGGGAAGGCCCGCCGCAGTGCCCAGGACCCGGGCCGGCGGAGGCGAGAGCAGGGCCACCCAGGCCACGGCCTCCCCCGCGGCCTCCAGCCGCCGGGCCAGCTCGAAGGCCACCACCGCGCCGTTGCAGTGCCCCGCGAGGCGGTAGGGGCCGCTGGGCTGCGCGGCCCGCAGGCAGGGCAGGTAGGCCGCGGCCATGGCCTCCACCGTGGAGACCTGGGGCTGGCCGGGCAGACCATGGGGATGGAAGGTGTGGAAGGGCAGGTCCGCGCCGAGGAGGGCCGCCAGCCGCCGGCAATGGAAGCCGCCGCCATTGAAGTCGCCGTGCACGAAGAAGAGAGGCGGCCGCCCCGGGCTCCCGGCCTGGACCGTGAGCATGGGCGAGGCGCCCTCGGGGCCCCCGGCCCGCAGGGTGGCCTCCACCAGGGCCCGCAGGGTGGCGTCACGGAAGAAGGTCTCCGGTGGAACCGCCACGCCGAGTTCCGCCTCCACCCGCAGCAGGAGGTCCATGGCCCGCAGGGAGTCGCCGCCCGACAGGAAGAAGTCGTCCGCCAGGGTGGGCGCCCGGCCCGCCAGGACCCCCTTCCAGATCCTCGCCAGCAGCAGCTCCACCGTCTCCCGGGGGGGCTGGGCGAGGTCGAAGTCCACCGGGGTCTCCGACAGGCGCCGCCAGTCCACCCGGCCCTCTGCGTCCCGGGGCATGGCCTCCAGGGCCACGTAGAGGCTGGGGATCACGCAGCCGCCTCCCTCGCGGAGCAGGAAGAGGGCCAGGTCCTCCGAGGTGACGTCATCCCCCAGGACGATGAAGGCCAGGAGGTGGCGCCGTCCGGCGGCATCCAGCCGGGGCTGCACCGCGCAGCGGAGCAGGGCGGGATGCCGGGCGAGGGCCGCCGCGGTGGCCTCGGCCTCCCGCCAGGCCTCGGGATCGGGATCCTCCACCGAGGCCATGGAGGGCGCCTCGAGCAGGGGCCTCAGCAGCTCCCAGAGGGCGACCCGCCGGAGCTTCCCCGTGGGCCCCTTCGGCAGGTCGGCCAGGGGAAGGACCCGCAGGGGCACCTTGAAGGGCGCCAGGCGCGAGGCCGCGTGGCGCCGCAGGGCCGGCTCGCCGGGATCCTGGCCGGCCCGCAGGCGCACCGCCGCCATGACCGCCTCCCCGAGGGTGGCGTGGGGCGCGGGGAACACGGCGGCCTCCGCCACCGCCGGATGCTCGAGGAGGACGCTCTCGACCTCCCAGGGCGAGACCTTCTGGCCGCCGCGGTTGATGAGCTCCTTCACGCGGCCCTGGAGGAAGAGGTAGCCGTCGGCGTCGAGGCGGCCCAGGTCCCCGGTGAGGAACCAGCCGTCCCGGAAGGCCGCCGCGTTGGCTTCCGGCGCGTCTTCGTAGCCGTCGAAGACGTTGGGCCCGCGCACCACCACCTCCCCGACCGCGCCCGGGGCGACGGGCCTTCCGTCGGGGTCCAACACCGCGACCTCCGGCCCTGCCGGCAGCCCCACCGAGCCGGCCTTGCGGACTCCGGGCGGTGGCGGGTTGGCGGTGATGAGCTGGGTCTCGGTCATGCCGTAGGCCTCCAGCACGGGGGCCTGGAACAGCGCCTCCAGCCGGGCCAGCAGTGCCTCCGGGAGCGAAGACGCGGAGGACCGGACCTGCCGGAGCCGGGGCGGCGCCAGGTCCGGGTGCCGGGCCGCATGGTCCGCCAGGGCCTGGTGCACCGTGGGCACGGCGGTGATCCAGGTGGGGCGGAACTCGGCCATCCACCGGAAGGCCTCCTCGGGGCTGAAGCCCGGGATGCAGACCAGGCTGCCCCCGGCGCCAAGGGCAGAAAGCACCGCGGTCACGAGGCCGGCCAGGTGGTGCAGGGGCATGAAGCTGAGGCAACGGTCGTCCGGGCGCAGGCCCGCCGACATGCGGGTGTTGCGGGCCATGGCGATGAGCTGGCGGTGGCGGATGGGCACGCGCTTGGGGCCGCCGGTGGTGCCCGAGGTGGAAAGCACCAGGGCCTCGTCCTCCGCCTCCGCCGCGCCGCCGAGCCGCGGCGCGCCCGAGGGGAGGGTCCCCGCGAGGTCGAAGCGGCCCGCGCCCTCGCCGCCACGGGGAACCAGGTCGAGCACGGAAAGGCCCAGCGCCCTGGCCGCCGCGCGGGCCGCGGGGGCGGCGTCCCGGGGGGCCACGAGAGCCACGGCGCGCAGCCCTTCCAGGTGGCGGCGGAGCTCGGCCTCGGGGGAGGCGGGATCCAGCGGAGCGCAGGAGGCCGAGGCGGCGATGGCGAGGAAAGCCGCCACGGCCTCGGGGCCCGGAGGCAGGACCATCGCCAGGCGGTCCCCGCGTCCGAGGCCGCGGCCGTTCAACCAGGTCCGGACTTCCGCCGCCTGGTCCAGCAGCCCCGCGAAGTCCAGGGGCCTCCGTCCCGGTGCCAGGAGGGCCGGGGCCGTCCCGAGCCCGCGCAACCCCTCCAGGAGGCCTCCGACCGAGGCGGCTTCCGTCTCCGTGGGCTGCGGCGCTGGGTGCATCCCCCATTGTGCCCCGCGCCGCCGCCGCGAGGAACTCAAGCCTCCCGCAGCAGCCGCCCGAAGCCGTCCACGCGGTCCTCGATCCCCGCGAGGCGGAAGGCGCCCCAGAGGGAGACCTGGTTCGTGGAGCACACCGGCTTGCCCAGCTCGGCCTCCAGCCCTTCGAGGACGCCCAGGGCGCTCCATCCAGCGTTGCTGATGAAGACCGCTTCCGCCTCCGGGTGGTCCGCCTCCCTGGCCAGGTCCCGCATCCGCGCCGCGGGGACGTCGATGAGCTCACCCACGTCCAGGATCTGGAGGCCCCGGTATCTCGGCACCGAGACGCCGTGGGCCTCGAGGAAGGCCTTCTCCCGCTCGTTGATCTCGTCCACGTAGGGCGTGGCCAGGGAGACCCTCCGCACCCCGAGCCGACGGAAGGCGTCGACCATCCCCGTGGAGGCCGTGGTGGCCGGAACTCCCGTGGCCGCGCGGATCCGGTCCGAGAGCTCCAGGTCGTAGCCGGGGCCCTTGATGAAGCTGCCGCTGCTGGTGTTCCACAGGATCACGTCGACCTTGGCCAGCAGCAGGCGCCGGGCCGCGTCCACGACGCCCTCCCCCACCCGCGTGAGCTGATCCACCGAATCCTCGGTGATGGGATGGGGGACCCCGGCCAGCACGAGGGCCACCCCCTCCGGCGCGATGGCATGGAAGTCGGCGGTGACGGCCATGCCCACCGCCGGCGTGATCACGCCGATCCGCGCCCGCCAGCCCAGGCGCCGGTCGATCCTCGGATGGCGCCGCGCCTCGGCCGTCATGGGAGTTCGAAGCCGCCCGTGACGTCCACGGCGAGACCGGTCAGGTAGGAGGCCTCCGCGGAGGCCAGGAAGGCCGCGACCCCCGCGACATCCGCGGGAAGCCCCACCCGCCCGAGCGGGATCTCGCGGGCGCGGTCGCGGAGGAGGGCTTCCCGGAAGGCGGAAGGGTCCGTTCCCGGAGGAGCCGCGAGGTCCGCGACCCGGTCGAACCGCTCGGTGTCCACCGGCCCCGGGCAGAGGGCGTTCACGGTGATGCCATAGGGTGCCAGCTCCAGGGCGAGGGACTGGGTGAGGCCGATGATCGCGAATTTCGAGGCACTGTAGGCGGCGTAGTGGGCGCGGCCCCGCTTGCCCAGGCACGAGGAGAGGGAGAGGATCCTGCCGCCGCCCCCGCGCTCGACCATGTGCCTCCCTGCGGCGCGCGCGCAGAGGAAGGTGCCGCGGACGTTCACCCTCATGACCGCGTCGAAGGCCTCCTCAGCCACCTCCAGGAGGGGCCTGCGGTCCCCGCCGGGCGGGGCCGCCGCGTTGTTGACCAGGATGTCGAGGCGGCCGAAGCGGCGCAGGGCCGCGCCCATCAGGTCCTCCGCCGGCCCGGCCAGGGAGACGTCGGCCTCCACCGCGAGGGCCTCGCCGCCCAGGGCCTTGATCTCGTCCGCCACGCTGGTGATCCCGTCCCAGCCGATCTCGCGGTCCGCGGGCCGGAACGTCCCGGCGTCCCGGGGCACGTCGTTCACCACCAGGGCCGCGCCCTCGGCGGCGAGCCGGAGGGCGATGGCCCGGCCGATGCCGTGGCGTCCCGCCGCCCCCGTCACCACGGCCACCTGTCCCTTGAGATCGTACATGCCCGGCTCCCGGCAGGGACGCGGGACGAGGCCGGGCCCTTGGGACCACTATCCCGGCCGCCCCGGCCCGGGGCAATGCCTCCCGCCGCGCGATTCAGTCCTTCCAGCGCAGGAGGTAGCGGTGGCGGAGGCTCCCCGGGGGCGGGGGCAGGTGCTCGACTGCGGCCTCCTCCGCCCCGGCCAGCTCCAGGGCGCGGCGCATCCAGGCCGGGATGGCGATGGCGGACCAGCCCGCGTAGAGGCCCGTGGCCCAGATGCTCAGGGCACCGCATCCCGGGCCGACGGACTCCAGCCGGATGACGCCGCCACGGTGATAGAAGCGGAAGAGCGTCGGCCCCTGCCGCACCAGGGTCTCGGGGCTGAGCAGCTTCAGGAGCCAGGGATGCGCCACCGTGAGGTGCTCCTCCGCCGTGAGCGCCGCGCGGAGGCCCAGGTCGTCGGCGGGCCCGCGGGTCGCGCAGGCCTCGGTGAGTTCGTTGACGAGGCCGGCCTCCACCCACTGGAAGACGCCGAGGGGTTTGGCGAAGACGGCCCGGCAGGCGGGGGAGACCTCGGCCAGGAGGGAGGCCCAGGCCTCCGGGCCCTGGTCCATGGCGCGCCGCTGGAGCCCCCGGGTGAAGGAGGCCCGGACGTGGGTGATGGCGGTCTCCGGGGGGCCGGGCTCCTTGAGGCCATGGAAGGGATCGGGCTGGTCCACCCGGGAAGGCTACCAGCCCCCATCCCGCTTCCCGGCTCCGCCGAGGTCCCAGGCGCGCCGGATCCGGGCGAGCTGTCCCTCGAGGTGGTGCCGGCTGTGGATCTCGGCGAAGTGGAACCACTGGGTCGCGGTCAGCCATCCCAGGGCCACGTGCTCGACCCGCCGCGCGCCGGGGTCCGCCGCCACCCTGCGGGCCGCGCCCCGGGCCCGGACGCGCAGGGCGTCGAGGGCGCGGGCGGCCTCCCTCCGGGAGACGGGCACGGGCCGCAGGCCCTCGGGGAAGTCCCGGCGGTGCCGGAAGATCCCCGCCAGCCAGGGGGCGTTCAGCAGGCACCAGCCCATGAAGGTCCGCCGGCCGCCACGAGCGGCCCCCCTCGTCAGGCACTCGTCCAGCTTCGCGAAGCTGTAGAGGCGCGCGATGCGGTCCACATGGTCGTAGACCTCCGCCGGGGACCAGGACCCCTGTTCCGGGCGCCAGCCCCACATCCCCTCGGGCATCTCCTCCAGGCGGGCCCGGAGGGCGTCCAGGGTCCGCTCGTGGCAGGCCAGGATCTCCGGCACGGTCATGGGTCCTCCAGTCCACGGACCCCTACGGCCCGCCACGCCGGGACGGATGAAGCCTCAGCGCCTGCGGAGCAGCTTCACTTCGGCCTGGGCGGCGCGCTCCAGCCCCCCGCAGACCACGTCGCAGAGGTCGAAGACGCCGGGATCGACGATGGCGTAGTAGACCGAAGTCCCTTCCGGGCGGCGCCGGATCACGCCCGCCTGGCAGAGCTGCTTGAGGTGCTTGCTGGCGTTGGGGATGCTGGTGCCGAGGCGGTCGGCCAGTTCGCCGACGCTGGCCTCGCCGCCGCGCAGGGCCTGCAGCAGCCCCAGCCGCAGGGGGTCGCCCAGGAGGCGGAAGCGCTCCGCGACGCGGTCCAGGAGCTCGGGGGGGAGGGAGGTCTTGCCCATGGGTCCATTGTGAGTAGAATTTTCTTGTTTGCAAATTTTCTTTTTTGGTTAAATTTTTAGATGTCGCCCGGAGCGCCCATGTCCCCCGCCGTCCTCCTTCCCCTGGTCCTGGTCCTTCCGGCCCAGGCCCAGGCCCCCGACGCCGCCCCCCTGACCCTCCAGGACGCCCTCCGCGCCGCCTGGACGGGCCAGCCCGGGCTCCTCGCCGGGCAGGCCATGGCGGACCGGGCCCGGTTGGAGGCGGAGGCGGCCTCGGCCCTGCGCGGGCCATCCTTCACCGCCCAGGCCGGCTGGACCCGCTCGGACGAGCCGATGCAGGCCTTCGGGCTGAAGCTCGACCAGGCCCGCATCCAGGCTTCCGATTTCGATCCAGCCCGCCTGAACCGGCCCGACGCCGTCACCGGCTTCGGCGGCGCCTTGAGCGTGCAGCAACCCCTCTACGCCGGCGGCCGGCTCGACGCGGCCCGCCGCGCCGGGGAGGCCCTGG
>JBDIBF010000108.1:0-8051 GCA_039812765.1 Holophagaceae bacterium
GGGCATAGGGGGCGATGGGGATGCGCCCGGCGGCGAGGATCACCTCGGGCATGGCCTCGTCGGGCAGGGCGTCCAGGTCCGGCCGGGCGAGGCTCCAGGCGATGGCCGTGGGGGGGTGGGCGTGCACCACGGCCCGGGCCTCGGGGCAGGCCCGATAGACCGCCAGATGCATGTGGCGCTCGCCGCTGGGCTCGCCGGAGAGGACCTCGCCGTCGAGGTTCATGAAGGCCATGGCGCCCGGCGCCATGCGGGACTTGGCCACCGCGGTGGGCGTGATGGCGATGCGGCGGTCGGCGAAGCGGAAGGAGATGTTCCCGTCGGCGGCGGCGAGCAGGTTGCGGGCGTGGAGGCGGCGGCAGGCCTCCACCATCGCCTCCAGCACGCGGGCTTCGTGACCGTGGTGCGCCATGGCACCACGCTACCATTCCCCGATGCTCCGCCGGATCTTCGCACCCGCCTGCGCCCTCGCCCTGGCCTCCACCGGCCTGCGGGCCCAGCCCGCGGATCCCAAAGGCACGCTGTCGGTGATCGCCTTCGGCTCCTGCGCGGAGCAGCGCCGCCCCCAGCCCATCTGGGACGCCGTGCTGGCCCAGAAGCCCCAGCTCTTCCTCTTCCTGGGCGACAACATCTACGCCGACACCGAGGACATGGACGCCATGGCGCGGGAGTACGCGCGGCTGGACCGCATCCTCGGCTTCCGCAAGCTGCGGGCGACGACCCCCCACTGGGCCGTATGGGACGACCACGACCTGGGCGCCAATGACGCGGGCGCCGACTACCCGAAGCGGGAGGAGAGCCAGCGGCTCTTCCTGCGCTTCTGGAAGGAGCCGCCCGGCTCTCCGCGGCGGCGCCGCCCGGGACTGTACGACGCCAGGGTCTTCG
This sequence comes from Holophagaceae bacterium, assembly GCA_039812765.1. Classification (GTDB taxonomy): domain Bacteria; phylum Acidobacteriota; class Holophagae; order Holophagales; family Holophagaceae; genus JADJVL01. The sequence continues at coordinate 883 of JBDIBF010000108.1, forward strand.
GACCCGAGGGGCGGCGGGTGCAGGTGATCCTCCTGGACACCCGGAGCTTCCGCACCGAGCTGAAGCCGCGTCCAGGTGGCGAGGACGACGTGCACGGCCGCTACGTCCCGAATCCGGACCCGGCTTCGAGCATGCTGGGCGAAGCGCAGTGGCGCTGGCTGGAAGACCAGCTGAAGGTCCCGGCGGAACTGCGGCTCCTGGTCTCCAGCGTCCAGGTGGTCGCCGACAACCTCGGCTGGGAAAAGTGGGGGAATCTCCCCACCGAGCGGCGGCGGCTCGTCGAGCTGTTGAAGCGCACCCAGGCCAAGGGCGTCGTGATCCTCAGCGGCGACCGCCACTTCGGCGAGCTGGCGGTGATGGACGCCGGCCTCGGCTATCCCCTCTACGACTTCACCTCCAGCGGCCTCAACCAGGGCGGGGCGAAGTTCCGCTACCGGCCCGCGGATCCTTCCCGGGTGGCGGCCCAGGTGCAGGGGGACAACTTCGGCGTGGTGCGCATCGACTGGGATCGGCCCGATCCCCTGATCCATCTGGAGTGCCGCGACGTGCGGGGCGAACTCAGCTTCCAGGAGCGGATTCCCCTGAGCCTGCTGGGGGTGAAGGCCGCCCCAGCACCCGGGCGGCCAGGGCGTCCCCGAGCAGGAGCAGGGCCAGCATCCCGGCGCTGAAGGCCGCGCGGTAGGTCCAGAGGCCGGGAACGCGCGCCTGGAGGAAGTCCAGGCGCTGGTGGGCCAGGTTGACATTCAGGTCCGGGGGCGTGAGCCAGTACGAGAGGGGCACCAGGGCCACGAAGAGCAGGAGCGCCGCGAAGGGCGCGCTGCGAGGCAGGCCGCGGCGCCGCAGGAAGAGGAAGGCGCAGACCGTGGGCACGCTGTGGGCGAGGATGCTGGTCCAGCCCGTGTGCCCGGCCTGGAGCGCGCCCCAGACGTAGGCGGGCTCGCCCACCGCCAGGTGCCACAGGAAGGCGGGGCCCACCAGCCGCGCTTCTCCAAGCCAGAGCCCGGCGGCGATGAGGAAGCTCGCGACGTTGCAGCCCCAGAGGAGCTCCGGCAGGGTCCCGAGGCGCGCCTTGACCAGGGTGTGGCAGAACAGCGTGGCGAGCACCGCCAGGGCCAGGCGGCGGTACCGGTCGCGGTCAGGCGCGAGGGTCATGGGGAGTCCTACGGATGTCCCTCGAGTCGGGTTCAGCCCCCCGCGCCAGAAGTCTTCCGCCGACGACCTCCACCGCCGCGAGGGCCGCGCCGGCCAGCAGCACGGACACGAACCGATAGGACCACCGCCCCGGGAAGGCCTGTTCCAGGAAGGCGACGCGCCGGTGGGCGAAGTTCACGTTGAAGTCCGGCGGCGTCCAGGCGCGGCTGAGGGGGACCAGGGCCAGGGAGACCGCCAGGGCCCAGGCGGCGCTGCCCCGGGGCAGCCCGGAGCGCCGCAGGTAGAGGGCCGCCAGCACCGTGGGCACGAGGTGCACCAGGGCCGAGGTCCAGGCGTAGCGCTGCCCGCTGCCCAGGCCCGCCAGGAAGCCGGGCTCCCCGAGGGCCACGCGCCACACGAAGGCGGCGCCCACCACCCGGGGCCATTCGAAGGCGAAGCCCAGGATGAGGGCCACGTCCGAGACGTTGCAGCCCCAGAGCAGTTCCGGCAGCAGCCCGTCCCGCGCCTTCAGGAGGGTGTGCAGGGCCAAGGCCGCCGCGCCCAGTGCGGCCAGGACCTGGTGCCGGCGGCGGTCTGCGGGGGAAGGCGCGTAGGCGCCCGTCTCAGGCGGGTTCCGGCCAGCCCGGTTCGCCGAAGCGCCGGGCCAGATCCTGGAGGTAGCGCTCCAGGCTGCGGTGGTAGCCGAACAGGTAGCGGGCCATGCCGCGGAAGACCGGGTTGGCGATCCAGCCGTCCTCGGTGACCGTGATCCGCGTGCCGACGCCCTCGGCGCGGAGCTGATAGGTCCAGGTCCCGCCGAAGGGGCCGCCGGCCTCGAGGATGCGCCGCACCAGCCGATGCTCCTGGACGGCCTCGAGGGTCTCGAAGCTCATGGCCTGGCCGTTGCGCGCGGTCTCCTGCCACACGGGGCGGCCCTGGTGGTCTTCCAGGCGCGCCACGGCCTTCAGGTCCCGCCGCCACTCGGGATCCCGCGCGTGGTCCGTGATCGCCTCCCAGACCTTCGACGGGGGCGTGGTCCGCAGGTGGAGGGATCGAGCGGCCCGATGCTCCCGGGGCAGGAGGACGCCCGCGACCCCCAGCGCGATGACCAGGGCGAGCAGGGTCCCTACGGTGGCCAGCAGGCCGATCCAGGCGAGGTGCACGGGGGCCTCCCGTCCCATGATCCGCCCGGCGGGCCGCGCCGTCACCGGTCTTCAGCGCCGGGAGGCCAGCCGGTAGAGGTCCGAGGCGTTCACGCCCAGGTGCTTCGCCAGGGGTTTCACCGCCTCCCGCAGGGTGAGGCCGCCCTCCCGCGCGGCGTCGAGGAAACGCGCGGCCCAGTCGGGCAGGGTCTCGCCGTCGAAATCAGCGCCCGCCTCCGAGACCGTGCGCTTGGCGTCCGCCCCTGCGAGGACCAGCACCATCTCGCCCCTAGACTCCGAGCCCAGGGCGGCGCGAACCTCGGCGGGCGTCCCCCGGTACCAGGTCTCGTGGAGCTTGGTCAGCTCGCGGCCCAGGGCGATCTCCCGGTCGGGCATCAGTTCCGCCAGCTCGTCGAGCACCTCGTGAATGCGGTGGGGCGTCTCGAAGACCACGGTGGTCTCCTCCCGGGCGGCGAGCGCGCGGAGGAAGGTGCGCCGCGCCTCGCCCCTGGAGGGCAGGTAGCCGAGGAAGGAGAACGCGTGGCAGGGCAGCCCCGAGGCCACCACCGCCATCAGCACCGCCGAGGCGCCCGGCAGCACCGTGACCCGGGCGCCGCCCTCCCGGGCGAGACGGGCGATCTCGAAGCCCGGGTCGTTGATGCCCGGCATGCCCGCGTCGGAGCAGTAGGCGACGGTGTGGTTGTTGGCCAGCGCGAGACCGATGCGGTCGTAGGCCTCCTCGCCGGCGTGGTCGTCGAAGCGCTGCAGCGGCTTCTCGATGCCCAGGTGGGCCAGCAGGCCGCCGGTGCGCCGCGTGTCCTCGCAGGCCACCAGGTCGCAGGTCTCCAGGACCTCCACCGCGCGGTGGGTGAGGTCACCGAGATTCCCGATCGGGGTTGGAACGAGGATGAGGTGGCCGGCCATGGTCGCGCCTCAGATCCCGGGCTTCGGGCGTTCGAGGCCGTGCCCCGCCGGCCCGGTCTCCCGCAGCCGCAGCAGCCACGCGAAGACGAAGCCCGCGAGGCTCAACAGCGCGAACATCCAGAGCATGGGCCGGTAGCCCGCCGGGTTCGCTTCGCCAGCCTTGGCGGCGTCGTTCAGCGCGCCCGCGGCGAGGTTGCAGACCATCATCCCCACGTTCTGGAGCATGGTCATGAGGCCGTAGGCGGTGCCCAGGCGCTGGGGCTCGACGAGGTAGGGCACCGCGGGCCACAGCACCGCCGGCACCAGGGAGAAGGCGATGCCGATGAGCACCGTGGACCACCAGAGGCTGGCGCGGGTGTAGATCAGGAGCGGGAAGACCGCGAAGAGCAGCAGGGAGCCCGCCGCCATGAAGAGGGCCCGGTGGCCGGTCCTGTCCACCAGCAGGCCGAAGGCCGGCGTGGCGAAGATGGCGGCGAAGAAGACGTGGCTGTTCATGGCGCCGGCGGCCTCCAGGCTGAGGCCGTGGGCGTGCTGGAAGTACTTGATGGAGAACGTGGAGCGGAAAGGGAAGACCACCGAGTAGAACGCGACGCAGAGGAGGATCACCCACCAGAGGGACCGGTCGAATTTCACGAGGTCGCCCCACACGAGGCGTTCCGTGGGTTCGGCGGCGGCGAGGTCGTACTTGGAGGCCGCGGCGCGCTCCACCAGGAAGTAGGCCACGGCGCAGGCCAGGGCCGTGCCCGCCAGGGCCGCCGCCAGCCACAGGGGCGGCTGCCAGCCCGCCGCGTAGAAGCCCTTGGCCCAGGACGGCGAGAGGTCCGCCATCCACGAGCCCGCCCGGGCGATGCTGAGGTTGAGGCCGAAGGCGAAGCCCAGCTGCCGGCCCACGAACCACTGCCCGATGACCACGGTGATGGCCACGATCATGGACTCCGCCCCGAGGCCGTAGAGCAGGCGTCCCGTGGCCATGACCTTGAAGCTCGGCGAGGCCGCGGTCACCACCGCGCCGAGGCAGCACACGGCGGCGAAGAGCACCGTGGAGAGCCGCGTGCCCAGCCGGTCCACGATGATCCCGCCCACGAGCACCATGATGATGTTGGGGAAGCTGTAGATGGCGTTCAGGGTGCCGAGCTGGGTGTCGGTGAAGCCCAGGAACTTCTGCAGGTGGTCCGCCAAGGGCCCGATGGCGTCGTAGGCGTAGTAGTTGCCGAAGAGGGCGAGGCTCACGAGGACCAGCACCGTCCAGCGGACGGAGGCCGGGGGCGGGGCTTTCAGGGCGGTGTCGGCGGTCATGGGCCTTCCGGGAAAGGACCAGTGTAGGGCCCGGCCGCGGCGCGCCGCCTGGATTACGCCCCCGTGGTAGCGTTCCCCATCCCCGCGGAGCGCCCATGGAAGCCCCAGCCCCAACCCCGGTGGCGGAACTCACCCTCAAGGCCGTGCTGGCGGGCCTGGGCCTGGGCGTGGTCTTCGGCGCGGCCAACGCCTACATCGGCCTGCGGGTGGGCCTCACGGTGGCGGCCTCCATTCCCGCCGCCGTGCTGACGGTGGCGCTCTTCAAGGCCTTCCGCGCCAAGGGCACGATCCTCGAGGCCAACCTCTCCCAGACCATCGGCTCGGCCTCCACGTCGCTGGCCACCGGCACCATCTTCACCATCCCCGCGCTGGCCCTCTGGGGCATGGCGCCGCCCTACCTGCAGGTGGTCGCCCTCTGCTTCCTGGGCGCGGTGCTGGGGCTTTCCGCGATGATCCCCCTGCGCCGGCTCCTCATCGTCCAGTCCCACGACGAGCTGCCCTACCCCGAGGGCACCGCCTGCGCCGAGGTGCTCCGCGCCACCGCCGAGGGCTCCGGGGAAGGCGTGTGGATCTTCCGGGGGATGGCGGTGGGGGCCGCCGTCAAGCTCCTCGTCTCCCTCCTCTTCCTCGTGCCGCCGGAGATGAGCCTCAGCCTCGCCCGCCTCCTGCCCAACGGCTCCCTGGCGCTGGAACTCGCCCCGGCCCTCATCGCCGTGGGCTACATCCTGGGCTACCGCCAGTCCGGCGTCATCGTCAGCGGCGCGCTGATCTCCTCCCTGGTGCTGATCCCCCTCATCAGCTTCTTGGGCGCCCAGCTCACGGCGCCCCTCTACCCCGAGACGGTGAGGCTCGTCTCCCAGATGGACGCCGGCGCGATCTGGAGCAAATACGTGCGCTACATCGGCGCCGGGGCCGTGGCCACCGCCGGCATCCTCACGGTGCTGAAGGGGCTACCCACCATGGTCGGCGCCTTTGCCGCCGTGGCCCGCGGCCTGAAATCGAAGGGCGCGGAGGGAGCGGGGGTGGGCGACCGGGACCGCGACCTTCCGGGCGTCTTCGTCCTGGGGGGCATCGCCACGGTGGTGCTCGCCGCGGGCTTCGTCCCCGGCATCTTCGCCGGGGGCATGGGCCTCGTCCCGCGCCTGGTCTGCGCCGCCGGTGTCGGCGTCTTCGGCGTCCTCTTCGTGGCGGTGGCCGCGCGCATCGTGGGCATCGTGGGCGTCTCGTCCCAGCCGACCTCGGGCATCACGCTGGTCACGCTGCTCGGCATCGCCTCCATCTTCGCCGCCGCGGGCTGGGTGGACGGCGGCGCCCGGGCCGCGGTGCTCACCGTTGGCACCATCGTGGCGGTGGCCGCGTCGAAGGCGGGCGACATCAGCCAGGACCTCAAGACCGGCTTCCTGGTGGGCGCGACACCGGCCAGGCAGCAGTTCGGCCAGCTCCTGGGGGCCTCCGTGGCCTGCTGGGCGGTGGCCGCCACGGTGATCCTCATGGGCAAGGCCTTCGGCTTCGGCACGAAGGAGATCCCCGCGCCCCAGGCGACGCTGATGAAGACCATCATCGAAGGCGTCCTGTCCGGCGCCCTGCCCTGGAGCCTGGTGCTGAGCGGCGCCGGGCTCTCCCTGGGGGCGATGCTCTGCGGCGTCTCGGGCCTCGCCTTCGCCATCGGCGTCTACCTGCCCCTCAGTTCCATGGCGCCGATCTACGTGGGCGGCTGCGTGCGGGCCCTGGTGGAGCGCCGCCGGGGCGCGGCGTCCCCGGGCGAGGGCGACCCGGGCATCCTCGCCGCCTCGGGCCTGGTGGCCGGCGAAGGTCTGGCGGGCATCCTCGTGGCGGGTCTCGTGGTGAGCGGCCTGGCGCCCAAGTCCATGCCGCCTCGGATCGGCGGGACCTGGGGCGAGCTGGGCACGCTGCTGCTGGTGTCCGGAGTCTGCGCCTTCCTGCTGCGGGCGGGCCGGAGGCGCGCCTGACCCCGGGCCTCAGCGGTCCAGGTGGGCCGGCGCGACGGGCGTGTCCCACTGCCGGAGGGCCGACATCACGAAGCGCACCGCCAGCAGCCCCAGGACGGCGAAGATCAGCGCGTTGAGGATCCGGAGGGCCAGGGGCCGCGCCTTCCTGCGGACGGTGCCCCGCAGGGTGCGCTTCACGCCGGCGGCCTGGCAGGACCGGCAAATGTACTCCCCGTTCCGGTTGCGGTGGCAGTCCTTGCGGGGCACGGCGGCGCCGCAGGCGGCGCAGACCCGCTGGCGGTGGCGGCGGTGGTGGCAGGATTCGCAGAGGGTCCGCCCGTCGGGCTGCACCCGGCCCTGTCCCGCGGGCAAGGGGATGCTGCACCCCGCGCAGGGGGTCGCGGGCACCCCCGCCGCTTCCGTCGGGACGCCCTGGCTGGGATCCGGGCTCATGGGGCCCATGGTCGCACGGGTGCGACCGCGGGGTCCCGGGCTCAGGTCACGCGCTCCAACTGGCGCCGGGAGCGGATGAGACGGCTGTAGGCCAGCCCGGTGTGGTACCAGTGCAGGAGGAAGGCCTCCCCCGCCGCCCGCCGCCACCAGGCGAAGGAACCCGGGGCGGGGGGGCAGCCCGGCGCCGGGAGGCAGCGGAGCTCGAGCCCGAGTCCCCGGGCCAGGGCTCCGGCCCGGGCGAGGTGGAGAGGGTCGCTCACCAGGAGGAGACGGC
>JBDIBF010000109.1:0-7980 GCA_039812765.1 Holophagaceae bacterium
TGGATGCCGATGTGCTCGGACAGCGTGTCGCCGGCGGCGGCGTCCACCTGCGCGTTGGTGCGCTGGATCCATTCGGCCGCCAGGTTGAAGGTCGGATTGCCGGCCAGCACGGTGGGCTTCCGGAAGAAGGAGGTGTCCTGCCCCCAGGTGGTGCCGTCGCCCACGACATCGAAGCGCGCGCCCCAGGCGAGGCCGACGGTGCTGCTGTTCGAGGTGGAGAGGATGACCAGGTCGTCGCCATTGAAGTTCACCACCGTGGAGCTGGAGGTGCCCGAGGCGTAGGTCGGCTTCACGGCGGACCCGTGCCTGAACACCGCCGAGGCGCCCGGGGCGAGGGAGCCCGTCAGGGCGAGGCTCGCCGTGGGGGAGGAGCTGCCGGGGCTGTCGGCGGCGGCGTTGGCGAAGAGGACGAGGTAGAGCTGGGGCGAGGCCATGTTGACGGTGGAGGTGCCAACGTTGGTCACCTCGATCCACTTGTCGAAGCTCGCGCCCTCGTAGTACTGGCTGATGATCAGTGACGGCACCACGCTCACGACGAAGGTGTCGGAGGCCGTGCCGCCGCTGCCGTCGCTGACGGTGATGGTGATGGTCGAGGAGCCCGACTGGCCCGCGGCGGGGGTGACGGTGACGGTGCGGCTCGCGCCGCTCCCGCCGAAGGTGATGTTGCCGACGGGGACGAGGGTCGTGTTGGTGGAGGCCGCGCCGAGGGAGAGGGATGCCGCCGGGGTCTCCGCGTCGCCCACGGTGAAGGGGATGTCCACCAGGGCCGCCCCCATGGTGGTGGACTTGTCCGTGATGTCGCTGATGGTGGGGTTGGTGTTGACCGGGACGACGGTCACCGTGGCGGCTCCGGACTTCGTGGGGTCCTGCACGCTGGTGGCGGTGATGGTGTAGGGGCCGCCGCCGTTGGGCGCGGTCCACAGGCCCGCGGCGTCGATGCTGCCGCCGCTGGCGGACCACGTCACTACGGAGCTGTAGGACCCCGTTCCCGACACCGTGGCGGCGAAGGGCGTGGCGCTGAGGCCCGCCACCGTGGGGGCCGACGGGCTCACCGACACGGAGGTGACCGTGCTGGCGGGGTCGTTCACCGTGAGCTGCAGGCTGTCGCTGGCGGTGGAGCCGTTGCCGTCGGTGACCGTGACGGTGACCAGGGCGGTGCCCGCCTGGTCCGCGACCGGGGTCAGGGTGACCGTGCGGCTGGTGGCCGTGCCGCTCACCACGTCGAAGACGATGTTGGAGAGGGGCAGCAGGCTGGCGTTCGAGGTGGCCGCCGACAGGGAAAGCGTCCCCGTCCCGCCCACCGTGAAGGCGATGGCGCCCGTGCTCGTGTTGGCGGAGATGGCCTGCGACGGGATGTCGGAGATGGAGGCGGTGCTGGTGTAGAGGTGCGTTCCGAGGTACTCGGTCTGGGTGTTCGTGGCGCTGTCCACGGCCGTGATGTTGGAGCCCGAGACCGTTCCGACGAGGTTCCATTCCGCGGCGAGGTTGAAGTTGGGGTTCGGCGCCACCACGCTGGGCTTGCGGACGTAGCTTCGGTCGGTGCCCCAGGTGGAGCCGTCGCCCACCACGTCGAACCGGGCGGCCCAGGCCACGCCGTTGGTGGACGTGTTGTTCGAGGTGGTGAGGATCACCAGGTCGTCGCCGTTGAAGCTCGTCACGCCGCTGGCGCTGATCCCCGAGGCCACCGCGTAGGCCGGGATGGTGGCCGAGCTGTTCTTGTAGACCTTGGAGGCGCCGGGGGCCAGGGTCCCGGTCAGGGCGAGGGTGCCCCCGGGGACCGCGATGGTGGGATCGTCGGCGGCGGCGTTGTTGAAGGCCGCGAGGTAGAGCTGAGGGCTCGCGAGGTCGATGGGGGTGGGTCCGACGTTGGTGATCTCGATGAACTTGTTGTTCGCGGAGCCCTCGTAGTACTGGCTGATGATCAGCCTGGGAGCGCCTCCACCGGGAGCGGTGACGGTGAAGGTGAAGGTGTCGCTCGCGGTGCCTCCGGCGCCGTCGGCCACCGTCACGGTGACGGTGGCAGAGCCGGTCTGGTTCGGCGCGGGAGTGAGGGAGATGGTCCGGGCGGTCCCGGCGCCGCCGAACGTGATGTTGGCGTCGGGCAGGAGGGTCTGGTTGCTGGACACCGCCGAGACGGTGAGCAGGTTCGCGTTGGTCTCGGCGTCGCCCACCGTGAAGCCGAGGTTGGTGATGGGCGTGTCCTTCAGCGTGCTCTGGTTGGGGATGTCGCTGATGGTGGGGTTGGTGTTGGTCGCGCCCGCCGGCTGGACCGTGATCAGGCGGGAGGCCGAGCCCGTGAAGCCCAGGTCGTCGGTGGCGGTGTAGGTGACGGTGTAGACCACCGGCGTGGCGCCGGCGTTGTTGAAGGTGTGGCTGGGGGTCGCGGTGCCGGTCACCACCGGGCTCCCGTCGCCGAAGCTCCAGCTGTGGCCGGTGATGGCGGTGTTCGTGGTGGTCGCCGCCCCGGTGAAGTTCACGGTCGCGCCGTCGAGGACCGTGGTATTGACCGAAGGGCTCGTGATGCTCGCGGACACCGGGCCCGCGGCCTGGTTCACCCAGATGGGCGCGGACCAGAGGAAACGGCCGTCGTCCTGGGTGATCTTGGCGTAATAGAAGTGGTTCCCCGCGGAAGGGGTGATCGTGGCGGTGTCCGTGCCCTCGATCATCTGGACCGTGGAGAAGGAGACCCCCGGGACGCCCTCGAAGATCTGGATCCTGGACGCGCTGCGGCCGGGCGAGGCCGTGGCGTAGTGGACCTGCAGGGTCAGCGGCCCGCTGTTGGCGATGCGGTCGCCCATGAGGGCCCCGCCCGAGGTGGTCAGCGCGATGCGGCTGCCCTTGTCCTGGGTCGCGAAGGTGCGCCGGGCCTTGATGGCGTCCAGGAGCGCGGTGAAGGTCCAGGGCGTGCCGTTGGGCACCAGGATGCCCGTGCGGTTGATGTTGCTGAGGCCCCAGTTTGAGCAGTGGTTGTCCTGGTCCGAGGTCGGGGAGACGTGGAAGCCGCGCTCCAGGATGGCGTTGAAGGCGACCTCGTAGCTGCTGAGGAACGGGTCGCTCTCGGTGAGGCTGGTGGAGAAGGCGGCGCTGTTGCTCACCTCGCAGAGGACCATCACCTCGTCGCCGGCGGCCGTGTAGGTGAGGTTGTTGAACTGGGACGTCTGGGGATGGTTGAACTGTCCGATCCACCCGCGGGCCTGCATGGTGGTGTAAAGGGCCGGGTAGTCGCTCTTGGCGGTGAAGACGTCACCCAGGAGCTGGCTGGAGCTGTTGTATTCCCAGGTGGGGAGGCCGTCCGGGTTGAAGATGTTGAGGTGGCCGCCATTGCTGATGACGCCCCACTCCACGCCATAGAGGGCCACGAAGCCTGGGTGCGCCGCGCGGTAGTTCGCGGCCAGGGTGAGGCCGCTGGCGAAGAGGGCCTTGGGCACGGCGGGGTCGGCGCCGGTGTTCGTGCCGGTGGAGCCGTCGTACATGTGGTTGTGCTCGGTGGCCGCCAGGAAGTCGCCGCCCGCGTTCACCCGCATCATCTCGAAGGCGGTGGAGGGGCCGTCCACCCCGGCCTGCGGCACCTCGCCGCCCGAGCAGCTGCCCACGGGCACGCCGCCGTCGGAGTGGTTGGTCTGGCTGTGGAGGTTGCCGAAGTAGACGGTGTAGGGAAGGCCCCCCGGGGCCGGGGCCGCGGCCGGCGCGCCCGGCCGGGCCGGGGCGGGAGCGTCGAAGCCCCGCACCCGGAGGCGTGGCGCCGCCCCGATGACAAGGCTGGTCTCCTGGGTCGCCGCCGGCTCGGGGGAGGCCGCCAGGAAGGCCTCCACGCGGTCGGCCTGGCTCCCGCCCGGGTCCTTCCGCCAGGCCTCCTGGGCCATGGGCTTCGCGGCGAGGCGGAGGGTGTAGAAGCCCGGCTCCAGGGCCGCGCCTTGCGCGTCCCGGCCGTCCCAGGCCACCGTCTGGGAACCCGATCCGCCGGCCAGGAGCGCCTCGCCCCACCACTGCCGCCGCACCCGCCCCTTCGCGTCCACGAGGTCCAGGCGCCAGGAGCCCACGGTCCCTGTCGCGGCGTCCACGAAGCCGAAGGCCACCTTGAGGGTCCGGCCCTCGCCCTGCTCCCCGCGGAAGGGCGCCCAGAGGGCGGCTTCGAATTCGTGGTGGTCCGGATGGCCCTGCCTCAGCCCAGGGGCCAGGGGCACCTGGGCGGGCAGGATGCCGCATGCCAGCACGGCGGCGCAGAGGAGTTGGAGGGAACGCCGGAACGGGTTCATGCGGGCTCCGTGGCTGGGTTGGGCCAAAGGCAGACCCTCCAGGATCCCGTGCCGGGCCTCGATGGCCAGTGAATTTTTGTTCACTTCCGGCGCGCTTCCCCGCTGACCCCGGGTAGGCCTTGGAATGCAAGGCGCGGACTGGAGAAAACGGGTTCCTCGGCGGCCTAGGCCGGGTTTCCTGCCGGGAGGCGCAGGGTGAACCGGGAGCCTTCGGGCAGGGCCTCATAGGCCGCCGTGCCGCCATGCTCCTCGGCGATCTTCCGCACGATGGCCAGCCCGAGCCCCGTCCCTTTGCGCCGCGTGGAGAAGTAGGGCTCGAAGAGCCGCGCCCGATCCTGTTCCGGCACGCCGGCGCCCTCGTCCTCCACCACGAGGCGCACGTCGGAGCCCTCTGGGACGCAGGCGAGGCGGATGGCGCCGCCCTCGCGGCCCTCCATCGCCGAGAGGGCGTTGTCCACGAGGTTCACGAGGGCCCGCTTGACCATGTCCGCGTCCCACCGCGCCGGCACCGGACCCTCGGGCGCCTCCACCGACCAGGCGACGTCCTTGCGCACGGGCCCGTACATGCCGGCCACCTGCCGCAGCAGCTCGCCGGCGTCGCAGGCGCCGAAGACCGGCGCCGGGAGCTTCGCGAAGCGCGTGAAGCTGTCCACGAGCTTCGCGAGGCCCTGGACCTCGAGGAGGATGGTCTCGGCGCCCTGCCGGACAACCTCGGGATCCAGGCGGTTCTCCGCCACCCTTCGGATCAGGCGCTGGGCCGTGAGCTGGATGGGCGTGAGGGGGTTCTTCACTTCGTGGGCCATGCGGCGGGCCACCTCCTGCCAGGCCGCGCGCTGCTCGGCGTTGGCCAGGAGGGTGAGGTCCTCCAGCACGGTGAGCAGGCCACCCTCCCGCAGGGGCGCGGCCACCGCGCGGACGGGCCGTCCTTCGCCCTCCCCGCCGATCCGCAGTTCCTCGGAGAGGGTCCGGCCCGCCGCCTGGGCGCGCTCCAGCAGGCCGGGAAGCCCGCCCAGCCGCGGTTCCCGGAGCAGGGCGCCGCCATCGTCCAGGGGCAGGTCGAGGCCTTCGAGCCCCAGCCAGCGCCGGGCGAGCGTGTTGCAGGTCCGGAGGCCGCCGTCGGCGCCCCAGCTCAGCACCGCCACCGGCAGGGATTCCAGGAGCTGGCCGAGATAGGCCCGCTGCCGCTCGATGCGGGCGGCCTGGGCCTCCAGCGCGGCGCGGTTGGCCCGCAGGTCCGCGGTCATGGAGTTGAAGGCGCCGCTGAGGAAGGCCAGCTCGTCCTCGCCGTGCACGGGAAGCAGCACGTCCAGGTCGCCGGTGCCCACGCGCTGGGCGGCCTTGGCCAGGGCCCGCACGGGCTCGCTGATGGTGCTGCTGATGGTGAGCCCGATCCAGACCGCCGCGAAGAGGGTCAGCAGGGTGAGGAAGAGGAAGGTGCTCTGGGGCAGGGTCGTGAGGGCCTCGCGGAAGTGCGCGATCTGGCCCGATTCCGCGGACCGCGTGGCGAGACGGCCCTTGGCTTCGAGGTAGCCCCGCGCGAGGAAGACCCCCGCCACCCGGGGCCCCGAGGCGCGCATCATCCACCTCCCGTCGGACTGGTCGAGGACGCCCACGTCCAGCCGCGCGGGCCCGTGCAGGCCGGGGGCCAGGGCCATGCGCCGCACGCCGCCCCCGGGATCCATCTCGGCCACCAGGTCGAGGCCGGAATCGGCGCGCAGCCGCTCGGGATCCGCCGCCCGCACGTCGAGGAAGCGCAGGGCGGCGCCGTCCAGGCGGGCCTGCACCTGCGCCTCGAGGGCCTCGCCCACCACCCGGCCGTCGCGGATGATCTCCTGCACCTCGGGACGGAACCATCGTTCCACGTTCTTGGCGATGAAGTCGCGCCCCACCAGGTAGAGCATCAGGCTGGGCAGCAGGCCGACGGCGAAGAGGGCCAGCACCAGCCGCGTGCGGATGCGGGCGCCCAGGATGCCGCTGCGCCGCTCGAAGTAGAGCTTGGCCAGGCTGCGGGCCACGATGAAGAGGAGGATGCCGATGGCCAGCACGTTCGCGAGGCCCAGGGCCAGCAGCGCCCAGCGCGACGGCGCGTCAATGCCGGTCTCCACCTGCGCGCCGATGAGCTTGTAACCCTTGAAGATCATCCAGCTCAGCACGGCCAGGCCCGCCGCCACGTAGAGGCGGGTGAGCTCGCGGTCGCGCTTGACGGTCATGGGGGGCTCGGGGCTTTCGTGCTGGGGCGGGACAGTACCAGCCTACCTCCTAGGGACCGAGGATCTTGGCGTAGAGGACCGCGTCCTCGCCGTCCCGGTAGTAGCCGCGACGCAGGCCCGCCTCGGCCCATCCGGACGCGGCGTAGAGCGCGCGGGCGGGGGCGTTGGAGACCCGCACCTCGAGCCGGAGGGTCCGCGCGCCCTCGCCGCCGAGGGCCGCCTCCCCCGCGGCGAGGAGGGCCCTGGCGAGCCCGCGCCCCCGCAGGTCGGGCCGCACCGCGATGCGCAGCAGCTCCGCCTCCTGGGCCGCGGGCGTGGACCGCCAGAGGGCGAAGGCGCGCTCCGGCAGGAGGAAGCCGGTCTCCCCGTCCACGAGGAGGTGCCAGGTGTCGCCGAAGGCCTTGACCTCCAGGGCCTCCATCCAGCCGGGGAAGGCGCTGCCGGGGCCCAGGCGCTGGAGGCCTTCGAGAGGATCCGGCATCAGCGGTGGAGCCCGGTGCGCAGCGCCGCGCTCAGGTGTCGCGCGGCCTCGGGGAAGTTCACCTCGGCATCCGTGGGCCGCAGGTAGAAGGGGTGCAGGGGCCGTTCCGGCGCGCGGCCGTCGCAGGCCCGCACCAGGGCCTCCAGTCCCTTCAGCGTCGCCTCGCCCTCGTCCTCCAGGGCCAGGGGCGCGGAGTCCAGGGCCGCCGCGGCCCGGGGCGCGAAGGCCGCCGGAGCCCACCACGGGTCGGCGCCGAGCAGGTCTCCGAGGCGGTCCAGGGGCGCCTTGACCGCCTCGCCGGCGGCCGCGCCGTCCCGCCAGGGCTGCGCGAAGGCCTCGCCCCGCTGACCGTCGAGGAGGATCCAGCAGGGGCCGCCGCGCCCCACGGCCTCCAGGGCCCGGGCCCGCAGCTCGAAGGCCGAAAAGCCCCAGGTGGGCAGGCCCGCCAGGGCCAGCCCCTCGGCCGTGGCCACGCCGATGCGCAGGCTCGTGAAGCCGCCCGGCCCCACGCAGCAGGCCACGCCGTCGAGGCTACCGGGCCCGCCCCCCGCCCGGACCAGCAGCTCGTCCAGGGCGGGCATGAGGGCCAGGCTGTGGCTACGGCCGACGCCGACCTCCACCCGCCGGGACCAGCAGTCCTCCCCGTCCACCAGGACCAGGTGGAGGAACTCGGTGGTGGTGTCGAGGCCGAGGCGCATGGGGGCTCTGGGCTTTGGGCTCTGGGCTTTGGGCATTGGGCTTTGGCCAGAGCCTAGAGCCTAGAGCCTAAAGCCTGGGGCCCTGAACGCGAAGAGGCGGCCCGGAGGCCGCCTCTTCGCGGAACGGAATCCCTCAGGCCGCGGACTTGGCGCGGTTGAACTTCGCCGTGCCCTTGGGGGCCTTGGTGATCTTGCCGGCCTGGATGCAGCTCGTGCAGACGCGCACGCGCTTCGGGGCGCCGTTCACCAGGGCACGCACCTCCTGGAGGTTGGGGTTCCAGCGGCGCTTGGTGATGTTATGGGCGTGGCTGACGTTGTTGCCGAACTGGGGCTTC
>JBDIBF010000110.1:0-7795 GCA_039812765.1 Holophagaceae bacterium
TCAAGGCCCATGGCTATTTCCTCGCCGCCTACGAGCAGGCGTTGAAGATGAGCCACACCTTCAACGTGCTGGACGCCCGCGGCGCCGTGAGCACCACCGAGCGGCCCGGGGTCATCAAGCGCGTGCGGGACCTGGCCAGCGCGTGCGCCAAGGCCTACCTGGAGCATGAGGAGGGCGCGCCCGCGGACGCCGCCGCCGGGAAGGAGGTGGCCAAGTGAGCGAGACCCGCACCCTCCTGCTCGAACTGCACTGCGAGGAGATCCCCGCGCGGTTCCTGAAGCCGCTCTCCGAGGACCTCGAAGCCAAGCTCGCCGCGTGGCTCTCGGAGCGCCAGCTCGACGTGGCCTCCGACGACGACAACGAGGCGACGAGCTTCAGCGTGGACCTGTACTCGCCCCGCAAGCTGGCCTGGCGGGTGGAGAACGTCCCCGCGATGCAGCCCGACCAGACGGAGACCCAGGTGGGCCCGCCCCAAAAGCTCTGCGTGGACGCCGACGGCAAGCCCACCCAGACGGGCCTCAAGTTCGCGGAGAAGTGGGGCGTGCCCTTCGAGGCCGTGGGCTTCGAGCAGCCGGCGGGCAAGAAGGAGCCCTGCGCGGTGGTGACCCTCACGAAGACGGGCCGCCCGACGAAGGAGCTCCTCGCCGAGGCCCTGCCGGGGATGATCGCCTCCCTGCACGTGCCCAAGGCCATGCGCTGGGGCAGCTCCGAGTTCGAGTTCGTCCGACCGATCCGCAACATCCTCTGCCTGTTCGGCGAAGAAGTCGTCCGCTTCGAGGTGGACGGCGTCACGGCCTCCAACGCCACCTGGGGCCACCGGCTCTTCCATCGCGCCCATCCCGGTCCCGTCGTGGTCCCCACCCCCGACGACTACGAGGCCGTCCTGGAGCGGGCCGGCGTGGTGGCCTCCTTCCACGATCGCCGGGCCCGCCTGGAGCAGCAGCTCCACGCCCTGGCCGCCGAGGTCGGCGGGACCGTCGTCATGGACGAGGAGCTGCTCGACACCCTCGCGGAGATCGTGGAGTTCCCCACCCTCGTGCGGGGCGACTTCCCGAAGGACTTCCTGGAGCTCCCCAAGGAGGTGCTCATCACCTCCCTCAAGGAGCACCAGAAGTCCTTCTGCATCGAGGACGCGAAGGGCGGGCTCCTGAACGCCTTCCTGTCGGCCGCCAACCGCCCCCTGGAGAAGGGCAGCGAGGCCGAGAAGCTGGTGGCCGGCGGCAACGAGTGGGTGCTCAAGGCCCGCCTCTACGACGCGCGCTTCTTCTTCGCGGAGGACCGCAAGACGAAGCTGGAGGCTCGGCTGGAGAAGCTCCAGGCCCTCACCTTCCAGCGCGACCTCGGCTCCTACTTCGAGAAGGGCGGGCGCATGGTGGAACTCTCCAGCGCGTTCGCGCCCCTCGTCGGCCTCACGCCGGGCCACGCCCGGGAGGCCGCGCGCCTGGCCAAGTGCGACCTGCGCACGCTCATGGTGGGCGAGTTCCCCGAGCTGCAGGGCATCATGGGCGGCGAGTACCTGCGCCACGAGGGCGAGCCCGAGTCCGTGTGGAAGGCCGTGCGCGAGCACCACCGTCCGGCCGGCGCCGACGACGCCATCCCCTCCACCGCCGAGGGCTGCCTGCTGAGCCTCGTGGACAAGCTGGACACGGTGGTGGGCTGCTTCAGCGTCGGCATCATCCCCAGCGGCTCGAAGGATCCGCTGGCCCTGCGCCGCGCCGGCATGGGCGTGGTGCGCATCCTCTGGGAGCGGGGCTGGGGCGAGGACCTGCTGGGCCTCTGCCGCCAGGCCTTCGAGGTGGTGGACGGCAAGGCCACCAAGGGCGACGACGAGACCCTCGCCGCCCTGGAGTCCTTCTTCCGCGACCGCGTGGCCTACCAGCTCGAGCTGGCGGGTTACGCAGGCCCCGTCCGCCGGGCGGCCCTGGCCGCGGGCTGGACGAAGCTGGTGGCGCTGAAGGCCCGCTGCGAGGCCCTCTCAAGCTTCGCCGAGGACCCCCGCTTCGCGAGCCTGGCGGGCAGCGCCAAGCGCATCGGCAACATCCTGAAGGACGAGAGCCCGGGAGACGCCTTCGACGCCTCCGTCCTTCAGCAAGAGGAGGAGAAGGCCCTGGCCGCGCGCCTCCAGGCCCTGGAGGCCACCGCCGACCACGCCGCCCTCCTCGCCGAGCTGGCCGGCCTCGCGGAACCCCTCGAAGCCTTCTTCACCGCCGTCATGGTGAAGTGCGACGAGCCCGCCCTGCGCGCCGCGCGGCTGAGCCTGCTGCACCGCCTGCGGAAGGCCTTCCTTCGGGTGGCGGACTTCAGCCAGTGGCAGTAGGGGCCTGTCCCAGCGCCTTCCGGATCGCCGCCTCCAGCTCCTCCGCGCCGTAGGGCTTCTGCAGGAAGCCCGCGGCGCCGAGGTCCTGCAGCAGGCCCTGCACGTCCTGCCGGGTGTAGCCGCTGGTGAGCACCACCCGGGCCGCCGGATTCTTCTCGAGGAGGAGGGGCAGGGCCTGGACGCCGTCCAGCCGGGGCATGGTGAGGTCCAGCAGCACCACGTCCACCGCCGGGTCCGCCTCGAGCTGGTCCAGGGCGTCCTGGCCGTCCTCGGCGAGGCGCACGGCGCAGCCGCGCCGCTCCAGGAGCCTCGCCGCGGTGTCCCTCAGCGTGGGCTCGTCGTCCACCACCATCACGCGGAGCCCTGCGGGCAGGGGCGCCCCGGCCTCGGCGGGGGGCGGGGCCGGGAGGGCCGGGCGCTTGAGGCGGGGGAAGGCGAGGGTGAAGGTGGTGCCCCGTCCCGGGGCGCTGTCCACCCGCACGCCGCCGCGGTGCCCCCGCAGGATGCCGGCCATGGCGGCGAGGCCGAGGCCCCGGCCGGGGCCCTTGGTGGTGAAGAAGGGGTCGAAGAGGCGGGCGCGGACCTCCTCGTCCATCCCCTTGCCGGTGTCGCCCACTTCGAGCACCACGTGGGTGCCGGGCGCGAGGTCCCAGCCGGGGAAGCGCGCGGCCACCGCCGCCGCGTCCAGCTCCTGGCGCCGGGTGCGCAGGGTGATGATGCCCTCCTGGGGCGCGATGGCGTCGGCGGCGTTGGTGACGAGGTTGAGCAGCACCTGCTGGAGCTGGGTGCGGTCCCCTTCGATCCAGGGCAGGTGCCCGTCGAGGTCGGTCTCGATGCGGGCGTGCCGGGAGATGCCCACCGTGAGGAGGGGCGCCATCTCCTCCACCAGCTTGTTGAGGCAGAGGGGCCCCACCACGAAGACTCCGCGGCCGCTGTAGGCCAGGAGCTGGCGGGTGAGGTCCGTGGCCCGCAGCAGCACCTGCTCGGCGTGGTCGAGGTGCCCCGCGGCCTCCGAGCCGGACTCCAGCGCCGGGCGCAGCAGGCTCAGGTTCCCCTGCATCACCGTGAGCAGGTTGTTGAAGTCGTGGGCGATGCCCCCGGCCATCAGGCCCAGGCTCTCCAGCTTCTGGGCCGAGCGCAGGGCCTCCTCGGCCCGGCGGCGATCCGTGATGTCGTGGAGGATGGAGAAGAGCAGCCGCCGCTTGCCCATCTGGATGGGCGAGGAGTGCACCTCCACGGTGCGCACCTCGCCGCTGGCCAGCCGATGGGGGAAGACGAAGTAGTTCCGGGCCTCCGCGGCGGCGGCGGCCCGCTCCTCGGCCACCCGCTCCGGGGGCAGCGTGTTGATGGAGGCGATGGAACGGCCCGCCAGGGCGCCCGGCCCGAAGCCGTAGAAGCGGTCCGCGGCCCGGTTGGCCGCCACGATGGCGCCGCTGCCGGGCTCGATGAGGAGCATCACCGCGTCGTGGCGGTCGAACATGGACCGGAAGAAGTCCGCGTCCGGGCCTTCGAGGCCCGGACGCGGGGAAGGAAGCTCCGGAACGGATTCCATGGCGGGGTTTGTCGGGACGTCAGACGCCAGTGTACGCGGGCGCTTCCAGGGTGGCGAGACGCCGGGAGGCCAGGGAGAATGGAGGATTGGAGCGTCCATGCACCCCGAACGCATCGCCATCCTCGACTACGGCAGCCAGTACACGCGGCTCATCACGCGCCGGCTGCGGGAGCTGGGCGCCTTCGGCCTGGTCCACGGGCCCTCGGCCACCGCGGCGGAGATCGGCGGGCCGGACCTGAAGGGCATCATCCTCAGCGGCGGGCCGAACTCGGTGCTGGAGGCCGGGGCGCCGGACGCGGACCCGTCCATCTTCGGCCTCGGCGTGCCGGTGCTCGGCATCTGCTACGGCCAGCAGCTCATGGCGCGCAATTTCGGCGGCGAGCTGCACCGCAGCGCCCACCGCGAGTACGGCAAGGCCACCATCCGCTGCGAGGGCGCGGAGTCGGTGCTCTTCAAGGGCATGGCCGGGGAGCAGGTGGTCTGGATGAGCCACGGCGACCACGTGGAGAAGGCTCCCGAGGGGTGGGCCGTGACCGCGCGCACGGAGACGGTGCCCGTGGCGGCCATGGAGCACCCGGGCCTGCGGCGCTACGGCATCCAGTTCCACCCCGAGGTGACCCACTCGGTGAACGGCAACGCGCTGCTCCTGAACTTCCTCGAGCACTGCGGCATGGCCCTGGACTGGAACGCCGGCCACTTCATCGAGGAGAAGGTGGCCCAGATCCGCGCCCAGGTGGGGAGCGGCAGGGTGGTCCTCGGGTTGAGTGGAGGGGTCGATTCCAGCGTCGCCGCCCTGCTGCTGCACAAGGCCGTCGGCAGGCAGCTCACCTGCGTCTTCGTGGACCACGGCCTCATGCGCAAGGACGAGCTGAAGCAGGTGCAGGGCTTCTTCGCGCCCTTCGACCTGAACGTCGTCTGGGTGGACGCCTCGGAGGAGTTCCTCGGGAAGCTGGAGGGCGTCACCGACCCCGAGACGAAGCGCAAGCTCATCGGGGCGACCTTCATCGACGTCTTCGAGCGGGAGGCCAAGAAGACCGGCGCCGACTTCCTGGGCCAGGGCACGACCTACCCCGACGTCATCGAGAGCAGCGGCATCGGCGGCGCGGTGCTGGTGAAGTCCCACCACAACGTGGGCGGGCTGCCCGAACGCATGGCCCTCAAGCTCGTGGAGCCCCTGCGGGAACTGTTCAAGGATGAGGTGCGCGCCACCGGCCTCGCCCTGGGCCTGCCCGAGGAGATGAACCAGCGCCACCCCTTCCCGGGTCCGGGGCTGGCGGTCCGCCTGCCCGGCGCCATCACGAAGGAGCGGGTGCGCATCCTCCAGGAGGCCGATGCCATCTTCATCCAGGAGCTGCGGGAGAGCGGCTGGTACGCGAAGACCAGCCAGGCCTTCGCCGTCCTGCTGCCGGTGCAGACCGTGGGCATCATGGGCGACGAGCGCACCTATCAGTTCATCTGCGCCCTCCGGGCGGTGACGAGCGAGGACTTCATGACCGCCGACTGGGCGCGCCTGCCCCACGAGCTGCTGGACCGCATGGCCCAGCGCATCGTGCGGGAGGTGAGGGGCATCAACCGCGTGGTCTTCGACATCACGTCCAAGCCGCCGGCGACGATTGAATATGAATAATCCCGGGACGATCCGCTGATGGCCCGCCGCCCCGAACCCGTCAAGAAGACCATCCCGGAGATCCTCCAGGACCTCCGGGACGGCCACCGCGAGGCCGACATCGTGGGGCCCGCCCAGGCCCTGAAGTTCCTGGAACGCACCCAGGAGAGCCAGCACAGCCTGCCCAACGCGGTGAAGTGCTTCCTCTTCGACCTGCTCGCCGACACCCGGGCGCGGCTCGGGGACTGGGCGGGCTGCGACGCGGCGGTCCGCGGCGCCCTGGCCAACCTCCCGGCGGCCGAGGCCGACCTCGGGGCCGAACTGAGGCGCAGCCTGCCATCCATGGCGATCTTCGAGCGGGGCATCCAGGCCCGGACCGAGCTTGGCGACTTCCACGGGGCCCTGGAACTCTGCGACGAGGCGGTGCGCCGCGGCCTGGGGGCCCATTTCGAGGCCAAGCGGGACAGCCTGGACTGGGCCCGCTGAGGGCGGGCTTCCCTTCCAGGGGCCGCCGGCGCATCATCCTCAGGATGCACGCGAACCCAGACCCTCGCGACGTGCGGATCCTGGTGGTGGACGACCAGGCGGTGGTGCGCGTGGCCCTGCGGGGGATCCTTGGCTCCGTGGGCTACCGCGTGACGGAGGCGTCGAGCATGGGGGAGGCCCTCGAATGGGTGGACCGGGAGCCCTTCCACATCATCCTCTCGGACGTGGAGATGCCGGGCGGCTCCGGCCTCGACCTCGTGAAGGCCCTGGAGACGCGCTTCCCCGCGATGGCGGTGATCGTCGTCAGCGGCCTCGACGACGCGGAGCTGGCCCTCGACTGCCTCCAGCACGGCGCCTACGGGTACGTCCTCAAGCCCTTCCAGCCCCGGGAGATCCTCCTCCACGTCTCCTCCGCCCTGCGGCGGCGCATGCTGGAGCTGGCCTACCTGGAGCGCGAGCACGAGCTGGAACGGCGGGTGCGCAAGGCCACCGAGATGATCCGCCTCAGCCGGGAGGAACTCTCCTTCCGCCTCATCGCCGCCAGCGAGTACCGGGACCACGAGACCGGCGCCCACGTGCGCCGCATCGGCCTGTTCGCGGCGCGCCTCGCGGAGCGGCTCGGCTGGCCGGAGGACGAGGTGGAGCGCATCCGCGCCGCGGCCCCCATGCACGACATCGGCAAGATCGGCGTGCCGGACGCCATCCTCCATAAGCCGGGCCAGCTCACCGAGGGCGAATGGGTGCTGATGAAGCGCCACACCACCATGGGGGCCAACATCCTGAAGGGCAGCGAGGTCCCCTTCATCCAGATGGGCGCCCGCATCGCCGCCTGCCACCACGAGAAGTGGGACGGCAGCGGCTACCCCAATGGCCTGAAGGGCGACCGCATCCCCGCCGAGGCCCGGATCACGGCCCTGGTGGACGTCTACGACGCCCTGGCGAACCGCCGCTACTACAAGGAGCCCTGGCCCGAGGAGCGCATCGTCCCCTTCCTCGAGCAGGGCGCCGGCACGCACTTCGAGCCCGGCCTCGTGGAGGCCTTCCTGGCCGACCTCGCCGGCTTCCGGGAGATCCTCGAGGCGAACCCGGACGAGGAGACCACGCCGGTCTACTGATCCCGCCGGACGGCGACGAGGACACCGGGCGGCTACGCCTCCTTCGTGAAGAGGGCCTCGAGCTCCCGATGGGCCCCGGCGAGGGCCGCGAGCAGGGCCTCCGCCGCCGCCGCGGGCGCCGAGGGCGGGAGGGCCTCGAGCTGAGCCGCCAGATCCGCCAGCCTTTCGGCCCCCACGCTGCGGGCCGCGCCCTTGATGCGGTGGGCTTCCCGGGAGAGGTCCGGCCCGCGGACGCCGCGAGCGGCCTGGAGGTCCGCCCGTGTCGCCTCCAGGAACTCCGCCATCACCTCCTGGACCGCCTGGGCGTCCTCGCCCAGGAGCTCCAGGAGGCGCGCGCGGTCCCAGACCGCCCGGGACGAAGCGGGCGCCGGGGCCGGAGGGACGGGCTCCGCGCGCCGCAGTCCGGGCAGGTGCTCGAGGATCCGCGTCGCCAGGGTCCGGGTGTCCACCGGCTTGGAGATGTAGCCGTCCATGCCCGCGGCCCGGCACCGGTCCGCCTCGCCCTGCAGCACGTTCGCGGTGAGGGCGAGGATCGGGGTGCGGCCGGACCCTCGCTCGGACTCCCAGTCCCGCACGGCCTTGGCGAGCTGGTAGCCGTCCAGGCCGGGCATGTGCAGGTCCGCGAGGATCAGGGCGTGGCCGCCCTGCTTGAACAGCTCGAAGGCGGCCCGTCCGTCCGGGGCCGAGACGCAGGCGAAGCCGGCCAGGCCGAGCTGCTG
>JBDIBF010000111.1:0-7619 GCA_039812765.1 Holophagaceae bacterium
GATGGGGACGAGGCCCGCCGCGTGAAGCTCTCCATCATCACCGTGGTCCGCGACAACCCCCAGGTGGGCGAGGCGCTGGACTCCATCCTGGCCCAGCGCTTCGACGGGGAGCTGGAGCTCATCGTCATCGACGGGGCCAGCACCGACGGCACCGGGGCCGTGCTGGAACGCTACCGCTCCCGGCTCGCCGTGCTCCTGAGCGAGCCCGACGGGGGGCTCTACCACGCCATGAACAAGGGGCTCGCCCTCGCCACCGGCGACGTGGTGGGCACCCTCAACTCCGACGACCTCTACGCCGGGGAGGACGTGCTCCAGGCGGTGGCGGAGGCCTTCGGCGAGGGCGTGGACGCGGTGTACGGCGACCTCGTCTACGTGCGCCCGGAGGACCCGGGGCGCGTGGTGCGCACCTGGCGCTCCCGGCCCTACCGGCCAGGCCTCTTCGAGCGCGGGTGGATGCCGCCCCACCCCGCCTTCTTCGCCCGGCGCGCGGTCTACGAGCGGCACGGAGGCTTCGACACCGCCTACCGCATCGCCGCGGACTTCGAACTCCTGCTGCGGCTGCTGGCCAAGGCGGAGGTGCCCTCCCGCCACCTTCCGAAGGTGCTGGTGCGCATGCGCACCGGCGGCGTCTCCAACCGCGGCCCGGCCGCGATCCTGCGGGCGAACCTGGAATGCTGGCGCGCCTGCCGGGCCCACGGCCTCCGGGTGCCGCCCTGGTTCATCCCGCGCAAGCTCCTCGGCAAGGTCCCCCAGCTTTTCGCGCCGCCGCCGGACCTGCCGTCCCCAGGCCGTTCCGCCGGGCCCTCCCCCGGCCCGTCCTCCGACGCCTCCGACGGCCCCTCCGCGGGATCCGGCGGCTGACCCGGCCGGGCGGTCCCCTTGTGAGCCGTGTCCGGGGTTCCCGGGCGGCCCGGAAGATGCTGAGGGTTATAGTCACTGTCATGGATCCCCACCCGAAAGGCCCGGCTTGACCCTCCTGTCCTCGAAGCTCGTCCTGGGCGCGGCGCTGGGGCTCCTGCTGGGGTTTGCGCTGATCCGCCTGCTGGCTCCGAAGGGCTGGACGGACCACCCGGACGCGCGCAAGCGCCACCCGCTCCCCACGGCCCTCACCGGCGGCCTCATGCTGTGGGGGATGGTGGCCCTGGGCCAGGCCGCGGGCTGGCTGCCCCTGGGGCTGCACCGGGAGGAATGGATCGCGGTGCACGGCATGGCCCTCATGGGGGCCCTGGACGACCGCTTCGGGCTGCGGGCGCGCTACAAGGCCGTGGCGGGCCTCCTCGTGGCCCTGCTCCTGGGCTTCCACGCCGCGCGGGACCTCCTCGCCGTCGGCGGACTCGTGCACGTGGCGAAGCTGGACCTGCCCAACCGCCTGGCCTACACCGCGCCCCTGGCGGTGCTCTGGTTCTGGGGCATCCCCCAGGCCTTCAACCTCGTGGACGGGATGAACGGGCTGGCCCTGGGCCTCGGCGCCCTCATGCTGAGCCTCCTGGGCTACGGCGCGGGCACCGAAGGCTCCTTCCTCTTCGGGGCCGTGCTCGCCGCCCTGGTGCTCAACTACCCGCGGGCCCGGCACTTCATCGGCGACTGCGGGGCCTTCCTGCTGGGCACCCTGCTGGCCATCCTGGCCCTGAAGCGCGGCCTGCCGGCGCACCCGAACCTGGCCCTCTGGATCTTCGCCTACCCCATCCTGGACGTGACCCTGGTCGTGGCCATCCGGCTCGCCCACCGCCGCTCCCTCGCCGAGGCCGACCACAACCACCTCCACGACTGGATGGTGGCCCGGCTCGAGGCCCTGCCCGGCGTCCGCGGCTGGGCCCGCCCCCTGGCCGCCCCGCTCCTCCTCCTCCTGGCCTCGGGCCCCATGCTCCACGTCATGCCCTGGCCCCACGCCCACGCCGCCGGAGCCGCCGGGCTGGCCCTGCTGGTGCTCGTGGCCCTCCACCAGTTCTTCGTCGCCCTCGGCGAGATGCGCCCCCGTCCCGCCGCCGCGCCCGCGGGCCCGCCCGCTCCCGGGGAGCGCCCCCCCGTCGCGCCCCAGGCCTGACCCGCCCGCGGACCGGGGACGCGCGGCCTACTTGTAGGTGTAGTGGTAGCCGTAGCGGTAGTAGCGGTCGCTGAACTCGCTCACGAGGACGTCGTTGAACACGCAGCCGCTGATGCGGATGCCGATGTCCTCGCAGCGTCCCTGGCAGGTGCGGATCTCGTCCAGGGGGTGCGCGCCGAACTTGGCGATGAGCAGGAAGGTGCCGGCCTTGGCGCCGAGGATGAGGGCGTCGGTGACGGCCATCATGGGGGGGGCGTCGAAGATGATGTAGTTGTACGCCCCGGCGGCCTCGGCGAGGAAGGCGCCGTAGCGGTCCTTCATGAGGAGCTCCGAGGGGTTGGGGGGGACCACCCCCGAGAAGATCACCTCCAGGCCGGGGATGGCCGTGCGGTGCACCACCTGCTCCCAGCCCACCTGGCCCGCCAGGATCTCGGAGAAGCCGTTCCGGCGGGACTTCACACCGAAGTGGTGGTGCAGGGTCCCCTTGCGCATGTCGCCGTCCACCAGCAGCACCCGGCCGCCCCCCTGGGCGAGCACCGCGGCGAAGTTCGCGCTCACGAAGGACTTGCCGATCCCGGGCGAAGGTCCCGCGAAGACGATGATCTTGTTCGGGGCGTCGGCGAGGCTGAAGTGCAGGGTGGTGCGCAGGCTGCGCAGGCTTTCGATGGCGATGTCGTCGGGACTGTTGAAGGCCAGCAGGTGGGTGCCCTGCATGCCGTGCTTGATGGAGCGGGTCTGGGCCTCCTGGGCCACGCTGTGGGGGATGGTGACGTAGACCGGCAGCCCCAGCTTCAGCTCGATGAGGTGGGGGTCCTTCACGCCCCGGTGGAGCAGCATCCGCAGCATCACCAGCCCGATGCCGGCCCCCGCCCCGAAGGCCAGGAAGAGGGTCTGGATGGCGCGGCGGTTCGGCTTCACCGGGCCCAGGGCCGGGACCGCGTAGTCCACGATGCGGGCGTTGCCCACCTGCCCGGCGCTCACCACCTGGAGCTGCTGGATGTTGGAGAGCAGCGCCGTGTAGAGGGTGTTGTTGAGCTGCACGTCCCTTGTCAACCCCACCACCTCCTGCTGGGTCTTGGGCAGGGCGCGCACCTTCGACTCCACCTGGGAGGCCTCCCGGGCGAGCTTGGTGTACTGCTCGTTGAGGGTGACCACCACGTCGCTGCCTTCCCGGTAGGTCCGCAGCAGCTCGTCCTTCTTCTGCTTCATCTGGAGCATTTTCGAGTTGAGGTCCACGCTTTGGCTGAGGAGCATCTGGGCCTCGGCGCTGAGGTCCACCGCCCCCGAGCGCTGGCGGAAGCGGTTGAGGGCGTCCTCGGACTCGTCCAGCCGGGCCTTCAGGGTGGGGAGCTGCTGGTTCAGGAAGCTGAGGGTCTTGGAGACCTCCTCGGACTTCCGCTCCAGGTTCTGGCGCACGTACTGGATGAGGATCTCGTTGAGGGTGCGGGCTCCCAGCCGCGCGTCCGGGCTGGTGTAGCTGAGCCCCAGGATGCCGGTGTACTTGCCGCGCTCGGCCACCACGAGGTTGCCCCGCACGGCGCCGATGGCCGCCAGCAGGGGCTGCCGCACGAGCGTGAAGGCCTGGCCGGCGACGGCGTTCCTCAGGACGCGCACCTGCAGGCGCACCGTGTCCTCGCCGACCTTCGCCGCCAGCGCCTGGCCCACGCGGCCGGTGCCGAGGACACGGCCCGCGGGGTCCTCCCAGCGGAACTGGTCGGGACCCAGGACCACGAGCCGGAAGGCCCGGCCCCGGAGTTCGTCGGGCACCACGAAGGATTCGATCTCGGCCTGGGGCAGGGTGCCCTTGCGCCGGGCCACGGCCTCCCAGGTGAAGCGGGGCAGGGAGGGCGAGGCGGAGATGTCCAGGCCCAGGCTCTCCACGGCCCGGCCGATCACCAGATTGCTCCTGATGATCTCCAGCTCGGTCTGGGCCTCGGCCTGCCCGCCCAGGGCCGAGTCCATGTCCGCGAGGGCCTTGTCCATCATCGAGCGCTTGTAGGCCTCGATCTGCACCATGGCGTCCACCCGGTAGATGGGAATGTAGACATGGAGGTAGTAGGCGCTGTAGAGCATGGCCAGGGCCACGCAGGCGAGGATGATGTAGCGCCCGCCCCACAGATTCGCGAGCCACTCGTTGAGGGTCATCTCCGTGGACTCGGGGAGGTTCTCCCCGCCGGGGACCCGGGGCGGCGCGGGCGCGGCCCGGGGGACCTCCGGGGGGCCGGGCTCGTCGAAGGGCAGGGGGCGGTTCGAGGTCATGCGGGTCTCGGGGCTTGCAGGAGCCTGGGAAGCCAGGCGGTGACGGACTGGTCGATGTGGGCCAGGGCTTCGCGGAAGGCCTGCTCCCCGCGGCGGAAGGGGTCGGCGATCTCCTGCTGGTCCGGCGGCAGCCAGTGGGCCAGGAGGAAGACCTTGCCCCGGGCGCTGGGCACCACGGACTCGCAGCGCGCCTTCTGGCGGCGGTCCATGACCAGCACGAGGTCCGCTTCGCGGACGTGCCCGGGCGTCACCTGCCGGCACCGGTGCCCCGAGAGGTCCAGGCCCCGTCCCGCCATGAGGTCCAGCACCTCCGGCGCGGCGCCCTGGCCGTGCAGGGCCCCCAGCCCCGCGGAGGACACCTCGGCGCCGGGGCCGAGGGAGGCCCTCAGCAGCACCTCCGCCATGGGGCTGCGGCAGTAGTTGCCCTCGCAGAGCACGAGGATCCGCCGGAAGGACAGGGCGGGGACGGCGATCACGCCGCTCCCGGGGAGGCAGGCTGGGGCATCAGTTCGACAGGGTCTTCACGTTGGCCGCGGGCGCGGCGAGGGCGGTGAAGGTCGGCATCAGCAGCGTGACCACGCGGTTCCACCGCACCAGCGTGCCGGCGTCCACGTAGACGATGTCCCGGGGCTGCAGGTCGAAGCGGTCCGCCATCACCAGGGCCGTTGGGTGGCGGGCGTCCAGGTGGTAGACGTCCACGGCGTTCTCCGCGGCGCCCGCGCGGAGCACGTAGACGGAGCTGGCGTGGGCGGTGAGGTTGTCCATGCCGCCGCTGTCCGCCAGGGCGCGGGCCAGGCTCAGGCGGCCGTGGAAGAGGGGCATGGCGCGGGGGGCCCGCATCTCGCCCATGAGGTAGACCGCCTCCTCGTCCCGGCCGGGCACGCGGATGTTGTCGCCGTCCTTGAGCAGGAGCTGGCCGTAGCGGCCCCCCTTGTTCATCATCTCGTGGAAGTTCAGCGTCCAGGTGCGGTCGCCCCGGGTGAGGAGCAGGCGGCTGTCGTCGGCGCTGGGCAGGAGGCCCCCGGCCCGGGTGATGGCCTCCGAGAGGGTCATGGGCACGTCGGTGACGTTCGTGATGCCCGGCGTGCGCACCTCGCCGGCGATGAAGACCTTCTGGGAGCGGAAGGCGGTGATCTTCACGTCGATCTGGGGGTTCTTGAGCACGCGGGAGAGGGACTGGTAGAGCTTGAGGCGCACCTGGGAGGCCGTGAGCCCTTTCACGGGGAGCATCCCGACGTAGGGGAAGAAGATGTTCCCCTCCTCGTCCACCACCTGTCCGGTGGCGGCGTCGTTGCGGAACTGGCCCAGGGGCTGGGTCAGCTCGGGGTGCTCCCAGATGGTCACCAGCAGCACGTCCTGGGGGCCGATCAGGTAGGGGGCGGGCTTCTCGGCGAGCAGGGGCTCCAGGTCCTCCAGGCGCGCCGCGCGGGGGGGCAGGGCCTTCACCGTGGCGGCGTTGAGGGGCCGCAGGGTGACGGCCACGCCGTCGATGCGCTCGAGGGTGGGCTTGGCGCCGGCCTGCAGGGTCATCTTCATCCCGGGGGCGGCGCAGGCGGTGAGGAGGGCCAGGGCCGAGGCGGCGGCCCAGAGGCGGCCCTGCGGACGGACGGGGTTGGACACGACGGCCTCCTGGATTCCACGGTCACGAATGCGACGGCATGCGCTGGAGTTGCGTCAGGTTAGCGCATTCCGTGCCGATCCGCGCCCAGGGGGCGGGGCGCCCTTCACCGGACCGCGAGGACGACCATGCGTTCCCCGGGGCCGAACATCGAGGCCAGGCGGACCCGCCCGCCCTCGGTGAGGGGCTCGAGGCGGTGGACGCGGCCACGCGGAAGCGTCTGGTAGAACCAGGCCCGGCCGCGCTCCTGCGCGAGCAGTCCCACATGGTGGAAGCGCGGCCGCCCGGCGCGCA
Source organism: Holophagaceae bacterium (assembly GCA_039812765.1). Taxonomy (GTDB): domain Bacteria; phylum Acidobacteriota; class Holophagae; order Holophagales; family Holophagaceae; genus JADJVL01. Next base: position 6,216 of record JBDIBF010000111.1, read on the forward strand.
CGCGGAGGAACACCGCCACCCCCGCGGCGTCCCGGCCAAGGCCCTCGAAGGCCCGCCGCCAGCCCTCGCGGTCCCGGACGGGCCAGCCCCGGAGCTCGAGGGCGGGCGTGGCGGCCGGACGCTCCCCGGCGAGGGTGAGCCAGCGCCGGGGCCGGCCCTCGGTGAGGTTCAGGGCCAGGTCGTAGCCGAAATCCCAGTCCTCTCCGGCGGCCGCGCCGGGTCCGCTGTCCCCGGCGCGGTCCCTGGCGGCATCCCGGGGATCGCCGGCGTAGCCCCAGAGGCGGCGCGCCGCCGCCACCACGAAGCCGCTGCAGTTGAGGCCGGGCCGCGGCAGCGGGGATCCGGGGGCGCGGAAGGTGACGGTGAGGCCCCGGGCGTCGGTGACCGCGTCGTCCACGTAGGGGATGCCGAGGAGGGGCCGGAGGTCCGCGCCGGCGCCTCCGGCCGGCTGGGCCCAGGCCGCCCAGGTCGCGGCGAGGAGGCAGGCGGAACGGAGCGCGGCCATCCCCCATGCTAAGGCCCCGCTCCCGCCCCCGTGATTCCGCCCCGGCGGAAATGCCGCTAAAATCGAGGTTTTTCGCGGATTCCCATGCACATCCAGGAACTCATCCTCCGGCTCCAGCGCTTCTGGGCCGACCGCGGCTGCCTCGTGGGGCAGCCCTACGACCTGGAGAAGGGGGCCGGCACCATGAATCCGCTCACCTTCTTCGGGGCGCTGGGGAAGAAGCCCTGGAACGTGGCCTACGTGGAGCCCAGCCGCCGCCCGGCGGACGGCCGCTACGGCGAGAACCCCTTCAGGGTGTACAAGCACCTGCAGTTCCAGGTGATCCTCAAGCCCTCGCCGGCGAAGGTGCAGGACCTCTACCTCGAGAGCCTGGAGGCCCTGGGCATCGACCTCTCCAAGCACGACCTGCGCTTCGAGGAGGACAACTGGGAGTCGCCGACCCTGGGGGCCTGGGGCGTGGGCTGGCAGGTGGTGCTGGACGGCATGGAGATCAGCCAGTTCACCTACTTCCAGCAGGTGGGCGGCCTCGACTGCCGGCCCGTGAGCGCCGAGCTGACCTACGGCATCGAGCGCATCTGCATGTTCCTCGGCGGCTACGACAACATCTTCGACCTCACCTACGGCGAGGTGAGGACCGACGACGGCGTCTTCCCGATCACCTACGGCGCGATGCGCCAGCGGGAGGAGTTCGAGCTCAGCGCCTACAGCTTCGAGCACGCCGACCTGGACCTGCACCGCACCCTGTTCGAGGCCTTCGAGAAGGAGGGCTGGCGCCTGCTCAAGGCCCATGGCTATTTCCTCGCCGCCTACGAGCAGGCGTTGAAGATGAGCCACACCTTCAACGTGCTGGACGCCCGCGGCGCCGTGAGCACCACCGAGCGGCCCGGGGTCATCAAGCG
>JBDIBF010000112.1:0-7507 GCA_039812765.1 Holophagaceae bacterium
CTCCTCCACCGCCATCCCGCCCTGGACGGGGCCGCCCTGCGGGACCGCGCCGCGGCCCTGGGCGCCTCCCGCCGCCTCGCCCTGGGCCTGGACCTCGCCGCGCGGCTGCTGGGGGCGCCGCGGCCCCCCGGGACGTCGGAGGGGGCCGGGGCCAAGTCCGGCCTCCGGGCCCTCGCGGCCCCCATCGAGGCCGCCCTCGGCCTCCCCGACCCGCCGGTCCCCGGCCCCTTCCGCCGCCTCGCCCGGGACCTGCGCCTCGTCGAGAGCCTCCCCCGCAAGGCCGCCTACGCCGCCCGCACCCTCTTCGCCCCCACCCTCGAGGAATGGTCCGCCTGGCCCCTGCCGCGGGGCCTGGGCTGGCTGTATCCCGCCCTGCGGGCGGGGCGCCTGGCGGGGCGGATGGTGGGGGGCGGGGGACGCCACCGGGCCTGAGCACCGGGGCGGCATGGTCCAATGACGATGGAATCCCCCTCCGTGCCTGACACCGCCTCCGTTCACGATCCAGCGCCCTGGCGTCCGGACACCCGGGTCCGCCTCGCCTCCCGCGTATCGCTGGACCTTTCTGAAACCGTGCTCCGCCTCGACGCCCGCGGCGGGCCCCACACGTTCCCGCGTTCCGTCCTGCCCCTCCTCGCCTTCTTCGAGTCGCCCCACACGCTCCAGGAGGGGCTGGACTGGCTGGCGCCGCAGGCGAAGGGCACCGCCGGCCTCGCCGAGGCGTTCGGAGCCCTCCTCCGCCTGGGGGAACTCGGCGTGCTGGAGCGGGAGGACGGCGCCCGCCCTGGGGTGGCCGAGGACCCGGAGGCGGGGTTCGGCCCCGCGGCCCAGATCCGCATGCTGGAGGACCGGACCCGAACCTCGAAGCTCATCGAGGCGATCCGCCGCACGGTGAAGCCCGAACACGTCGTGCTGGACCTGGGCACCGGCACCGGCATCCTCGCCCTCGCCGCCGCCCGGGCCGGCGCGCGCAGGGTCTATGCCATCGAGGCCCTGCCCATCGCGGAGACGGCCGCCCGTTTGTTCGAATCCTCAGGCCTCGGTGACCGCATCACGCTCGTGCGGGGACGCAGCCTGGACCTGAATCTGCCCGAGCGCGCTGACGTATTGATCTCCGAAATCCTCGGGCACGATCCACTGGGCGAGGGCCTCGTCGAGACCCTGACGGACGCGGTCGGACGCTTCCTCAAGCCGGGGGGCCGCCTCCTTCCGGACCGGGTTCGGATCCTGGCCACGCCGGTGCAGGTGCCGGAGCGGGTGGCCGGTCGGTTCTGCTTCCGGCGCACCCTCCTGGAGGCCTGGGAGGCGCGCTACGGGCTTCCGCTGCGCGCCCTGGAGGCGCCCCCGGCGGGCCGGGAGGGGGCCTGGCCCCTGGAGCGGCAGTTCGTCCTGCCCCAGGAGGCGCGCGGCTGGAAGGCCCTCGGCCCGTCCTTCCCGCTGACCACCCTCGACCTCGCCGATCCGGCCCTCGCGCGATCGGCCGCCGTGGCGGACTTCGAGGTGGACCGGCCCGGGCGGCTCGGGGGCCTGCTGGAACATTGGGAGGCGAGGCTGGCCCCCGGCCTCGAACTCAGCACCTCACGGTTCAAGGTGGACCGGTGGAACCACTGGAAGAACCTGCTGTGGCTGCTGCCGGAACCCCTGCGGATTCCCCGGGGCCTCCGGGCTCGGCTGATGGTCGAGGCCCGGCGGAACCGGGCCAGCCTGGGGTGGGTGGCGTCGGGGGATCAGGCGGCGTCGGGCTGAATGCCGCCGCGGGCCCGAGGGTTCCTCCTGAGGGGTTCTTCGAGCCATTTCAGCAGCCGCTTCGCGCCTTTCCGAGTGAAAAGCAGCAGCACCAGGAATCCAAGCACCAGACCCCCGACCATCTTCACGTTCGATGTCTCGAGGAAGCAGGCATTGACCACGACCAGCGCGGTGGCGCAGCCGTAATTGAACACGAGGTTCGAGCTCGAACGCAGCATGACGCGATAGACGAAACCGACGAGGCATCCCCAGGCGAAGAGGGGAAGGAACATAAAGAAGGGACCGAAGTCGATGTAGCTTTCGGCGATGTAGCCCAGGCTGATGGAGGCGCCCTCCTGGACGCCGGCCACCCAGCCTCCGGTGTAGTAGGAGGTGCGCGCCGAGTCGTCGAGGACCGCCTTATCCGGGTTGAGGAGCCGGGGAACGAAGGAGTTTACGAGGGCCTGTTTCCAGAGCAGGCCGTTTTCATAGGGGATTTGATCCGGAACGACCCCCATAGTCTCGGCGAAGAACTTGATGTAGGTGATCCGGTCCGCCGTATCCTCCACGGCCTGGGAATATCGTTCCGAAGTCACACCCATGGAAAGTTCCAGCAGTTTCGTGATCCGTTGTTCCAGGGGCACCAAGACCACCTGGTCTCCGGTTCCCTGGTTGAGGTAGGCGCGGTACTCCTTCTTCACCGACGTCCACAGCAGGAGTGTCAAGGTGGCAGTGACACCCAGGCCCACCAGGCCAGGGAGCCGGACCCCCCGGAAGGCCTTTGGATGGGTGAGGATGCCCAGGCTGAGGATGATCAGGATGGTCTTGAATCCGCTGAAGTAGCCGGTGATCCCGATGAGGAACTCGATGATGGAGACCAGCGCCAGAAGGGCGAAACCCTGGCCCCGGGCCATCACGACGTAGGTGAAGACGAACACCACCACCCAGTGGAGGTTGGCCAGGGCCAGGAAGGGTTGGCGGAGGCCAGGGATCGCGGCCCCGAAACTGGTCAGCCACTCGGAAATGACGATGGAGGCCAGGCTGGCCAGGAAGAGGCGGCGGATAGAGAAAGGCGCTCCAGAAGCCTCCCTCCACGACATCCAGGCGAAGCCGACTCCACGGCCGGCAGTGGCCCATACCCCTAGGGCCACCGCGAGGATGCCCAACAGGGTGAGCCATGACGCCGCTGTGATGTGGATTGGGGCGTCGGGAAGATCCCCGATCTCCAGGTTCTGGAGGTTCGCGCTCAGGGTGAGCATGCAGCCCTGCATCCAGTGGTAGACCATGGCGAACAGGAGGATGGGAGGCTCTCCGGGCCTCCAGAAGAGCTTCACGATGAGGAGCAGCACGGCGATGGAGGCCAACGTGAGGGCCGGGTTCGCGGTGAACATGCTGACCAGCAGGCTCAAGGTCAGCAGGATCCCCACGGGCCGCCAACCCATCCCTTTGTGCGTGTCAGCGTCGTCCTGCATGAGGTCAGGATCCTGGAGTCGGTGATCGTGGGGGCAGGGTCGCGAGTCTGGCCAGTGTAGCCCGGAGGGTCCGCGTCGCTGAATCCATGCTGTAGGCCTCCACCCGCTCCTGGGCCCGGAGACCTGCAGCCGCCAATGCGGCTGGGTCCTGCTCCATCAGGAAGGTCAGGACCTCCTGGAGGGCGCGCGGCTCCCCAGCGGGGACCACCCACCCGGTATCGCCTGGGAGCACCAGATCCTCCGCGCATCCCACATGGCTGCTCACGAGCGCGGGCCGCGCGAGGTTCATGGCCTCGTTCACGGCAAGCCCCCAGGTCTCCGAAGGCCCGCGGGAGGGGAGCACCAGCACGTCCCCGGCGGCGTAGACCAGGGGCATGCGGGACTGGTTCTGGAAGGGGGCGAAAAAGACCCGTCCAGTTGCCGTTGCCGCCTCGGCGGCCCGCGCCTTCAGCGCGCCCTCCAGCTCGCCGGAGCCGACGAAGAGCAGGCAGGCCAGTGTGGATGGCGGCTCCGGAGACGCCAGCACCGCGAGGAAGGCCTCCAGCAGCTGCAGCGGCTGCTTCTTCGGCTCCAGCTTCCCGGCGAACAGGAAGACCCTCGCGCCTTCGGGGATGCCCAGCTCCTTCCGCCAGGCCTTGGCGCCCCGCGCAGCCGCTTCGGCCGCGGCGCGGAAGCGGTCGTTGTCCACGGCGTGGGGCGCGAACACGATCTTCGCCTCGGGCACGCCGCTGTTCCGCAGGTACGCCGCATGGGCCCTGCCCACCGAAAGGAAGGCCGCGAAGCGCCGGAAGAGGATGCGCCTGAAGATCCGCGCCGCCCAGGTCCTGGGCCCCTTGGGGCGGGCCAGATCATGGGAATCGCCCCGGAAGAGCAGGGGGACGTTCCACAGCCGCCGGGAGAGGATCACCCGCAGGTGGCTGCGGGTGGCGTAGCCGAAGAGCAGGATGGCGTCGGGTTTCCAGGCCAGGAGCCGCGGCACCAGCTCGGGGTTGTCGAGGCCGTTGAAATGGTGGGTGCCCGGCTCCGCGCTGACGTTGGGGACGAACTCCGAGGCGTAGCCCTCCAGCAAGGGGATGTCCCACTGCACCGGCTGCCCGAAGCCCCGGTCCACCTGGGTCGTCACGCCGAAGTCCCAGAGGTGGAACACCCGCACCTCGAGGTCAGCCTGCTGGGCCAGGTGGCGGAACCAGGGCGCGTAGTACTGGATGGGGTGCGAGACGACGATGGCGAGGCGGGTGCGCGGGCGGTTCATGGCTGCTTCCCCTGGAAGGAGAGCGCTGCCGAGAGCCGCTGGCTCGGGCGTTCCACGAAACGGTGGAGGGCCCAGGCCGCCAGGAAGCTGGCCCCGACCGCCCCGAGCAGCACTCCCACCCGGGAAGCCCCGTTCCCCGCGAGGCGAACGCCGAGGTTCACGACCCTACCTCCCACCGGCACGTGCACGAGGTAGAGGGAATAGGACACGCTCCCCGCCCAGGTCAGGGCTCTCATCCATCGGCGCCGTTCGAGAGAGGGAGCGGCCCCATGGACTGCGAACAGGGTGATGCAGGCCGCGGCCAAGGCGCCGGCGAGCGTCGCAGGCAGGCCCGCGCGGAAAGAGGTGGCCAGCAGGGCCACCCCGGTCAGCAAGCCGTGCAGGGGCGCAGCGATCGACCGGGCGCGAGCCTGATAGGCCAGGATGCCGAGCACGAAGAGGGGGAGGTACTTGAAGAGGAAGACACCCTCGACGGGAACCCAGGCCAGCGCCAGGAAGGCAAGCGGGACCGTGAGCCGCAGGATGGCGTTCCTCGCGGTCAGCAGGGGGAAGAGCAGGGCGATGCTCAGGTAGAACTGCAGTTCGATGGCCAAGGTCCAATACACCGGGTTGTAGCTTTCCTGGCCGAAGTAGTGGTTGAGATAGCCCAGGTGGAGCAGGAGCCTTCGTCCCTCCAGCGTGAACGGAACGCCATGAAAGGCGGGCGCCAGGCTGCCCAGGGCCCAGAGTAGGAGCGTCAACGCGATGCTGGCGAGGTAGGGTGGTTCGAGCCGGAGCAGGCGCTTGAGCCAGAAGGTGCCGTAGTCCCTCAGGCGGTAGCCGCCGCGGTCCAGGGCGTAGGGAAGCACGAAGCCGGAGATCACCAAGAACATCTCCACCCCGGCCCAGCCGTAGTGGCCCGAGGCCTTGAAAGCCCGGGAAAGGGGACTGGCGTCCCCGAAGAGGCCGCCGCCATTCGTGAGGTGGAACCACATCACCGAGAGCGCCGCCACCCCGCGGAGGGGGTCGAGGATGGCCACGCGGCCAGGTGCGTTTGAAGCCTGCGTGCTCACGGCGCGAGCCCTGCGCACTGCGCGAAGAATCCCGCCAGGGCCTGCGCCCCGGCCCTATCGGTGAACGGCTCGAAGGCCGCGGCGTCGAGCGGCACGGGGGTCTCGAAGGCCCGGGGTTCGAGCCACGCGCGGGCGATGCGCGCCCCCAGCGCCTCCGGGGCCTCGCCGGTGGCGAAGGGCACGCAGACGCCGCCCCTCGCCCTCGCCATGAGGTCCACGACGCCGCTGCGCTCGTGGAAGACCGCCAGCAGGGGCCGCCCGGCGAGGAGGTAGGGATAGATCTTCGACGCGGTGTAGGCGGGGTCGTCGGAGCCTGGCACCAGCAGGGCGTCGGCGCCCTTCAGCCGCGCCAGGGTCTCGGAGTACGGGATGCGGTCGGGGACCTCCTCCACCACCGCTTCCAGGCCGAACTCCCGGGCGAGGGGGAGGACGGTGGGCGCGCCGCTCCCGGCGGCGGCGTAGGAGGTGCCGAGGAAGTGCAGCCGCAGGCCCCGCAGCAGGTCCGCGTCCGCGTGGTCCCGCAGGGCGGCGAAGATCCCGCAGAGGGCCGGGGCCATGTCGGGGCCGCCCCGGCCGAGGTAGACCCAGTGGCGGAGGCCGTCGTCGCATCCCTGGGGCGCCACGCGTCCGAGGTCGCGCCGGGCGCCGGGGAAGGGGAGCACCGCGTGGGGAGGCAGGCGCAGCCGCGGATAGCGCGCCGCGAGCTGGCGAGGATACGCCGCCGACACCGCGGTGAAGCCCGCGCAGGCCCGCAGCACCCGGGGCTCCATCCAGCGGTGGAGGGCGTCGGCGACGGCGTGCTTCAGCCGCCCGCCGGGGGGGACGACCTCGGGGTGCCCGCGGTAGTAGTCGTTCACCCAGGGGTCCTGGTAGTCCATCGCGAAGGGCACGCCGAAGCGCTCCGTCCACCCAGGGCCCAGGAGGTGGGTCTCGAAGACCGTGGTGGAGAAATACACGAGGTCGAAGCGGCCCCCGGCCAGGAGGCGGTCGCCTTCATGGCGCAGCGCGGGCAGGGCGCGCCAGCCCAGGGTCCCGAGCCCGGGGATCCGCCGCCAGGCGAGGCCCAGGGCCCGGACGCGGTGGACCGGGACGCCGTCCGGAAGGCCTTCCTCCAGCCAGGGATCCTGGGGCGCGGCCACCTGCCCGGGTTCCACCGCCAGCACCTCGGCCTCCCAGCCGGCGGCCTGCAGGAAGGGCAGCACCATGCGGACGCGATGCATGTCCGCGGTGTTCACCGGCGGGAAGTGGGGGGAGACGATCAGGACCCTGGGCACGCGTCAGGCCCCCGGCGCCGCGAGGAGGCGGCGGTAGAGGGCGAGGAACCGGTCCGCGACCACGTCCACGCTGTACGTGCGCTCCACCTGCGCCCGGCAGGCCGCCCGGTCGATCGTGCCGATGCGCGCCACCGCGGCGACGCCCTCCTCCACGCCGGTGATGAGGAAGCCGTGCTCGCCGGAGGAGACGATCTCCGGCAGGGCGCCCCGGGGGCACGAGATCACCGGGGTGCCGCAGGCGAGGCTCTCGGCGAAGACGATGCCGAAGGGTTCGTTCCATTCGATGGGCACCACCATGGCGGCGGCCTGGCCGAGGAGTTCGTTCTTCCGGGCGTCGTCCACGGGGCCCACGTATTCGATGCCGTTCCGGCCCACCTCGGGCAGGATGCGTTCCCGCCAGTAGGCGCCGGCCTCGCCGTCCTCGTAATGATTGCCCGCGATGAGGAGGCGGCGGCCCGAGCCCTTGGCGATGGCGATGGCGGTGTGGCAGCCCTTGATGGCCTCGAGGCGCGAGAGGAAGACCAGGGGCGCGTCGTCAGGGACCGAAGGCTGGAAGGTGTACAGCGAGGTGTCCACGAAGTTGGGCACCGTGGTCCAGTCGCCGCCCCCCCGGCGGCGGCCCGCCTCGGAAATGTAGTCGCTGATGCCGGTGAAGACGAGGCGCCGCCCGTGCAGGCGCCGGGACCAGCGGATGGTGCGCCCCGTGGGCTCCCGCTGGTAGCTCATGACCTTCGG
>JBDIBF010000113.1:0-7468 GCA_039812765.1 Holophagaceae bacterium
GCGGCCTTGAAGACGGCGTTGCCGGCCACGAGGCAGTCCGCCCCGGCCTTCACGAGGTCGGCGGCGTTGGAGGGCCCCACGCCGCCGTCCACCTGGATGAGGAAGGGAACGGCTCGCTCGCTCCGCAGCGCGTCGAGGCGACGCACCTTGTCGAGGGCCCGGGGGATGAAGGACTGACCGCCGAAGCCGGGGTTCACGCTCATGAGCAGGACGAAGTCGAAGTCGCCCACCAGGTCCGTCAAGGTCTCCACCGGCGTGCCTGGGTTGAGCACGACGCCGGCCTTGGCCCCCTTCTGGCGGATGGCGGCGAGGGTGCGGTGGACGTGGGGATCCGCCTCCTGGTGCACGCTCACCCAGTCGGCCCCCGCCTCCACGAAGTCCAGGGCGTAGCGGGAGGGCTCCACGATCATCAGGTGGCAGTCCAGGGGCAGCTTCGTGGCCCTGCGCAGGGCCGCCACCACCGGCATGCCGAGGGTGAGGTTGGGGACGAAGCGGCCGTCCATGACGTCCACGTGGACCACGTCGGCCCCCGCCGCCTCCAGGAACTGCAGCGCCTTGGCAAGGCGCGTGAAGTCCGCGCTGAGGATCGAGGGCGCGAGGAGGGGCCGGTCGGGGCGCAGGGGCATGCCCCCATTGTGCCGGACTGGACCACCGGTGAAGCGGGGAAGTGGTCCAGCCCGGCGGGGCAGGGGGGCGCATCATGGGGGCGGAGGTGATCCATGATCCGTTCCCTGTCCCTCGCCCTCGGCCTCCTCGCCGCGGGCGTCCCCACCCTCGCGGCCGCCCCTGCCGGGCCCGTGGCCGCCCCCGCCGGGAGTCCCGCGATGAACCCCTTCCAGGAACTGTTCGACCTCAGCATGAAGGAGAAGAAGGGCCTCATGTTCCACCTCTGCGGCAGCCAGTCCCTCGGCGGCGTCGTCGTGAAGGTGGGCGAGCACACCGTGGAGGTGAAGAACCGCGAATACGGCCGCATCCTCATCCGCCTGGACCGCATCGACGCGGTGGCCATGAACTGACCTGCGCCGCCGCACGAAAGGAAGGGGACCCTCACGGGTCCCCTTCCTCGTGGCCGGAACGCGGCCTACTTCGTGTAGTAGCCGAAGAAGATGGCGCGCCGCACCGTGTAGTTGCCGGCCTGCATGATGGGGAAGGAGAACTGGTACTCCCCGGGCAGGGCCATGCCGGCGGTGAAGCTCACGTGGATCTGCTCCTGGCCCGGCGCGGTCAGGGTGGGGCGGAAGCGCGTCGGATAGAGGTAGCCGGCGCCGGTGGCGTCGTTGATGATCGGGCTGAAGAGGGGGGCGGAGGTGGACGCAGCGGCGCAGTAGACCGTGAATTCCGCGTCGGTGATGACCAGAGTCTCCTTCTTCCCGAGGACGTAGTTCTCGCCGGTGAAGGTGACGGCGTTCCCGAAGCGCTTCTCGGTCCAGAGCTTCGTCAGGGTGCCGGAGCCGTCGTCCACGAGGTTGACCTGGATGGTGGTGAAGTCCTTGGCGGGGACGCCCAGGTGGGTCTGGGCCCGCAGGGCCGGGGCGGCGGCGCCGGCGAGGAGGGCGAGGGCGAGCAGGGTGCGGCGGATCATTCGGATCTCCTTGGAGGGTTCGAGGAATTTTCCGTCATCCCTCCTCCTGCGGTTGGACCACTTTCCGGATTCGCCCCTGGACCAGTCCGGATGCCCCGCGGGCCCGGGCGGACGGTAGGGTGGACCGGATGGGCTGGCACCTCTACCTCCTGCGCTGCGGCGACGGCACCCTCTACTGCGGCATCGCGCTGGACGTCGCGGCCCGCCTTGAGGCCCACCGCGCGGGTAAGGGCGCCCGCTACACCCGCGGCCGCGGGCCCCTGGAACTGGCCTACGTGGAGGCCTGCGGCAGCCGGGCGGAGGCCCTTCGCCGGGAGCGCGCGGTGAAGGCCCTCGGTCGCGGGGCCAAGCTCGCCCTGATCGCCGGGGCGGGGGGCTAGCCCCGGAGGGCGCGCAGGGCCGCGTTCATTCGCCGGGCGGCGTCGTCGAGCTGGGCCTCCTCGAACTCGGAGAAGCCGATGCGGGTCATCGGGAGCTCCCGGCCGCCGAAGGAGAAGTGTCGCCCGGGGTGGAGGAAGAGCCCCCGGACCCGGCACTCGCGGACCCAGCCGTCCAGGTCGAGCCCCTTGGCGGCACGGACCCAGAGGGCGAGGCCGCCCCTGGGCAGGTCGAACTCGAGCCGGCCCTCCATCTCCTCCTCCAGCCGCTTGGCCAGGAAGTCCCGCCGCTCTTCGTAGAGGCGGCGCACCTTGCGGATGTGGCGGGCCAGGTCGCCGTCGCGGATGAGCTCCGCCACGGACCACTCCAGCACCCGGTCCCCCTGCCAGTCCATGCGCAGGCGGACCCGGGCGAGCCGGTCGATGAGGTCCCGCGGCGCCACCAGGAAGCCCAGCCGCACCCCGGGGGCGATGAGCTTGGACAGCGAGCTCATGTAGATCACCTGGCCCGTGGGGTCGCCGCTGGCCGAGGGCAGGATGGGGCGGGTGTCGTAGTGGTACTCGTAGTCGTAGTCGTCCTCGAGGATGGCCATGCGGTGCCGCTGGGCCAGCTCGAGCAGGCGCATCCTCCGGGCCGGGCTGAGGGTCGCCGTGGTGGGGAACTGGTGGTGGGGCGTCAGGTAGAGGAGGCTCACCTTCTCCTTCTGCAGGAGGGCCTCCAGGGCGTCGGTGTCCAGGCCCTGGCCGTCCACGGGCACGGGCCGCAGGGTCACCGCCGCGCTCTGCTGCATGGTCTCCCAGGCGGCGCGGTTCCCGGGGTCCTCCACCGCGATCACGCCGCCCTTCTGGAACAGCGTCAGGGTCACCAGGTCCAGGCCCATGCGGCTGCCGCGGGTGACGAGGATCTGCTCGGGGTCCACCACCAGCCCCCGGCGCTCCGAGAGCATGGCGGCGAGGGTGCGACGGAAGGTGAGATTCCCCTTGGGTTCCCCGTACTGGAGGAGCTCGTCGCCGTGGAGGCGGATGGCCCGCTGGTAGGCCTTGGCCATGGCGTCCGTGGGCGCCTGGCGCACGTCGGGCAGGCCCTCCACCATGTTCATCACCGCCACCACCGGGGCGGTGATGGGGTTCATGTTCGTGGGGATGTCGAAGCCCGCCTGCTGGGCGGGCGTGGAGGTCTTCCGGACGCGGCCCCACCGGGTGGGGGTGAGGTCCGGGAGCCGCTCGGAGACGTAGGTGCCGCTGCCCTGGCGGCTCTCGATCCACCCCTCCGCCTCCAGCTCCTTCAGGGCGGCGATGACGGTGTTCCGGTGCACGCCCAGCTCCTCGGCGAGCTGCCGGGAGCCGGGGAGCGCCACGCCGGGCTTCAGGCGACCGTTGCGGATGGCGGTGGCGATGGTCCGGGTGATCTGGAGGACCAGGGGCTCCTTGCGGCTCGCGTCCAGACTGAGGGCGAGGTCTCGCAGCCGCATCGGCGCTCCGGGAGGAAGGGTGGATGGTCCGGGTTGGGGAACTGGTCTAGGCCTGAATTGTATAACCGGTCCTTGGGATAAACCAGCCAAGGAGGATGCTGGGAGCACGGACGGCCCCGTCCGGGAGACGGTCCCATGCTCCTCCTCCTCGCCCTGCTCGCCACGACCGCGCCCGACCCCGCGCCGGGGTCCGGCGCCTCCCTGCGGACCCTCCTGGAGGCCAGCCGCCGGGAGCACCGCCCGCTCGTGCTCCGGGTCCGGGGCCAGGCCATCCCCGGCGTGGTGGTCCGCCTCCAGGAGGCCTCGGTGGAAGTGCGCCGCCCCGACCACAGCCGTCTGCTCATCCGCCTCGACCGCCTCGAGGCCGCCGTCCCCCTGGACGCGGCCCCCGGCGGCGGCGCCCACGAAAGGAACCCATGATCACCACCCACCAGCGCGACCTGGTCCGCGGGACCTGGCAGCAGCTCCTCCCCGTCCAGGCCGCGGCCGCGGCCATCTTCTACGACCGCCTGTTCCGCCTAGACCCGACCCTGCGGCCCCTCTTCCCGACGGACCTCAAGGGCCAGCGCGTGAAGCTCATGGCGGCCTTGGGCTTCATCGTGGGGAACCTGGGGGATCCCGAACGGCTGGTCCCGGTCCTGGAGGACCTGGGCCGCGGCCACCGGCGCCTGGGCCTCGCCGCGAAGGACTTCGACCTGGTGGGTGAGGCGCTGATGTGGGCCCTGAAGCAGGGGCTCGGCACGGCCTTCACCCCCGAGGTCCGGGAGGCCTGGGCCACGGCCTACGCCCTTGTGGCCGACGTCATGCTGGCAGCCATGGAGGAGGCCATCGCCTGAGGGGGGGAGGCCCGCGGCTATGCTGCGGGGGAGCCACCCATGCACGCCGTCGAGCTGGAATCCAGGATCCTTCACCTCGCCTGGTCCCGGGGCCTGATCCCCGAGGCCCCCGAGGACGTGCGGCCTCTGCCGGGCGCGGGCCCCTTCGAGCACGGCCCGCGGGTCCAGGCGCTGGTGGAGCGCGGCCTGCTCACGCGGGAGCTGGTGGACTCCCTGGCCTGGGAGCTGGAGCGCGGCGGCTTCCACGAGCCCGGCCCCGAGACCGCCCTCCCGGACGCCTGGACCGTGCTCGCGGACTCGGGCGAGTGGGAGCGCGGCGGGAGCTTCCGAAGGCCCGAAGAGCTGGCCTGGGACCGCTACCAGTTCCTGGAGTACCTCGCCGCGGGCGGCTCGGCGCGCATCTACAAGGCCTTCGACCCGAGGCTCCAGCGCTGGGTGGCGCTCAAGTTCCTGAAGGAGGGCGTCCGGGCCCGCCAGGACCACATCCTCCGCGAGGCGCGGGCCCAGGCCCAGGTGGAGCACCCGCACATCTGCCGCGTCTACGAAGTGGCGGAGGTGGAGGGGATCCCCTACATCTCCATGCAGCTGGTGGGCGGCGAGACCTTCCACCACGCGCTGGACCGGCTGGAGGTGCGCGAGAAGGTGGAGATCGTGCGCGACGTCGCGGAGGGGATCCACGCCGCCCACCGGCTGGGCCTGCTCCACCTGGACCTCAAGCCCGGCAACATCCTGCTGGAGCGCCGGGAGGGTTCGCGGCACCACGCCTTCGTGGCGGACTTCGGGCTCGGCCGGCTGGAGGGCGAAGGGGACGACGAAGGCACGGTGGGCACCCCGCCCTACGCCTCCCCCGAACAGGTCGCCGGACGGGGGGCCCACCTGGACCGGCGCAGCGACATCTACTCCCTCGGCGTGACGCTCTACACGGCGGTCTCGGGCAAGTGGCCCTTCCGCAGCGCCAGCCAGGAGGCCCTGCTGCAGGAGATCTCCACGGAGATCCCGAGACCCCTCCGCCAGGTGGCCCCCGACCTTTCCAGGGACCTGGAGGCCGTCCTCGCCAAGGCCATGGCCCGCGACCCCGCCCACCGCTACGCCAGCGCCCTCGCCTTCGCCGAGGACCTCCAGCGCTTCCTGGACGGCGAGCCCGTGGAGGCCCGGCGGGGGAGCGCCGGCTTCGGCCTCCGCAAGTGGGTGGCGCGCCACCGGGCCCTCGCCGCCGGCAGCGCCTTCGCGCTGGCGGCCGTGGCGGTCACGGCGGTGCTGCTGGGGGTCCAGGCCAGGCGCCTGCGGGACCAGGCGCGGTACGTCCAGGAGTTCAGCCAGGAGGTGGAGCGCATCGAGGCGCTGGCCCGCTACATGCGCATGCAGCCGCCCCACGACGTCCGGCCCGAGCTGGGGGTGATCCGCGCGCGGCTCGAGCGCCTGAAGGCCCGCATCGGCAGCGGCGGGAAGGCCGCCCGCGCCCCCGGGCACCACGCCCTAGGCCGCGGCTACTTCGCCCTGGGGCGGTGGGACGAGGCCCGCGCCGAGCTGGAGAAGGCCTACGGGCTGGGCCTGCGGACGCCTGAGCTGGAGCTGGACCTGGGCCGCACCCTGGCCAGCGTCTACATGACGCGGCGCTTCGGCGTGGGCTTCGTGGTGGACCCCGTCACCCGGCGCGCCCAGGAGGCGAAGCTCGCCCAGGAGCTGGGCGCGCCCGCGGCGGAGCACCTGAAGCGCGGCCGCGCCGACGACCCCGCCACCGCGGCCTACGGGGAGGCCCTGCTCGCCTACTGCGAAAACCGGCCGGACCGCGGCCTCGCCAAGGCCCGGGAGGCGCTGGCCCTGGCGCCCTGGATGGCGGAGGCGATCCAGCTCCAGGCCTTCTTCGAGGTGGCCACCATGGACCGGCTCACCCCGGAGGAGCGGGATCGGGTGAGGCCCTCGGCCCAGAGCCCGGTGGACGAGGCCCTCCGCATCGCCCCCAGCGACACCCGCCTCTACTACCTCGAGGCCTCCCGCTGGTGGAACATCGCCCTGGCCCAGGCGGTGAAGGAGCCCATGGCCCAGTTCCCTTCGCTGGAGCGGGGCCTCGCCGCGGTGGAGGCCGGCCTGAAGTTGAACCCCGAGGCCGGAGAGCTCCTCCAGCAGCAGGCGAGATTCCTCTACCTCCTGGCCCAGGAGGCCGAGCGCCTGGGGCGCGAGGGCGGACCGGAACGCATCGAGGCCGCGCGGCGGGCGGCCGACGCCTCGGTGCGGGCGGATCCGGGCGCCATGAACGCGTGGCGCACCCGCGCCTCGGTGTACGGGACCCTGGCGGAGCAGAAGCTGCACCGCGGCGAGCGCGCGGGACCCGACGTGGAGGAGGGCCTGCGCAGCATGCAGAAGGCCATGGAGGCCGGTACGCCGCGGTCCTCGGGGCTGCGCTACGTGGCCTGGCTGCAGTCCGTCCGGGCCGAGGACGCCCGGGCCCGGGGCGGGGATCCGCGGCCGGCCTGGACCGAGGCGCTGCGCCTCTTCGACGAGGTCCTGCGGTCGGACCCGGACGAGCCCTACGCCCTCGAGAACGCCGCCTCCCTGGCCGCCGACCTGGCCCAGTGGGACCTGGAGGAGGGCCGCTCGGACACCGGGACCCTCGCCCTGGCGCTCCAGCGGATCCGCCGCCGGACCGCGCGGGACGCCGAGAACGCGGGGGCCCGGGCCGTGCTCGTGCGCCTCCTGGCCCTCACGGCCCGGGGCGAGCGCCAGCAGGGCCGCGACGGGAGCGCGCCGCTCCGGGAGGCGCTGGCGGAGGCCGACCGGGTCGCGGATCTGAAGGGCTGCACGGCCCAGGACCTCGTGGAGGCCGGGCTGGCCCGATCGCGGGCGCAGGCCAGCGAGGCAGTCAAGGAGGGCCGGGTCAGGGTCGACGGTGTCGTCGCGACCCGACCCGCACAACTGGTCGGCCGCGGAAATGCCCTGGACGTGGAGGGCGCCGACCACTACGTCTCCCGCGCGGCGCACAAACTGCTGGGTGCGCTGGCCGGTTCCGGGATCACCGTGCCGCCAAGGGTGCTGGACGCTGGTGCGTCCACGGGCGGCTTCACGCAGGTACTGCTGGAGGCCGGAGCGCAGCGCGTCTACGCCGTGGACGTCGGCCACGATCAGCTCGTGCAGGCCCTGCGCGACGATCCGCGGGTCGTGGTGCGGGAGCGGCTGAACCTGCGCGACCTGACTCTCGCCGAC
>JBDIBF010000114.1:0-7347 GCA_039812765.1 Holophagaceae bacterium
GCCGTCGCGCGGGCGGCCCTCGTCAAGCCCAGGGTCCTGGCCGGCGAGCCGTGGAGGCTGCTGACGGGGACCATGCTGCACGGCAACCTCATGCACATCTTCATGAACGTCTCGGCCTGGCTGAGCCTCTCGCCGCTCGTGGAGCGCAGCGCCAGCCGGCACCTGCTGCCCCTCGTCTGGCTGCTCAGCGCCCTGGGCGGCAGCCTCGCGAGCCTCCTCCTGCTTCCGCAGGCCACCAGCGTCGGGGCCTCGGGGGGCCTGATGGGCCTGCTGGGCTTCCTTGCGGTGATGGGCTGGCGCCGGCGCGCCTTGCTGCCTCCGGACCTCGGCCGGAGCATGCTCCGCAGCATCGGCCTCATGGCGGTCTTCGGCGCGCTGGCCTGGGCGGTGATCGACAACGCTGGGCACGGGGGCGGCCTGCTCACGGGCGCCCTGCTCGGCGCGTGGGTCTTCCGCGATCCCGAGGGCGGCCTGCCGGTACCGGACTCGCCGGCCCTGCGGGTGGCGGGCTGGGCCGGCCTGATGGCCTGCCTCGCCCTCGCCGCCTTCACGGGCTGCAAGCTCCTGGGCCTGCCGTGAGCCCCGCCACGCCCGGCCTCGCCTAGACGGCCGTCCTCCGGAGTCCCGATGCACCCCGCCCTGCTCGCCACCCTGCCCGCCCTCACGATCCAGGTCCCCGCGCCGACCGCCCCCATCCCCGGCGCCGTGGAGGCGAAGCCCGGGCTCTTCGTGGCGGGCGCCACCACGCCGGAGATGCTGGCGGCCCTCAAGGCCCGGGGGGTGACGACTGTGCTGAACCTGCGCCTGGACGGCGAGGTGGACTTCGCGGCGGACCAGAAGTTTCTCGAAGCGCAGGGGGTCCGCTACTCCCGCTGCCCAATGGGCCGGGAGCCGGACGCCAAGACCCTGGACGCCTTCCGCGCTGCCTTCCGCGCCCTCCCCAAAGGACCCGGCGCCGTGCTCCTCCACTGCGCCTCCGGCAACCGGGTCGCTGGCGCCCTGTACACGGTCTGGACCCTGGACGAGGGCATGGCGCCGGAGGCCGCCCTCGCCCTCGCGAAGAAGGCGGGCCTCCACAGCCCCGCCACCGAGGCCGCGGTGAAGGCCTATGTGGCCGCGCGCCTGAAGCCCTGAGGCGGGCTCAGAACGCGACCTTGCCCTGCCCCGCGTCCACGGCCTTCAGCCACCGCAGCAGGCCCCCGAAGTAGGCCTCCTGGTCGTCCCACATGGCCAGGTGGCTGCCCTTGGGGCAGAGCAGGAAGCTGCCCTGCTTCACCTGGGTGGAGACCCACCTCATGTGGGCGGGATCCATGGTGTCGTTCGCGGCGCCGATGACGAGGGTGGGCATGGCGAGCTTGCCGAGGTCGGCCTTGCGGTCCCACTGCTCGAGGAGGCCGGAGGCCCCGAACTCGCTGGGACCCTGCATGAGGACGTAAATCTCCTTGTTGAGCTTGGCGAAGGAGCGCACCACCGCGTCGGGCCACTCGGGCAGGCGGCAGATGTGGTGGGCGTAGAAGTGGGGCATGAGCAGGGCCTCGTAGCGCGGGTCGTCGTGCTTCCCCGCCGCCTCCAGCGCCTTGATCTCCTTCACCACCGCCGGATCCATCTGCTTCGCCAGCACCTCGTCGGCGTAACGGTTGTAGGCGGGGATGCTCATCATCATGTTGGAGATGACGAGGCCCTTCAGGTTCTGGCCGTGCTTCAGGGCGTACTCCACGGCGAGGATGCCGCCCCAGGACGAGCCCAGGAGCACGAAGTTGTCCTTCGACAGGCCGAGCGCCTTCCGCACCTGCTCCACCTCGTCCACGAAGCGGTCCAGGGTCCAGAGGTCCTTGTCCTTGGGCTGGTCCGAGAAGGCCGAGCCGAGCTGGTCGTAGTAGATGAACTCCACGCCCTCGGCGGGCAGGAATCCTTCGAAGGACTCGAAGTACTCGTGGGTGGCGCCGGGCCCGCCGTGGAGGAGCAGCACCTTGAGGCGGGGATTGGATCCGACGCGCTTGGTCCAGACCTTGAACTCGCCCTTGGGGGTCTTGATCGGAACCATGCGCACCCCGCCCGAGCGCACACCGGACTCCGGCGGGAAGTAGGCCTTCAGGGTCGTGGGCGCCTGGGCCGGGGCCGGCAGGGCCGCGAGGAGGAGCAGGGCCAGAAGGGATGCGATGGTTCTCGCCATGGGGGACTCCAGAGGGATCGGGGCCTGGGATGACCGGCACCGGAACCCCGTGACGGGGTGGGCTCAGCGATGGTAGTTGGGATAGACCGGCTTGGGCACGGGCACGGGCGGGTGGGCCTTGAGGGCCTCCATCACCAGCGCCACGGCCTTCTCCAGCTGCGCGTCCCGGCCCTCGCGCCAGGCCTTGGGATCCAGGTCCACCTCGACGTCCGGCGCCACGCCCTTGTTCTCCACGTCGAACTGGCCCTCGGGGGTGAAGAAGGCGAAGTGGGGCGCCGTCACGGTGCCGCCGTCCATGAGCACGGGATAGCCGCCGATGCCCACGAGGCCGCCCCAGGTGCGGGTGCCCACCAGGGGCCCGAGCTTCTCCCGCCGGAAGAGCCAGGGCAGGTAGTCGCCGCCGCTGCCGGCGTCCTCGTCGATGAGCATGGCCTTGGGCCCGGGCATCGTCCCGAAGGGCTGGCGGAAGCCCAGGCCGTCCCGCACGGCCCAGTAGCTGTTCACGGGCTTCTTCAGGTAGTCGATGAAGTAGTCCGCCGCGCTGCCGCCGCCGTTGTGGCGCTCGTCGATGACCGCGCCCTGCTTGTCGAGCTGCGGGAACCAGTAGCGGTTGAAGTTCACGTAACCGGCGTTGCTGGTGTTCGGCAGCCACACGTAGGCCAGCTTGCCGCCGCTCAGGCGCTCCACGGTGCGGCGGTTCCCCTCGATCCAGTCCAGGTTTCGCAGGGCGGTCTCCGAGGCCACGGGCACCACCTTCACGTTCCGGGCGCCGGCGCCGCCCGGATCGGGGCCCACGCGGATCACGACCTCCTTGCCGGCGGTGTTCTCGAAGGGGGCGTAGGGGCTCTGGTCGCTGGCGAGCTCCCGGCCGTTCACCGCCAGGAGGTACTCGCCCGCCTTCACCTCCGACCCGGGCTGGGTGAGGGGCGCGCGGGTCGCGGGGTTCCAATTCTCGCCGGCGTAGACCTTGGCGAAGCGGTAGCGGCCCCGGTCCACCTCGAAGTCCGCGCCGAGGAGCCCGCCGGGCACGGCCTTGGCGCCGGGAGCGTCCCCGCCGCCCACGTAGAGGTGGCCCACGGTGAGCTCGCCCAGCATCTCCTGGAAGAGGACGTTCAGGTCCGTCCGGTGGGCGAGCCCCTCCACGTAGGGCGCGTACTTCGCCTCGGCCGCCTTCAGGTCCAGGCCGTGGTGGTTGGGGTCGTAGAAGAAGTCCCGCTCCAGGCGCCAGGTCTCGCGGTACATCTGGGCCCACTCGGCCCTCGGATCCACGCGGACCTCGGCGTCCTCCATCTTGAGGCGGCCTTCGGGGGGCTTGGGCGCCTGGCCCGCGGGCACGATGAACCAGTTGGCCTCGCCCTGGCGCACCAGCATCTTCTCCCCGTTGAAGGAGAGGTCGAAGCTGCGCACGTCGTCCATGACCTTCTCGAGCTTGCGCTTGGCCAGGTCGAACCTGTGCAGGGCCGCGCCGGTGGGCGGATCCAGGCGCCCCGCCACGGTCTCGAGGAGGTAGAGCTCCTTCTTCGAGACCGCGATGCCCTGAATGGGCCGCTCGGGGATGGGCGCGGCCAGGATGCGCTGGTCCAGGCCCTCGAAGTCGATGACCACCGGCGCGGCCTTCTTCTCCTCGGGCTTCTTCTCGCCGTCGGGCTTCTTCTCGCCGTCGGGCTTCTTGTCTCCGTCCTCCTTCTTCGCGCCGTCGGCCTTCTTCTCGCCGTCCTCCTTCTTCGCGCCCTCCTCGTCGCTCTCCGGCGCGAAGGGCGAGGGGTCGCCCTTCCGCAGCACGGCCACGCGCACGCCGAAGGTGGGCCGGTGGGGATAGGAGGTCATGTCGAAGCCGAAGACCGCGGGCCCGACATTGGTGCTGCTCGTGAAGTAGAGGTGGCGGCCCGAGGGGTCGAAGACCGGGCTGTCCGCGTCGCTCAGGCCGTCGGTCACCTGGTGGGCCACGCCGTCCTCGAGGCCCAGCACGAAGACGGCGTCGTAGGCGTTGGCCAGGCTCTTCACGTAGGTGAGCCAGCGGCTGTCCGGGGACCAGCGCAGGACCGGCCGGGAGGCCCGGAGCGTGCGGTCCACCTGCCGGGCCTTGCCGGTCTCCAGGTCCAGGACCCAGATGCCCAGCCCCTTGTCGGAGAAGGCGAGCTTCTTCGCGTCCGGCGACCAGGCGAGGTTGTAGTAGAAGCCCGCGGGCAGCGGGTAGGCCCGCGCCTCGCCGAGGCCGTCCTGGCCCTTGACGTGCACGGCGTACTCGCCGCTGGCGTCGGAGAAGTAGGCGATGGACTTCCCGTCCGGGGACCAGGCCGGGCTGCGCTCCATGACGCCCGGCGTCTGGGTGAGGTTCCGGATGACGCCCTTCTCCGCGGGCACCGTGAGGATCTCGCCCCGGGCCTCGAAGACCGCGCGCATGCCGGTGGGCGAGATGGCGCCGGTGGTGAGCCGGGTCGCGACCTTCTCGAAGCGGGGCCGCACGCCGGGCAGGTCCCCGGCGAGGGTGATGGGCACGGGCTTCAGGGATCCCGTGGCCGGGTCGTAGAGGTGGATGGCGCCGAACTGCTCGATCACGATCCCGCCGGGCCCCGCGCTGGCGTGCTTGAAGTCGAGGCCCCGGTTCGGCGCCTTGGCCTCCACCTTCCCCGAGGCCGGGTCGTAGGCGTAGAGGGCGAAGGGGCCCTCCCGGTCCGAGAGGAAGAAGACCTTGCCGTCCACCCACATGGGGCAGACGTCGTTGGAGCCGTTCCGGGGGATCTTGGTGATGCTCGAGTCCTTCAGGTCCGCGATCCAGATCGGGCTGGCCGTGCCGCCCCGGTAGCGCTTCCACGCGGTGAAGGCCCGGCGGTGGGGCACGTAGGCGAGGCGCTGGCCGTCCGGGGAGAGGGCGCCTTCCACGGCCGAGGGCACGGGCAGGGGCTGGGGCAGGGCCTGGTCCAGGCGCAGGGTGTAGAGCTGCTGGGTGCGCGTGGCGGTGGCGCGGCCCGACGCGAAGATCACGGCCTTCCCGTCCGGGGTCCAGCCCTCGGCGATGTCGGGGCCGGGGTGCCAGGTGAGGCGGCGGGGCGTGCCCCCCGCGGCGCTCACCACGTAGACGTCGGTGTTCCCGTCGTAGTCCGCGGTGAAGGCCACCTGGCTGCCGTCGGGGGAGAACCAGGGCATGGACTCCACGCCGGCCCCGGTGGTGAGGCGCCGGGCCTCGCCGCCCTCCCGGGGCACGATCCAGAGGTCGCCGGCGTGGGCGAAGGCGATGGCGGTGCGGCTCAGGGCCGGTGTGCGGAAGAGCCGGGGGGCCGCCGCCGGGGCGGAGCCCGCCGCGAGCAGCAGGGTGGCGGAGGCGAGGATTCGGCGCATGCGCGGCTCCTGGGTGGGTGCCTCGCAGTGTGCCATGCCTCGCAAGGGGAGGCTTCTTCGCGTTTTTTCCCGGGGCCGCTCAGGCCACCCGGAGGGCCAGGGCGACCTCCCGCAGCAGCAAGTCCGCCTGGGGATTGCGGGCGAGGTGCCGCAGGGCCTCGAAGGCCAGGTCCTCCACGGGCTTCAAGGCCAGGGGCGAGGCGGCCAGGGTCCGCACGTCCTCCTCCCAGCCCGCCAGGGCCGGAGGCGCGCCCGCCCGCGTCCGCGCCACTTCGGCGAGCAGGCGCAGCAGCAGTTCCAGGGCCTGGCGGAGCTGTTCGGGCTGGCCGAGGTCGGCCTCCTTGTCCGGCAGCAGGGGCTCGGCCGCCTCCCGGAAGGCCACCCCTCGGGCCAGGGCGATCCAGGCGCCCATCTGGGCCACCGCCCGGGCGAAGTCCCCTTCGTCCAGGTAGCGCAGGGTGCCTTCCGACAGGGCGCTCCAGGCGGCGCGCTCCGCGGACTTCCAGCCCTGGCGCTCGGCGATGGCCCAGGCCTCGCCAGGCGCCAGGGGCGCGAAGGGGATGCGCTCGGCGCGGCTGCGGAGGGTCTGGAGCATGGCCTCTGGCCGGTGGGTGACGAGGATGAAGCGGGTGAAGGGGGGCGGCTCCTCCAGCACCTTCAGCAGGATGTTGGCGCTGGGGCCGTGGAGGCGATGGGCGTCCTCGATGAGCACGAGGCGGTGGCAGCCCGGCGGCGGCGCCAGGCTGGCCCAGGCGATGACGCCGCCCTCCACCACGTCGTCCCCGCGGATGGCGCCGATGCGGATCAGCCCGGCCTTGCCCTCCGGGGCGATGCGCAGCAGGTTGGGCAGCTCCACCGGCAGCGGATCCGCCTTGAAAGGCGCGCAGCCGCCGCAGACCCCGCAGGCGGCCTTGCGGAAGCAGAGCTCCCGCATGGCCAGCTCCAGGGCCACCCGCCGCTTGCCGACGCCCTCGGGCCCGGCGAAGAGCAGCGTGCGGCCGAGCCTGCCGGCCGTGGCGCGGTCGAGGAGGCGCTGGCGGAGGGCGCGGTGTCCCAGCAGGGAGGGATCGAACATCAGCCCACCCGGAAGCCCGCGTTGCGCAGGAGGGGGGCGACCCGGTGCCACACGGCGGCCTCCACCTCGGCGGGCGTGCTGCGGGCGGGGATCACCGCCACCCGCTGGGGCTCTGCCTGGGCGATGGCCAGGAAGCGGTTCCGCACCCGCTGGTGGAATTCCAGCTGGGCCTCGTCGAAGCGGGTCTCCTGGAAGGCCTCGCCGTAGCCGAGGTTGCGCACCTCCACCCGCTGGAGCGAGACCTGGGGATCCATGTCCAGCAGCAGGGTGAGGTGGGGCCGCAGGCGCTGCAGCACCAGCTCGTGGAGGCGGTCCAGCACCTGGTCGCTCACGCCGGAGGCGCCCTGGTAGGCCCGGGTGGAGTCCTCGAAGCGGTCGCAGAGCACCACCTGCCCGGCCTCGAGGGCGGGCCGGATCACCCGGTTCAGGTGCTGGGCGCGGTCGGCGTAGAACAGCAGCAGTTCGGCCTCGGCGCACCAGCGTTCGCCCGAGGGGTGGGGCTGCAGGAGCAGCCGCCGGATCTCCTGGCCCAGGGGGGTGCCGCCAGGCTCCTTCGTGGCCACCAGCGGCACGCCGAGGCGGCGCAGCCGTTCCGAGAGGCGCAGGAGCTGGGTGGACTTCCCCGAGCCCTCCACGCCCTCCAC
Source organism: Holophagaceae bacterium (assembly GCA_039812765.1). GTDB lineage: Bacteria > Acidobacteriota > Holophagae > Holophagales > Holophagaceae > JADJVL01. Next base: position 7,232 of record JBDIBF010000114.1, read on the forward strand.
GGTGATGAGCACCCCATGGGGCGCAACGGCAGTCATGGATCTACCTTACAGGCGGGAAAGGGCCTATGCTCAGGGGCAAATCCCGGAGCCCCCGTGATCGAGCGCGTGCAGTGCCC
>JBDIBF010000115.1:0-7321 GCA_039812765.1 Holophagaceae bacterium
GACAAGACCTACGGGCAGGTCACGGAGGAGGTCTTCTCCCCCATCGAGCGCATGCCGCCCAAGGCCTGGTTCCTCGCCATCCTCGTCACCGCCTCCATGCTGGGCCTGGGCGCCTGGGCCGTGACCCAGACGCTCACCAAGGGCATCGGCACCTGGGGCCTCAACAAGACCGTGGGCTGGGCCTTCGACATCACGAACTTCGTGTTCTGGGTGGGCATCGGCCACGCGGGGACCCTCATCTCCGCGATCCTCTACCTCTTCCGGCAGCACTGGCGGACGTCCATCAACCGCGCCGCCGAGGCCATGACCATCTTCGCGGTCATGTGCGCCGGGCTCTTCCCCATCATCCACATGGGCCGGCCCTGGGTGGCCCACTGGGCCCTGCCCCTGCCCAACACCCGCGGGCCGCTGTGGGTGAACTTCCGCAGCCCGCTGCTGTGGGACGTGTTCGCGATCTCCACCTACTTCATCATCTCCGCCGTCTTCTGGTACATCGGGCTCCTGCCCGACCTGGCCACCGCCCGGGACCGCGCCACGGGGAACCGCAAGCGCGTCCTCAGCCTCGCGAGCCTGGGCTGGAACGGCGCGAACCGCACCTGGAAGCACTACGAGTCCGTCTACGGTCTGCTGGCGGGCCTCGCCACGCCCCTGGTGGTCTCGGTGCACACCATCGTGTCCATGGACTTCGCCACCTCGGTGGTGCCGGGATGGCACGCGACGCTGTTCCCGCCCTACTTCGTGGTGGGCGCCGTGTTCTCGGGTTTCGCCATGGTGCTCACGCTCATGATCGTGGCCCGCAAGGTCATGGGCTACGAGGAGTACATCACCCTCGGCCACCTGGACGCCATGTGCAAGGTGGTGCTCACCACCGGCAGCATCGTGGCCCTGGCCTACGCCACGGAGTTCTTCGTGGCCTGGTACAGCGGCAACCCCTACGAACGCTACGTCTTCATGAACCGGGCCCTGGGCCCCTTCAAGTGGGCCTTCTGGAGCATGGTGGCCTGCAACGTCATCACCCCCCAGTTCTTCTGGTCCGCGAAGCTGCGCCGCTCGCCCGTGGCCATCTTCATCCTGTGCATCTTCGTCAACATCGGGATGTGGTTCGAGCGCTTCGTCATCATCGTCACGAGCCTGCACCGCGACTTCCTCCCCTCGAGCTGGACCCTGTACAAGCCGACCTGGATCGAGTTCGCGACCCTGATCGGGAGCTTCGGGCTCTTCCTGACCCTCTTCCTCGTCTTCTGCCGCGTGCTGCCCATGATCGCGGCCAGCGAAGTGAAAGGAGTGCTGAAGCATGGCGAAGAACAGTAGCCGCATCTTCCGCGCCCTGCAGGAGCTCCTCCGCAGCAGCCGGTCCCGCCGCACGGCGGGCATGGCCGAACGCCCGGAGCTGCTCCGGTCGGACTTCGCCGACCCCGAGGAGCTGCTGAAGGCCGTGCGGAAGCTCCGCGCCCTCGGCGTCCCCGTGCTGGAGACCTACACGCCCTTCCCCATCCACGGCATGGACGAGGCGCTCAGCGAGCGGCCCTCCCGCCTGCCCTGGGTGACCGGCCTGCTCGGGCTCCTGGGCGTCAGCGGGGCCGTCGCCCTGCAGGTCTGGACCAGCGCCGTGGACTATCCGCTGGTGATCGGCGGCAAGCCCCTCATCTCCATCCCGGCCTTCATCCCGGTGATGTTCGAATCCACCGTCCTGGTGGCGGGGCTGGGCACCGTGGCCACCCTCTTCGCCCTCACCAAGCTCCGGCCCCGGCTGAAGGTCCCCGACCTGCACCTGGGCGCCAACGACGACCGCTTCGTCCTCGTCGCCGCCATGGGCCACGGCCACACCTTCGACAGCCTCACGGCCCTGCTGGCGGAGCACGGCGCCATCGACACGGTCCGCCTCCTGAAGGACGCCCGCGGCGAGGACACCTCCGCGCGCTGGGAGCGCGAGGTGCCCCTGCCCCTGGCCATGGCGGCCATCCTCGCCCCCGCGGCCCTCATCCTGGGCCTCGGCTCGGCCCTGAACCGCGATTTCCGCCGCCGCGGCCTGGAGTTCGACGCCGGGATGATGTATCCCGTGGCGGCCCAGGCCTACGACCCCAGCGCCGTCCTGAAGGGCGGCCAGGTGCTCCACGCGCCTCCGGCGGGCACGGTGGCCCGCAACCAGGCTCCGGCCCTGCGCTTCGGGCCCGGCGTGGAGGAGGCCGTCCGGGCCGGCCTCGAGCTGAGGAACCCCCTCGAGCCCACCCCCGCGAACCTCGCGCGGGGACAGGTCGTCTGGACGCGCATCTGCGCCACCTGCCACGGCGAGGGCGGCAAGGGCGACGGCGGCGTGATCCCCCGCTTCCCGAATCCCCCGAACCTGATGATCCCCAAGTACGAGGCCTACACCGAGGGCCGCATCTTCCACGTCGCCACCTTCGGCGGGCCCGAGAAGATCATGAAGCCCCTCGGGGACCACCTCAGCTCGGACGACCGCTGGCGCGCGGCGATGCACCTGAAGGGCCTCATCAGCGAGGCCGCCAAGGCCCGGGCCAAGACCGCCGCGGCGGGTGCCCCGGCCGCAGCCACCCCCGCGCAGGCCCCGGCCTCCGCCCCCCCTCCGGGAGCCAAGCCATGAGCAGCCACGCCTCCTCCGCGTCCGCGCCGGAAGCCTATCCGGGCCTCGGCGAAGTCCCTGAACTCATCCGGCTGGGCCGCACCTTGCGGGGGGCGGCCCTCGGAGCCCTTGTCCTGGGCGCCCTACTCCTGCTCACGGGCGCCGGACAGGGGGGCGCCCGCCTCTGGGGGAATCTCCTGGTGGCGGGCGTCAATCTCACCCACGTGGGCCTGGGCGGCCTCTTCATCGTCGCGGTGACCCGCCTCACCTCGGGCCGCTGGAGCGACCCCATCCTGGCCGCCCCCCACGCCATGCCCCGGGTGCTGCCCTGGGCCCTGGGCGTCCTGCTGCTCCTGTGGTTCGGCGCGGCCACCCTGTATCCCTGGGCCCGCCCCGACGCCGCCTCGGACCACCTGCTGCACCTGCGGATGGCCTGGCTCAACAAGCCCTTCTTCTGGGGTCGCATCGTCGCCTACTTCGCGTTGTGGATCTTCCTGGGCCGCCTGATGCTCCAGCGGAAGCTCTTCACCGCGCCCTACGTCGTCGCCTTCGCCGCCACCTTCAGCCTCGCCAGCTTCGACTGGATCATGAGCCTCGAACCGGCCTGGTACTCCACCATCTTCGCCATCTACGGCTTCGCCGGCATGTTCCTCCAGGCCATCGCGCTGGTGTCCATCTCGGCGGTGGCCCTGCGCCGCTTCGGGCTCCTGCCCCAGGGCGTCCAGAAGACCCCGAACCACGACCTGGGCAAGCTGATGTTCGCCTTCAGCGCCTTCTGGGCCTACATCTGGCTCAGCCAGTTCCTGCTGATCTGGTACGCCAACATCCCCGAGGAAATCGGACCGGTGAAGCTGATGCTTACGGGCCCCTGGGCGCCCCTCTATTACCTGAACCTGGTCCTGAACTTCGCCCTGCCCTTCCACCTGATGCTGAACCGCAAGGCCAAGCAGCACGAGCGCATGCTGCTGTGGGCCGCCGGCATCGTCCTGGCCGGCCACTGGCTGGACCTCTACCTCCTGGTCTTCCCGCCCCTCACGGGAGGCGCGGCTCCGAAACTGGGCCTGCCCGAGCTGGGCGGAATCCTGCTTACACTGGGGCTCGGGCACCTGGCCGTCTGGCCCCGCCTGACCTCGAAGAAGGAAACCGCCTAGGGGAGTCCATGGCGTTCATCACCTGGAAGGCGCGCTACGAGACGGGCTTCGCGGCCTACGACGCGCAGCACCAGACCCTCTTCCGCCTGGCCAACCGCCTGCAGGACATCCTCGACCACCCGGGCAGCGGGACCAGCCAGGACATCGCGCCGGTCTACCACGCCTTCCTCGACCTGACCCGGGCCCACGTCCGCACCGAGGACGAACTCATGCGCTGGGCGGGCTACGCCCCCGCTGACGGCCACGACCACGCCCACGGCCAGTTCGTGGCGCTGCTGGAATCGGCCCAGCAGACCGGGGACTTCCGCGCCCTGCTCCAGACCGCCCTCTGGAAGTTCAAGGCGCACTTCGAGAGCGACGAGGAGCAGGCCTTCCTCGAGCTGCTGCGCACCCGCCACTATCCCCCCACCGCGAGCTGACGCCGCCGGAAGGACGACCATGGGCAACCTCGGCATGACCGAAATCCTCCTCATCGGCATCGCGCTGCTGATCTTCTTCGGCCCCTCGCGGCTGCCCCAGCTCGGGAAGTCCCTGGGCCAGAGCATCGGCGAGTTCAAGAAGGCCGCCAAAGGGTTGACCGATGACGCGCCCTGACATGGCTCTGCCCGCCGGACTCGTCCTCCTCACCGGAGGGAAGGGCGAGCGCCTGGGCGGTCCCAAGCACGACCGGCCCCATCCCGCAGGCGGATCGTGGGGCGGGCACCTGGTCGAGGTCTTCCGGGCGGTCTTCCCCGAGGGACCCGTCTGCGTGCTGGGCCAAGCGCTGCCGGACCATCCGGAACTGAAGCCCTACCCTGATCCCGGCGAGGGACCGGCAGTGGCCCTGCGCCTCTGGGCCGCCCGGGAGGACGTGCCGGCGGCGGCGCGGTGGTGGATCGTCCCCTGCGACCAGGTGCGGTGGACGGCGGAGGACCTCGCGGCCTGGCACGCCCAGGCGGTCGGAGCCGATCCCGAAGCGACCCGCTGGGTCATGGCCGAGCAGGACGGACACGCCCAACCCCTGGGCGGCTTCCTGGGCCACGGGCTGAGGCCGTCCCTGGCAGCGGTCCACGCCAGCACAGTGCGGCGGCTGGCGGAGGGCGTGGGGAGCCTGACGGTTCCCCAGGACTGCGCCGCCTGGCAGGACGTCGACGACCCCGGAGACCTCCGCGCCTGGGTCGCCCCCCCGGGCTGACGCCGGCCGCCGGCGCTACCTTGGGTCATGGCCCCGGGAGCCGGGGCCGAGGAGGTCCCATGCAGTCCCCCTGCCCGTCCAGCCTTCCCCGCGCGGTCCCGGCCATCCTGGCCTTCTCCCTCCTCGCCTGCGGCGGCGGTTCCGGGGGAGGCAGCGGGGGCGGAGGGTCCACGCCGGCCCCCTTCACCCTCTCCCAGACCCAGGAGGCCGCCTCCACCTGCGCGGAGATGTTCCTGGCGGCCCGGGGGGACGCCCTGGGGCGGCCTTACGTGTACGTCGCGGCGAAGGAGGGCGGACTGAAGGTCTTCGAATCGGGGACGGGCCTGGCGCTGCGGAGGACCCTGCCCGCGAGCCTCTGGGGCGGCCTCCACGCCATGAATCTCCGCCAGCAGGGCAGCCTGCTCCTGGTGGCCCTCGGCAACCACTTCGGCACGGATCTCCAGGCCCCGGGGGTGGCCTTCGTGGACGTGTCGGACCCCCTGAATCCCGCGCTGAAGGGCGTCTGGAGCGACGGGGCCCTGCGGGGCGGCTGCGGCGTCGCGGTCTCCGACGGGCGCTATGCCTACCTGGGCGCCATGGGAAACGGCCTCGTCATCCTCGACGCCCTCGACCCCGCCCACCCGGCCTTCGTGAGCCGCTTCGTGCCGGCCCCGGACTTCCCCGACGCCCAGCCCGACCCCGCGAAGGTCAACGCCCGGGGGATCTTCCTCCAGGGCGGCACCCTCTTCCTCGGCTACGACGCGGGGGGCCTGCGCATCCTCGACGTCTCGGACAAGGCCCGTCCCAGGGAGGTGGGGCGCTGGTCCAATCCGGTCATGAACGGCAAGCCCCGGGCCTACAACAACGTGGTCGTGGACGGCGCGGTGGCCTATGTCGCCGTGGACTACTGCGGCGTGGAGGCCCTGGACGTGTCGAACCCCGCCGCCGTGAGGCTCCTCTCCTGGTGGAACCCCTGGAACTGCCAGGCCGGCGCCCAGGCCTGGTTCACGAGCGACGGCCATGCCAACGAACTGGCCCTGGACCAGGCGAAGAAGCTCCTCTTCGTCTCCAGCGGCAAGAGCGACCTCCAGGTGCTGGACGTCAGCGTGCCCGGCGCGCCGGCCTGGCTCCAGGAATTCGGCGGCACCGCGAACGGGATGGGCACCTGGGGCGTGTCGATCCAGGGCGGCCGCGCCTACCTGACCTACATCTGCGCCATCATCCCCTTCAGCTCCACCTGGACCGGCGTGAAGGTGCTCAGCTATTCCCGGTAGTCCCCTCCCGGACGTCGAACTTCAGCGTCCGCACCGCCAGGAAGATCTCCCGCAGGAAGGAGGTCAGGGCGTGGATCAGGGCGCCCAGGGCGAGGACGAAGAAGACCGCGGCCGCGGGCACCACACCGACGCCGAAGAAGGCGCCGACGAAGAGGGAGGCGATGGTCCCGCAGACCATGAGGGCGCTCAGCACCGCCGCCGTGATGGCGCGGTTGGTGAGGTGGGAGCGGCGCTCGAGGGTCTTCAGCTCCTCCCGGTCGGAGCGTCCCTCCTCGCCCGGCGCGTGCCGCGCCTCCAGGAGCCGCGCCCGGTCGATGACCCGGCTCAGGCGGTTCACCAGCACCGAGATGAGCGTCGCGATGCCCGTGAGCAGGAAGACCGGCGCCACCGCGAGCTGGATGGCGTGGACGAGGCTGGCGACGGCGGTGGTGTCGGGCATGGGGCGCTCCGTCCCATTGGAGGCGGGCCCGGGAGCAGGGTCAAGAAGACGCCCGGCGCGGGCCTGGCACGGGGCGTTATGACCAAGCTCACAGCCGCGCGGCGGCTTATCGGACTAGGCTGTCTTTTATCGGGCGGACGCGGCGTGAGCACCGCGTTTCCTTCCTCGTCCGGTGCCGCGCCATGTCCCTGCCCTCCCTCGACGCCCCTTCGCCCCTGGCCCTGGGTTCCCAGGCCCGGCCCATCGCTGCCTTGAAGGACTGCATCCACTGCGGCACGGCGTTCGCGGGCCGCGGCCTCTTCTGCTGCGCGGGCTGCGAGACGGTCCACGGCATCCTCCTGGCGGGCGGCCTGGGGGAGTACTACGACCTCAAGGCCTCGGGCTACGCCTTCCAGCCCTCCGGCCCCGTGGACGGCCGCCCCGGCGCCTACGGGCACCTCGACAGCCCGGGATTGCGCTCCCGCTACCGGGGCGCCAACGGCGAGGCCCGCTTCTTCGTGGAGGGCATCCACTGCGTGGCCTGCCTCTGGCTCCTGGAGCGCCTGCCCCGCCTGTCCCCGGACGTCACGGCCTGCCGCCTGGACCTGGGCCAGTCCCTGCTCACGGTGAAGCTGGCCCCGGAGGCCGGGCTGGCCCCGGTGGCCGCCCTCATCCACCGCCTGGGCTACCGGCCCCACGCCCTCCAGGACGACGCGGACCTCGAGGCCCTCCGGAAGGCCGAGC
>JBDIBF010000116.1:0-7258 GCA_039812765.1 Holophagaceae bacterium
TCGGCCCGTTCCTGGATCTCACTGGGCATCGGGGCCCTCCAGCTTCCGCACCACGCCGCTGCTGCCGTCGAACTCCACCCAGTCGCCGTCCGCCAGCCAGGTGGTGATGCCGGGGATGGACACCACCGCCGGCAGGCCCAGCTCCCGGCTCACGATGGCGCTGTGGCTGAGCAGGCTGCCCCGCTCCACCAGCAGGCCCGAGGCCGCCGGGAAGAGCATGATCCAGCCAGGGTCCGTGCGCTCCGCCACCAGGATGGTGCCCGCCGGCAGCTCCACGCCCCGGGGATCCCGCACGACGCGCACGGGCCCGCGCACCCGGCCCGGGCAGCAGCCGAGGCCCTTGCGCGTGTCGCCCTCCAGGCCTTCCACCGCCGCGGCCGGCTCGCCCTCCAGCCGCTGGCCCACGTGCACCCAGCCCCAGGTGGCGAAGCGGTCCGCCGGCGCCGGCCCTTCCGAATAGCCCCGGAAGGCCGCCTGCCGCACCTTGGCGAGGTCCGCCAGCGCGTCCGAGGTGCTGGTCCCCTCGATGTATCCGAGGAGCTCCTCCACCTCCAGGTGGAACACGTCCCGCGGATCCTCCAGCCGGCCCACGGCGTGCAGGCGCCGGCCCAGCTCCACGAAGATGCGCCGCACCCGCCCGAAGAGGCGCGTGCGCTCGAAGCGCAGGTTCTCCCGGTCCCGCACCCGGGCCCGGGCCGTGCGCAGCACCCAGCCGAAAAGGGCGCGCTTGAAGGGGTTCCACCCTAGGCGCGCCGAGACCACCCGCTCCGCCGCCGCCCGCGCCTTTTCCGCGTGGCCCTCGTTCCCGGTGGCCTCCCGGGCCGCGAAGGCGCCGATGGCGCGGAAGAGGCTGAAGGGATCGTCCTCGAGGGTGGGGCTCTCCAGCTTCAGCTCCTCCAGGCAGCGGTCCCCGAAGGCCGCGAGGTAGGCGCGGACCTCCCCCGCCAGCACCGGATGCCTTTCGATCTCGAGCCGGATCGCGCGGACGTCGCCCTCGCGCAGGATGGCCCCCAGCTCCGGGACCTCCTTCACCAGCTCCGCCATGCGCCGCACCCGGGCCGCGGGCTCGGCGCTGATGATGCCGCCCTCTCCGCCCACGAGGTCGTTCTGCAGCGTGCCGTCCCCGTCCCCGCACCATTTCACGCACAGGGCCTTCAGCACGCCGTAGAAGATCATGGCGAAGAAGTCGTTCACCAGGGGCGCGTCCCAGCGCGTGAGCAGGCGCCGCTCCAGGTCCCGGTAGTGCGCCGCCAGCTCGTCGGGCCGCTGATCGGCGAGGGGCACGGCGGGAGGGGCGAGGGCCTCCTCCAGGCGGAGGTAGAAGTCCTCGATCTGACCCTGGAGGGTGAGGTGGTTCCAGGCCATGCCCGCCACCGTCCGCAGCAGCCGGAACGCATCGAGCACCTTCTCGCCGAAGGAGGCGGTCCCTTCGAACTCCTTGAGGAAGGCCGCGGGCAGGCCCTCCTTCACGCCCATCATCTGCTCCATGAAGCGGCGGTTGAGCTGGAAGCCCGGCAGCAGGGCCAGCACCCGGTACCAGGCCAGGAGGTTGTAGTACACCCGGCCCCGCACCAGGCCGATCATGCCCCGGAAGGTGCCCGCGTGGGCCTCGATGCGGGCCTCGCTGACGCCCATCATCCGGCAGAACTGGCGGTAGACCTCCTCGTAGGCCCGGCGCGCGAAGCTGTAGGTGAGGGGCGTGGTGACGCCGCCGTAGCTCTCGGCGATGTTGCTGTTGTCCCAGAGGGCCGGGAGGCCGCCGGGGTCCGGCGCCTGACCCAGCGTCGTGATGGGGCGGGACTGGAGGAGCCAGAGCTTCCCGTCCTCCACGGCCCACTCGATGTCCTGGGGGCGGCCGAAGGCGCGGCCGCAGCGCCGGGCGAGCTCCGCGACCTCGGCCACCCGCGCGTCATCGAGGCAGGGCGCGCCGGCCTGGTCCGGGTCCACCGGCTGTGCCGAGACCCCCTCGTGGACCGAAGGATCGAAGCGGTGGGCCGTGGCCTTCGCCGCGATCGTACGCTCCCGGATCGCGCCAACCCGGTCCACGGACCACGTGTCGGCGTCGGCGTCGCCCCCCACCAGGGCCGTGCCCAGGCCCCACACGCCGCTCACCAGGGCCCGGTCCCAGTCGCCGGAGATCGGGTCCACGCCGAAGGCCACGCCGGCGGCCTCGGCATCCACCATGCGCTGCACCAGCACCGCCGGCGGCGCCGGATCGCCGAGGCCGGCCTCGGCGCGGTAGGCCCGCACGCGGTCGCTGAAGCCGCTGCGCCACACGTCCGCCACCCGGGCGGGCACGTCCGCCGCGGCCACGAAGAGGTAGCTCTCCAGCTGTCCGGCGAAGCTGTGCTCGCCGCCGTCCTCGTCCCCGGCGCTGCTGCGCACGGCGAAGCGGTCGGAAGGTGCACCGAGGCCCTCGAGCGCTTCTCGGATCGCCGCGCGGAGGGCCTCCGGGGGCTGCACGGAGGCGAGGTCCTGGCCCGCGGCGCGGCTGGCCTGGAAGGCCTCGGGCGCCACCACGAACCAGCCCGGGATGTCGAAGCCTGCGTCCTGGAGGCGCGCGAGTGCCCCGGCCTTGCCGCCCAGCCCTCGGGCTGAACCAACCTCGGTCCCGGTGTCGCCCGGCCGCAGGATGAGGCTCATCGGGCCAGCCCCAGGGGCGCGAGCCAGCGCGCGGCGTGGGGCAGCAGGCCCAGGCTGAGGTAGAGGGTCAGCGTCCACAGCCCGGAGCCCACCTCGATGGCCTTCGCGCGCCCCGGCACAGGCGAGGCGATGTAGCGCAGGGCCAGCAGCCCGCGGATCAGGAAGCCGACGCCCAGCACGATCGAGATGGCCAGGGGCGCGCGGGTGCGCAGGCCCGCGAGGCTGCCGAAGACCGCCGTGGCGAGCACCATCACCAGCCAGAAGGTGGCGGCCTTCCTGGGTCCCCACAGGGCGCTGTAGGTCTCCACGCCCTCCTCCTCGGATTCCGACGCGCGGATCTTGCGGCCCAGCTCGATGACCACGCCGTTGCAGAGGCTGGCCAGGAGGAAGAACTCCAGGCCCCGGGGCGGCAGCGCCTGGTGCAGGGTCCAGTCGCAGCTCGTGGCGTAGAAGTCGATGAGGGGCATGATCACCATGTGGGACCAGAGGTAGACCACCGGCCGGGCCTTCAGCCAGTCCCGCACCCAGAACTCCTTGCTCATGGAGGCCAGCCAGATCCAGGTGACGCCCAGCCACACCACCAGCGCGGGCCGGTGCCACAGGGCCAGCCCCAGCTGCACCGCGCAGCCCACGGCGAAGAGCACCGCCAGCTCCTTCAGGGTCACGAGGCCCCGGGGCACGGGCCGGTAGGGCCGCCAGCGGCTGTCGTCCTCGAAATCCTTGTGCTCGTCGGCGACGCGCAGCTGGAAGAAGAAAATGAGCGAGGTGGCGAAGGCCACCAGGAAGGAGCGGAGCGACGGCCAGGACCCCGCCGCCCGGAGGTTGGCGCTGTAGGCCACCGCGCAGAAGCTGAAGGCCGCGATGAGGGGGCCGTGGGCCGCCAGCGGAAAGCGCTCGGCCTGGTAGGTCCACCAGCGCTTCACGCGCGGGCCTCCACCGAAACGGATCGGACGGGCGATGGGGTCATCGTTCGAGGCGCTCCAGGAGGGTGAGGAGTCCAGGGTAATCCACCTTGGCGTTGTGGCGCCGGTCCAGGGGGATCCGTTTCACCCGGTGCACCGCGTCGAGGCCGGCCCAGGCGAGGGCGGTCTGCACACCCGCGGGATCGGCGCTGCCCTGCACCGCCAGCACCCGCCGGCCATTCACCTGGGCCAGCGCGGCGCGTTCGACACCCGGCACCTGCAGCGCCGCGGTCTCCACGGTGAAGGGGAAGAGCTCGCCCTTCGCGTCCCGGATCCGCGCCGAGCAGCGGCCCAGGAGCCACACGCGGCCCCGCGCGTCCAGACGGCCGGCGTCGCCGGTGCGGTGCCACACCTCGCCGTCCACCCGGAACTTGGTCTCCTCGTCGCCGCGGCCCTCGAAGTAGCCCTTCAGCACGTGGCCGCCGGCCACGACGATCTCACCCGACTCGCCCGGCGGGCAGGCCATGGCCGCGAAGGCTGCGCCGTCCAGCTCGCCCAGGGGCGTGCCCCAGGCGTCGCGGATCACCCGCAGGCGGATCTCGGGTTCCACGGGCGGGCCCGCCAGCAGCCCCAGCCCCGCGGCCATGGCGGCGAGGTCGTCCGCGGACATCTCCGAGAAGGGCATCTCGGCGATGGGCTCGGCCTCGGTGGATCCGTAGACCGCCACGACCTCCGCCTGGGGGGCGAGCTTCTGCAGCCGCGCCAGCAGGCCCGGGAAGACCGGCGCGCCGCCGGTGTACAGCGACCGGAAGCTGTCGAGCCGCAACCCCCGCGCTTCCGCCCCCTCCGCCAGGCGCTCGAAGAAGGCGGGGCTCGCCGCGCAGGTGGCGGGGCGGTGCCGGGCGAGCTCGTCCAGGACGGGGGCCGGGTCGATGCGGCCGGGGCTGCGCAGGTCCGCGTCGGGAATCAGCGTCCCCTGCCCCGACGCCAGGTTGGCCAGCACGAAGACCGGCAGGGTGGCCAGGTCCAGCAGGCCGGGTTCGTGGCGCAGGGTGCGGGCCAGCACCGCGTGCTGGGTGAGGAGGAAGCCGTGGCTGCGCACCGCGGCCTTGGGCTCGCCGGTGGAGCCGCTGGTGAAGGTGATCAGCGCCGCGTCCTCCTCGCCGCGGGGCTCGAGGTGCGCGTCGTTCCCGCCGCCCCGGCCGAAGGGGATGGCGAAGGGCCAGTAGCGCGCGGTCACGATGCGCCGGGGGATGCGCCTCAGCGCGGGCACCCACCAGCGCAGCACCTGGGCCTTGGGGGTGCCCAGATAGCCTTTGGGCGGGATGCGGGCGCAGCACTTGGCCACGTGGTCGTCCCCGGCGCTGGGGTCCAGGAAGACCGCCACCGCGCCGATGCGCAGCACCGAGAGCAGCACCTCGTAGAGGTCCAGGCCCATGGGCACGAAGATGAGCACGGGGTCGCCGGCGCCCAGGCCCAGCCCCCGCAGGAAGGCCGCCCCCCGGGCCGTGCGGGCCTCCAGCTCCCGGAAGGTCCAGGACCGGCCGCGCTGCATGAGTGCGGGGGCGTCCGGCCGGGCCGCGGCCTGTTCCTGGAGGCGCTCGACGAGGTTCACGCCAGGGCCCGTGAATAGAGGGTGTAGCGCCGGATCACCGTGGCGTCCTCGCCCATGGTGGCGCTGCGGTTGGCGTCGTGCATCAGCGCGTGGATGGCCTTCGTGAAGCCCAGGGCCTGGGCCTCCCGCTGCACATGGGCCAGGAGCAGCTTGCCGAGGCCGCCCAGGCTGCGGTCCGGCACCTTCGCCAAGGTCTTCACGATCAAGGTGTCGGGCGGCATCCCCCGCTGGGCCTGGAGCAGGTCCGGCACGCAGAAGACGAAGCCCACGGGGCGCGGGCCGGCTTCCGTCGCCTGCTCCGCCAGCCAGACCAGCCGCGGGTGGGCGTAGGGCTTGATCTTCGCGTACATGGCGAGGAACTCGGCCTTGGGCAGGGGCGTGTAGAGCACGTTGGCGGCGAAGGCGGTCTCGCTCACCTCGAAGATGCGCGCCAGCTCGCCGTCGAAGTCGCCCAGGTCCAGGGGCCGCAGCGTGACGCCCGCCGCGCCGAGCCTGCGCTCCAGCCCGGGCAGCCGCGGATCCTCAGAGGCCATGCGGGCCTCCAGCGCCGACTGGTAGGTCTGGAAGGGGCCGAAGCCCGCGGCCTGCCACCAGGCGGGCCAGTCCAGGGGATTCCAGGGCTCCAGCGCGAAGCGCGGGAAGCCACAGTCGTCGGTCATGAATCGGTAGCCGCGCCAGGTGTTGCCGTCCATGGGGCCGACGGCAAGGGTGCAGCCCTGGGCCGCGAGTTCCTCGCACGCCGCGGCCAGCAGCGTGCGGGCGGTCGTGGCGTCCGCGGCCGCGAAGTGCCCGATCACGCCCAGGCGATGGCCGGGCCAGGCGGGTACGTCGGACCACCAGAGGCTCGCGCGGCCCCGCCCCGCCTCCTCGGCCAGGTGCAGGTCCGGCGCCTGGAGGGCGAGCTGGGCGGGATCCAGCGGGGGCAGCCCTTCCACGGGCCCGGGCAGGTCCGTCCAGGGCGCGGTGGCGCGGCGCAGGCTCATGCATCCCCCAGAGGTTCGAAGCTCAGCATCGCCCCGCCGGGCACCCGGAGGGTGAGGCCGGCCACCGGCCGCGGCAGGGCCGGATCGGGGGCGGTGACGTGGAAGCGGGACAGCAGCACCGAGAGCACCGTGACCCCCTCGGCCATCGCGAAGCCCATGCCCAGGCAGGTGTGCGGGCCCAGCCCGAAGGGAAGGTAGGCCCCGTGACCCGCGTCGGCCTCGGGGCCGTCCAGGAACCGGGAGGGATCGAAGCGCCCGGGCTCCTTCCAGTGCTCCGGGTGGCGGTGCAGGACGTAGGGGCTCACCAGCACGCTGCCGCCCGCGGGGATGTCGAAGCCGCCCAGGCGCTCGGCCTGGATCGCCCGGCGCTCCAGCACCCAGATGGTGGGATGCAGCCGCAGGGCCTCCTGGAAGGCGGCCCGGGTGCCGGCGAGCTTGGGCAGATCCGCGGCTCCGGGCAGCCGGCCGTCCAGCACCGTCCTGGCTTCCTCCCGGATCCGCCGGGCGGCTTCCGGGTTCCGCGCCAGGTGGTGCAGGGCCCAGGCCATGGCGTGGGCGGTGGTCTCGTGGCCCGCCATGAGGAGGGTGAGGACCTCGTTGCGCAGCTCGTCCGGCGCGAGGCCATCCTTCCCGCCCTCCGCGCGCAGGCGGTCCAGGAGATCCATGCCCAGGTTCTCCGCGCGGGCGGCGAGGATGCGGTCCACCACGCCGCGGATGCGTGCGAGGCCCATGCGGTAGCGGGAGCGCGAGGGGTTGGGCAGGCGCTGAGGCCAGTCGGAGAGCGTGGACATGCGCTTCCAGTAGTGGGCCAGCACATCGGCCTGGGCCTGTTCCATGGCGTCCACGTCGCCATCGACGTCGCTGGAGAAGAAGGCCTCCGCCGCCACGCGGAAGGCGAGGCCCGCCATCGCGGCGCCGGCGTCCAGGGCGAGGGGCCCCTGCTTCGCCTTCGCCGCCCAGCCGTCCGCCAGGGCCGACGCCGCGGTCGCGAAGCGGGGCACGAGGGCCGCGATGCGGCCGGGGTGGAAGGCCGGCCCCGCCAGGCGCCGCCGCCGGGCCCAGGCGGCGCCGTTGGCGGTCAGGAGGCTCTCGCCGGTGATGTCCATGAGCAGGGC